>NZ_JBFULY010000015.1:0-86936 GCF_054049655.1 Cellulomonas sp. P5_C5 | reverse complement strand
GCCGCGGGGCGGGCCGGCTCGGCTGCGGCCGGCGCAGGTGCGGCGACGGGCGTCGGCGCGGGCGGACCTGCTTGGGCCGGCACGTAGTACRCAGGCTGCMCGGCCACGGCCGGTGCGACCGGCGGCGGCACGGGGGCGCCGTGGAACGGGCCGGCCGGCGCGGGACCGCCACCGGCGGGAAGGAAGGTCTGACCACCGGACGCCTGCGGCGGTACGGGCGTGAACGCCTGCGTGACGCTCCCCCGGGTCTCGTCCGGCACGTGCGTGCTCATCGACGGGACCGGCGAGTAGACCGGCGGCGCGCCCGCCTGCGGGCCTGCCGTGCGGTAGGGCGGCAACGGACGGGTGGGCTCACCCCGGCCGGTTGAGTAGGACTCGGTCACGTCACAGCCTCCACGTTGTCGTACCGCGTTCGTTCGCAGTCGCGGGCAGCGCCCGGGACCAGCAGCTCGGTATCTCGGATCTCATCGGCGGATGAACCGCCCGACTTGAGTGCAGGTCACGCGACGACGCGCATGATCTCCTCGATCGACGTCTGACCGAGCGCGACCTTCTGCCAGCCGTCGTTCCGGAGCGAGATCATCCCCTGGGCCAAGGCCGTGGCGGCGATGTCCGCGCTCGACGAGTGCGCCACGGCGTGCCGCTCGATGTCCTCGGTGACTCGCATGACCTCGTGCAGCGCCAGGCGTCCGCGGTAGCCGGTCTTGGAGCACGCGACGCAGCCACCGGGACGGAAGAGCTCGGGGATCGCCTCGCCCGGCACCCACGGGAACCGCGCGGCGGCCATCTCCTCGGGCGACGGGCGGTAGGACACCTTGCACTTGCCGCAGAGCCGACGTGCGAGGCGCTGGGCCACCACCGCGTCCAGGGCGGACCCGACGAGGAACGGCTCGATGCCCATCTCCGTCAGACGGGTGATCGCCGAGGGCGCGTCGTTGGTGTGCAGGGTGGACAGCACGAGGTGACCGGTGAGGGCGGCCTCGATCGCGATCTGCGCGGTCTCGTGGTCGCGGATCTCACCGAGGAGCACCACGTCGGGGTCGGACCGCAGGATCGAGCGCAGCGCGCCCGCGAACGTGAGGCCGGCCTTCGGGTTGACCTGGACCTGGTTGATGCCCGGGAGCCGGTACTCGACCGGGTCCTCCACCGTGATGACGTTGATCTCCGGCTTGGACACCGCGTTGAGCGTGGCGTACAGGGTGGTCGACTTCCCCGACCCCGTGGGACCGGTGACCAGGATCATCCCGTAGGGCTTGGTGTACGCCTCCTTGTACGTCTCGTAGTTCTCGTCGAGGAACGACAGGTCCCGCAGGTCCAGGCTCGCGGTGGAGTTGTCCAGGATTCGCATGACGATCTTCTCGCCCCACACGGTCGGCAGCGTGGCCACCCGGAGGTCGATCTTGCGACCGTTGTGCACCACCGACATGCGGCCGTCCTGCGGCTTGCGCCGCTCGGCGATGTCGATGTCGCTCATGATCTTCACGCGGCTGATGACGCCCTGCTGGATCTGCTTGGGCGACCGCTGCGTCTCGTGCAGCACACCGTCGATGCGGTACCGCACCCGCAGGTCGTGCTCCGCCGGCTCGATGTGGATGTCCGACGCGCGGTCGGTGATCGCCTGCGTGACCAGCAGGTTGACGTACCGGACGATCGGGGCGTCGTCGTCGACGGACATCTCGCCGAGCTTGGACAGGTCCTGCTCCGGCTCCGCGTTCTGCTCGTTGAACGCGGAGGACAGGTCCTCCATCTCGTCGTCCGCACGGCAGAACCGGTCGATCGCGCGCATGAGGTTGTCGTGCGTCGCGATGACGGGGATCACGGGGCGGTTGGTGACGCTCCGGACGTCGTCGACCGCCATGACGTTGCCGGGGTCGGCGGTTGCGAGCACGATCGAGCCGCCCTCGAGCGAGACGGGCAGCACCGTGTAGCGACGGCACAGCGCTCCGGGCACCAGGGACACCGCGGCACGGTCGACGGGGAACTCGTCGAGGTCGACGAAGTTCATGCCCACCTGGTTGGCGAGCGCCTTGACCAGCTGACCCTCGGTGAGGACCCCCAGCTCGACCAGTGTGCGTCCCAGCGACGAACCTCGGGCCTGGGTCTCGTCGAGGGCCGCGAGCAGCTGCGCCTCCGTGACCAGACCGTCATCCAGCAGGATCTCCCCGAGCTGCTTCACGCGCGTCCCTCCGGTCGACCGGCGGCCGAGTTCCGGCCACACGGGTATCACCGGGTCAATCGGCAGGAACGACGGCGGGGGTGAGCCCGTCAGGCGGTCAGTTTGTCCTCGAGCGCGGCGGACATCGCAGCGAGCGGCGCAGGGTGCCCCGTCATCAGCCGAACCTGCTCGGCGGCCTGGTGCAGGAGCATCTGCTCGCCGCCGACGACGGTCCCCCCGGCGGCGGCCCAGGCGACCGACAGCGCCGTCGGCCGGGGGTCGTACGCCACGTCGAGCAGCACGCCCTCGACCGCCGCCAGCCGTTCGGCGACCGGGTCGGCGGCGTGCGGGGGAAGGGTCGAGACGACGACGTCCGCGCGGCCGATCTCCGTGGGCGCCTCCTCCAGCGTGCGGTACACCGGGGTGACGYCCATCCGGTGCGCAGCACGCATGAGGCCACCCGCACGAGCGACGGCGCGCACGTAAACGACGGGCGAGGTGCAGCCCAGCTGGGCGAGCGCTGCCAGGGTCGACGACGCAGTGGCGCCCGCTCCGAGCACGGCTGCGCTCGTGATCGGACGGTCGAGCCCGAGAGCCGCGACGATGCCGTGCACGTCGGTGTTCGCGCCCACCAGCGTGCGTCCCTGGAAGAGCACCGTGTTGACGGCGCCGACGACCTCGGCCAGCGGCTCGACGTGGTCCAGCAACGGGATGACCGTCTGCTTGAGCGGCATGGTCAGACTGAGGCCCGCCCACGTGTCGTCCAGGCCGGCGATGAACGCCGCGAGCCCGTCCTCCGTGACGTCGACGGCGTCGTAGCGCCAGTCCGCGAGTCCGAGCGACGCGTAGGCGGCACGGTGCAGCGCCGGCGACAGCGAGTGCGCCACCGGGTGCCCGAGGACCGCCGCCCGTCGCCGGGCGGCCGCCGTCACTTGGTGTTCTCCGCCTGCCAGGCTCGCAGCAGCTCCACGTTCGCCAGGTGGTCGTCGTACGTCGTGGCGAACAGCGTCTCGCCCGTGTCGAGGTTGACGGTCACCCAGAAGAGCCAGTCACCCTCGGCCGGGGCCAGGACGGCGTCGATCGACGCGGTCCCGGGCGACGCGATCGGGGTCGGCGGCAGGCCCAGGTGCTTGTACGTGTTGTACACGTTGCTGGCGTCCTGCGTGTCCGCCGTGGTCAGACCGGTGCCCGGCTTGCCGAGGCCGTAGGCGACCGACGAGTCGACCGAGAGCGGCATCTCCTTGGCCAGGCGGTTCTCGATCGCACGCGCCACCTTGGGCCGGTCCTCGGGCAGCCGCGCCTCGCGCTCGACCAGCGACGCCTTGTTCAGCACGGTCGACCACTGGTCCTGCGGCACGCCCTTCGCCGTCAGGACGGCGACCGTCTGCGCAGTCATCTGCGCCAGCACGCTGGTCGGCGTCGCGTCGGGCTCGATGTCGTACGTCGCCGGGAACAGCCAGCCCTCCGGGTTGCCGTTGGCCTCCGCGGGGAGCCCGATGGCGGCCGGGTCGGCGAGCGCCGCGGTGACCTCCTCGGCAGGGATGGCGAGCTTCTCGCTGATCTTCGTGGCGATCTGGTTCACCGTGAGGCCCTCGGGGATCCCGAGCTTGAAGGACACGCGGCTCGACGGGTTGAGGAGCGCGATGACGGCGTCGGAGGCGGGCATCTCGAGGAGCATGTTGTAGGTGCCCGGCTGGATCGAGGCCGCCTGCGGGTTGGCGGCGAACGCCTCGTTGAACGCCTTCTCGGTCGCGACGACACCGGCGCTGACCAACGTCGTCGCCATGTCGGCGCCCGTGTCGCCGGGCTTGATGACGACCTCCGCAGCACCGTGCCCGACACCGCTGTAGTCCTCGACGCCACTGTCAGCGTTGCCGCCGCCCTGGAACATGCCGCCCATCAGCTCGACGACGACGTAGCCGGCGCCCGCGACCATGAGGATCGCGACGACGAGCACCCAGATCGAGCGGCGGCGACGACGCTTGCGCTCGCGCTGCTGCTTGGCCCGGCCGCGGGAGCGGGAGGTCTTCGGCTCGGTGGTGGCGACACGGGTGTCGCCGGCAAACAGGTCGCTCACCTCGTCACTCCGTTCCACGGGGGTCCACCACTCTGTCTGACTCTTGGTCACGTGCGCGTCACTCCACCGTCGTCCGTGCGTCGCCCGCAGCCCCCCCGCGCGCCGCCGGAACATGCTGTGCCGGGTCGACCTCGACCCGTTCTCCGGGCCGTCGTCCCGACGCACGTTCCGCGTCCAGCGCGAACTGCAAGATCACCACCGCGGCTGCCTGGTCGACGACCTGCCGGTGGCGGCGCCCGGATCGGCCGGACGCCTGCAGCGCGTGATGGGCGGACACCGTGCTCATCCGCTCGTCGACCAACCGCACCGAGATCGGTGCGATGGCTTGCGCCAGTTGGACAGCGTACGCGCGCGCGGCGTCGGATGCGGAACCTTCGGCACCGGACATGTGGACGGGCAACCCGACGTACACAACACCCACACCGCGTTCCTGCACCTCGTGCACCACCTGCGCGATGTCCGTGGGAAGTCGCCCCTTGGTGCTGGTGGCGCGCGCGAGCGTGGCGACCGGCGTGGCGACGAGCCCGTCCGGGTCGCTCGTCGCGAGACCGACCCGCACGGTCCCCACGTCGACGGCGAGGCGTGCTCCGCGGACGACGGCGCCGGGATCGAGGGTCACGCTCACGTCAGCCGCCCACCGCCGTCGCGACCGCCGCGAGCGCCTCGTCGAGGCGCCCGGGGTCGGTGCCGCCGCCCTGGGCGAGGTCGTCCTTGCCACCCCCGCCGCCACCGAGGATGCCGGAGGCGGTCCGGACGAGCGCTCCCGCACGCACCCCCCGCTCGCGCGCCGCGGCGTTGGTCGCGACGACCACGACCGGTCGCCCCTTGCTGACACCACCGATCGCGACGACGGCCGGGGACGACTCGCCGAGCCGTGACCGGACGTCGAGCACGAGCGTGCGCAGCTCGTCGCCGCCGACCTCGCCCGCGTCGTGCGTGACGACGCGGGTCTCCCCCACCGTCGCCGCGCCGTCCGCGAGCGAGCCCGCCTGCGCCAGGAGCTTCGCCTGCCGCAGCGTCGCGAGCTCCTTCTCCGACTCCTTGAGCTTGGTGAGCAGGCCGGACACCCGCTCGGACAGCTCGTCGGGACGCGCCCCGAGCAGGCCGGAGAGCTGCCCCACGAGCGCGCGCTCCTTCGCCTGGTACCCGTACGCGCCCGCACCGACCAGCGCGTCGACACGCCGCACGCCTGAGCCGATCGCGGACTCGGACAGCAGGGTGACGAGCCCGAGCTCCCCGGACCGCTTGACGTGCGTGCCCGCACACAGCTCCAGCGACCAGCCGTCGCCGATGTCGACGACGCGGACCTCGTTGCCGTACTTCTCGCCGAACAGGGCCATCGCGCCCTTTCCGCGGGCCTCGTCGATCTGCATGACCGAGTCGGCGACCTCGAGGTCGTCCTGGAGCCGCTCGTTGACGCGCGCCTCGATCTCCGCCACGACCTGCGACGGGGTGGCGGACGGCGAGCGGAAGTCGAAGCGGAGCCGGCTCGGGGCGTTGAGCGACCCCGCCTGTGTGGCGCTCTCCCCCACCGACTCGTGCAGCGCCTTGTGCACCAGGTGCGTCGCCGTGTGGGCGCGCGCGATCGCGCGGCGGCGGTCGACGTCGATCGTCGCCGTGCCGGACTCGCCGAACGTCACCGTGCCGTCGACCAGCCGGCCGTGGTGCACGGACAGGCCCTTGACCGGCGCCTGCACGTCGTCGACCTCGATGCGCGCGCCGCCGTCCAGCACGATCACGCCGGTGTCGGCCAGCTGCCCGCCGGACTCCGCGTAGAACGGGGTCACGTCGAGCACGACCTCCACGTCGGCCGGCGCGGTCGCCGCCGGGGCGGGCACCCCGTCGACGAGCAGGCCGACCACGCGGGACCGAGCCGTCGCGTCGGTGTAGCCGATGAACTGGACCGGCTTGGCGCTCTCGCTGCTCAGCGTGCTGTGCAGCTCCTGGTACGCCGACGTGTCCGCCCGGCCCGCGCGCTTGGCCAGCGCGTCCGCGCGTGCCCGGTCCCGCTGCTCCTTCATGAGGGTGCGGAACGCGGTCTCGTCGACGGCGACACCCTGCTCGGCCGCCATCTCGAGCGTGAGGTCGATCGGGAAGCCGAAGGTGTCGTGCAGCTGGAACGCGTGCGACCCCGAGAGCACGGACTTGGCCTGCTGCTTGATCGCCTGCACGGCGGTGTCGAGGATCGTCGTGCCCGCCGCGAGCGTGCGCCGGAACGTCTCCTCCTCCGCGTACGCCACCTGGCTGATGCGCTCGAAGTTCTGCGCCAGCTCGGGGTACGACGGGCTCATCGCGTCCTTGCTCAGGGGCAGGAGCGTCGGGAGGGAGACGTCCTCGACGCCGAGGAGGCGCATCGCGCGGATCGAGCGACGCAGCAGCCGCCGCAGCACGTAGCCGCGCCCTTCGTTCGAGGGCGTGACGCCGTCGCCCATGAGCATGAGCGAGCTGCGCACGTGGTCCGCGACGACCCGCATGCGCACGTCATCCTCGTGGGACGCGCCGTAGCGCTTGCCCGAGAGCTCCTGGGCTCCGCCGATGACCGGGAACACCTCGTCGATCTCGTAGAGGTTGTCGACGCCCTGCAGCAGGTACGCGACCCGCTCCAGCCCCATGCCGGTGTCGATGTTCTTCTGCTTGAGGTCCCCGAGGATCGGGAAGTTCTCCTTGCCGCCTCCGTCACCCCGCTCGTACTGCATGAAGACGAGGTTCCAGATCTCGAGGTAGCGGTCCTCGTCGACGACCGGACCACCCTCCGCGCCGTACTCGGGACCACGGTCGACGTAGATCTCCGAGCACGGGCCCGACGGACCGCGCGCGCCGGTGGACCAGAAGTTGTCCTTCCACCCGCGGCGCTGGATGCGCTCGTCGGGCAGGCCGGCGATCTGCTTCCAGAGGTCGGCCGCCTCGTCGTCGTCGTGGAACACGGTCACCCAGATGGTGTCCGGGTCGAACCCGAACCCGCCGGTCTCCCGCGAGCCGGTGACCAGCTCCCAGGCGTAGGTGATCGCGCCTTCCTTGAAGTAGTCGCCGAACGAGAAGTTGCCGTTCATCTGGAAGAACGTGCCGTGCCGGGTGGTCTTGCCGACCTCCTCGATGTCGAGGGTGCGCACGCACTTCTGCACGCTGGTCGCACGCGGCCACGGCGGGGTCTGCTCGCCGAGCATGTACGGGATGAACGGCACCATCCCGGCGATGACGAACAGGGTCGTCGGGTCCGGCGAGATCAGCGAGGCCGAGGGCACGACGGCGTGGCCGTTGCCCTCGAAGTAGTCGAGCCAACGCTGGCGGATCTCGGCGGTACGCATCGTGTCCTCGTCGTCCATCTGTGGTGATCGGGTACTGCTCGGTGCTCGTGCAGGGTCAGAAGAAGGTGTAGCCGTCGTCGTCGTCCGGGTCCTCGGTGGGGGCACCGGACCAGTCGTCGCCGTGGCGGGAGGACCAGGCGCGCCGCACGTTCGCGACCCGCTCCGGACGCTCGGCCCGGAGCGCCTCGACGTCCACGTCGCCCACGAGGTCGTGGCGCAGCTCCTGCTCGCGCTCGGCCATCGCGGCCAGGAAGTCCGTCCGGAACGACGCGACCGCCCGGGACACCCGCTGGGCGCCGTCGATCGCGTCCGTCGTCCCGGCGGGCAGGTAGGCGTCCACGACCGCCCGTCCCTTGCGGACGACGACGACCGTCACGACCACCCCGATCGCGAGCCAGGTGAGCCGGCGCCCCATCATCGGCTCCGGCGCGCGCTCGCCGCGAGACCCGACAGCGCGGTGCGCACGCCGTAGGAGAAGGCGGCCGCCTTGATCATCGGCCCGCCGACGGTGGCGGCGAACAGGGACGTGAGCGCCGAGACGTTCTCCGAGACCTGGGCGGCAGCCGTGGTGACGGTGTCGATGTTCTCCAGCTGGGTGTTCGACGACGCGACGAGCGTGGCCGTCTCGTCGAGCACCGGGACCGTGTGGTCGGTGATCTCTTTGACCGACGTCCGCGTCTCGTCCAGCACCCGACCGAGCTTGATCAGCGGCACGGCGAGAAAGCCCACGAGCAGCACGAACGCGATCGCGGCGATCAGTCCCGCGACGTCACCCACCGACATGTCCAGCCTCCTGGTTCCGGGGTCCTCGACCCCGCGGAAACCCTACCCGCCCCGCACGCACGAACGCCCCGCGGCGCAGGTGCGCGGCGGGGCGTCCGGGTGGCGATCAGATCAGCGGGCGTAGTACTCGACGACCAGCTGGACCTCGCACGTCACGGGGATCTCCGCGCGCTTCGGGGCTCGCACCAGGACGGAGCTGAGCTTCTCGAGCTGCACGTCGAGGTAGCCCGGAACCGTGGGGAGCACGTCGCGGTGCGCACCGGCGGCGGCGACCTGGAACGGCACCGTGGCCTGGCTCTTGGGCTTGACCTGGAGCGTCTGGCCGGGCTTCACGCGGAACGAGGGACGGTCCACGATCTTGCCGTCGACGAGCACGTGACGGTGCACGACGACCTGGCGGGCCTGCAGGATCGTCCGGGCGAAGCCGGAGCGCAGGACGAGGGCGTCCAGGCGGGTCTCGAGGTTCTCGACGAGCGCCTCACCGGTCAGGCCCGGGGCCTTGCGGGCGTCCTCGTACGCACGAGCCATCTGCTTCTCGCGCAGCGCGTACTGCGCGCGCAGACGCTGCTTCTCACGGAGACGGACCGCGTAGTCCGACTCGGTGCGGCGACGCGCACGGCCGTGCTCGCCGGGGGGGTACGGCCGCTTCTCGAAGTGCTTGACGGCCTTGGGCGTCAGCGCGAGGCCGAGGGCGCGGGAAAGGCGCACCTGGCGACGCGAGCGGGTCACGCTGCTCACAGAGTTACTTCCTGTCGTTGTAGACGTCACACCCGATGACGGAGATGTTCCGACGGGCGTGGGGCCGACCGTGGATGCGTCGCGTCTGTTCTCGACGCTGGCTAAGGCCCCAGGTGGCCGTCCGGACTGGACCATGCGTGGGCGTGCACGCACGCCTGTCCACTGGACGACCTCGACACTCTACCTTGCAACGGCCGATATCCCCGAATCAGTGGCCCTCGTCGAGGATCGCGCGGATGCGGTCCAGCCGTTCGGTCACCTGGCGCTCGTAGCCGCGGTCGCTCGGCTCGTAGTAGCGGGTGCCCTGCAGCTCGTCGGGCAGGTACTGCTGCGCGGCGACCGCGTGCGGCTGGTCGTGCGCGTACACGTACGACTGCCCGTGGCCCAGCACCTTGGCGCCCGCGTAGTGCGCGTCGCGCAGGTGCGCCGGCACGGAGCCGATCCGGCCCGCGCGCACGTCGGCGAGCGCCCGGTCGATGCCGAGGTACGCCGCGTTCGACTTCGGGGCCGTGGCGAGGTGAACGACCGCCTCCGCGAGGATGATCCGGGCCTCCGGCATGCCGATCAGCGCCACCGCCTGCGCCGCCGCGACCGCCGTCTGCAGCGCGCTGGGGTCCGCCATCCCCACGTCCTCCGCCGCCGAGATCACGATCCGGCGGGCGATGAACCGCGGGTCCTCCCCCGCCGCGATCATCCGCGCGAGGTAGTGCAGCGAGGCGTCGACGTCGGAACCGCGCACCGACTTGATGAACGCGCTGATGACGTCGTAGTGCTGGTCGCCGTCGCGGTCGTAGCGGACGGCCGCGACGTCGATGGCCCGCTCCATCGTCGCGAGGTCCACCGGCACCGGCGGGACCGCCCCGTCCTCCGAGAGCGCCGAGCCGGCGGCCGCCTCGAGGATGGTCAGCGCCTTGCGCGCGTCCCCGCCCGCCAGCCGGAGCAGGTGCTCCTCCGCGTCCTCGGTCAGTGCGATCGAGCCGTCGAGCCCACGCTCGTCCTCGACGGCGCGCCGGACCAGGCGTCGGACGTCGTCCGTGTCCAGCGGCTGGAGGGTGAGCAGCAGCGACCGCGACAGCAGGGGCGAGTTCACCGAGAACGACGGGTTCTCCGTGGTGGCCGCGACCAGCGTGACCCAGCGGTTCTCCACGCTGGGCAGCAGCGCGTCCTGCTGGGCCTTGGTGAACCGGTGCACCTCGTCGATGAACAGCACGGTCTCCGTGCCGTCCGTCGCCAGCCGGCGGCGGGCGTCCTCGATCACCGCACGCACGTCCTTGACGCCCGCGGTGACGGCCGACAGCTCGACGAACCGGCGTCCGGACGTCGCGGCGACCAGGTAGGCGAGGGTGGTCTTGCCCGTCCCCGGCGGCCCCCAGAGCACCACGGAGGTGGGTGCGGCGCGGCGTGCCGCGTCGTTCGCCGGCTCGACCAGCCGGCGCAGCGGCGAGCCGCCGACGAGCAGGTGCTCCTGGCCCGCGACCTCGGTCAGGTCCCGCGGCCGCATGCGGACGGCGAGCGGCGCGCCGGCCCCGACGGCGGGCAGCCCGGAGGCCGTCGACGTCACGGCATCGAACAGGTCCATGCGGGCAGGGTACGCACGCGCACCGACGTCCGACGCGGTCCGGCGACGACACCCGCACGCGCCACCGGGTGACAACGTGTGCGAGACGCCCGTTCCACCTGCGACGATGGCCCGCGTGTTCGCCCGAGTAGGTCGCGCAGTCGCCCACCACCCTCGTCTCACCGTCGTGGCGTGGCTCGTCTTCGCCGTGCTCGGGTACGGCCTGGCCGTCCTCGGCATCCACGGGGAGAACCTGTTCGAGCGGCTGAGCACCGGTGCGCCCGGCGTCCCCGGGTCGGAGAGCTCGGAAGCGTTCGCCATCCTCGACGAGGCCGACGACAGCGGTCCGTCGCTCACCCTCGTCCTCGACGGCGTCGACCCGGCCGACCCCGACGTGGCGACGGCGCTCGCTCCCGCGCGCGAGGACCTCGCCGCGATCCCCGGCGTCTTCTCGGTCATCGACCCGCTCGCGCTGCCCGACGGCGCCGCCAACCCGGCCGCTGCCCCCCTCATCGCGCAGGACGGCGACGGCTTCCTGGTCGTGGTCGAGCTCGAGCCGGACCTTCCGGCGCAGGAGCAGGACGTGGCGCTCGCCGACATCGAGGAGCGCCTCCTCGCCGTCCCGTCGGACCTCGAGCCCGTCGCTCCCGGGGTGACCGGCATCGTGGGTGGGACCACCCTCATCGTCGAGGCGATCACCGACCAGGTGGAGACCGACCTGCGGACGGGCGAGACCATCGCCCTGCCGGTCGCGCTGCTCATCATGATCCTCGTCTTCGGCGGCTTCCTCGCGGCCGGCATGCCGATGGTCGGAGCGGTCGCGTCCATCGCCGGCGGCCTCGCGGCGCTCCTGGGCTTCTCCTACGTGCTCGACCTCGACTCGTCCGTGGTCAACATCGTCACGGTGCTCGGCCTCGGTCTCTCGATCGACTGGGGGCTGCTGATGGTGTCGCGGTTCCGCGAGGAGCTGCACCACCTGGTCGACGACGACGACGGTGCCCGGAGCCGCCGACGGCGCGGCGACGGCGCGGTGCTCACCGCGATCGAGCAGACCATGGCGACCGCCGGCCGCACCGTGACGTTCTCGGCTCTCATCGTCGCCATCTCGATCGCCGGGCTCCTCGTCTTCGAGCCACCGATCCTGCGCGCGTTCGGTGCGGCGGGCGTCGCCGTGATCGTGGTGGCGGCCGCGACCGCGCTGACCCTGGTCCCGGCGCTCCTCGTGCTCGCCGGGCGGCGCATGATCCGGCCGAGCATCCTGGCCCGCATCCCCGGGCTGCGCGGCCTCCTCGCGCGCACCGCCGACGTGCAGACCGAGGAGGGGGTGTTCTCCCGCCTCGCCGGATGGGTGCAGCGACGGCCGTGGCGGGTGCTGCTCGGGTCGCTCGCCGTGCTCGGGATCCTGGCGCTCCCGCTGGCGCACCTCGAGCTGCGGAACTCGACCACGGAGCTGCTGCCCGCGGGCAGTGCCCAGCGCGAGTTCGTGGACACGCTCGCCCGCGACTACCCGGCTGCCTCGACCCCGGCGATCACCGTCGTGGCGCAGACCTCGCTCGACGAGGCGACCGCCTGGGCCGAGTCCCTGGAGGGCCTCGACGGCGTCGCGTCCGTCGACGCCCCGACCCCGGTCGACTCCTACGTCGTGATCGGCGTCCGGCCCGCCACCGACGATCCCGGCGACGCGGTGGCCCGCGACGTGGTGCACCAGATCCGCGCCCTCGACGCGCCCTTCCCCACGTGGGTGACCGGCCAGGCCGCGTCCCAGATCGACTTCACCGCGGCCGTGGTGGAGCGGGCACCCTGGGCCATCGGCATCGTCGCGGTGGCGTGCCTCGTGCTGCTGTTCCTCATGACCGGGTCGGTCGTCGTGCCGGTCAAGGCGTTGGTCACCAACGTGATCTCCCTGGCGGCGTCGCTGGGGGTGCTCGTCTGGGTGTTCCAGGACGGGCACCTGTCCGGTCTGCTGAACTTCACGCCGACCGGCGGCATCGAGACGTACGTCATCGCGCTCGTGATCGCGTTCGGTTTCGGGCTCGCCATGGACTACGAGGTCTTCCTGCTCTCCCGGATCAAGGAGCTGGTCGACCAGGGCGTCCCGAACGACCGGGCGGTCCGGCTCGGGCTGCAGCGGTCGGGACGGATCATCACGTCGGCGGCGCTCATCGTCATCGTCGTGTTCGCCGGCTTCGTGGCAGGTGAGCTGCTGGTCATCAAGGAGGTCGGCTTCTCGCTGGCGGTCGCCGTGCTGATCGACGCGACGCTCGTGCGGATGCTGCTCGTCCCCGCGACCATGACGCTCCTGGGGCGCGCGAACTGGTGGGCGCCGCCGTTCCTCCGCCGCGTCTACGCACGCATCTCGATCTCGCACTGACATGGGCCACCGCATGCACACGTCGCCCGGCACGAGCCGCGGCACGTTCGCCCTGCGACTGGTCGTCGCCTCGACACTGACCCTCCTGGACGCCGCGCTGGCCCTGACGCTCGTCCTGGCGCTCCGCGATCCCGACCCCGGGCTCGCGATGGCCTGGGTGGTCCAGGCGTTCTTCACCCTGGTCGTGCTCGTCGCACTTCCGTGGATCTGGCGCTGGGCGCTCGACGCCCGGCCGCGACCGTCGGTGCCGGTGCTCCCGGACACGGACGACGTCCGTCCGTCGCAGCACAGCACCTTCGCCGGTCCCGACGCGCCTGCTCCCCCGCGCCGCTGGTAGATGCGGCTCGCCGGTTGCGGCGGACGGGTGAACGGGCGGTCCGGGCGGCGAGCGTCTTGCTAGCGTGCCGCGGACCGTCTCCACCGACCCCAGGTGATCCACGATGTCCGTCGTCCCACGCCGCGTCCGCATCGTCATCGCGACGCTCGTGTCGGTCTTCGCCGTCGGGGGGTTGCTGCTCTTCGTGGTGAGGGCGTTCGCAGTGGCGGGCAGCTGGGCAGGGCTGTACCTCACCTGCGCGTTCCTCATCGTCTGGGCGATGCCGAAGATCTGGATCGTCGTGGCGCCCCTCAGCCCCGGCCTGTGGCTCAAGCACGTCCACGAGCTGTGGCGCTGGGCCCGCCGCGACGACACGCCTCGGCCGGCGCCACCGCTTCCGCCGCGTCAGCACACGGCCTTCGACAGCGACCACGGTTCAACGCGCAGGTGGTGAGTCAGTCGGGCGGACGCTGCGTCCCCGCCGGGGAGAACGAGGCCATCTCGCCGTCCGTGCGGAAGCCCAGGCGCCGGTAGATCCGTCGCGCGTCGTCGTTCTGCGCGTACATCCCGAGCGACACCCACGACGCCCCGCCGGCCAGGGCCGCTCGGGTCAGCGCGGCCGTCAGGGCCGTCCCCATCCCGGTGCGCCGCAGGACGGGCAGCACGCCGAGGCCGTGCACGTGCCAGGAACGGCCGTCGCCCTCGGCGCCGCGGGACGCCGCCCCGATCACGCCGGCCAGCACGCCGTCCGCCTGCACGCCCCACCAGCCGAGCTCGTCGGGTCCGGCGGGATCGGCGGACGTCCCCGGGTTCGCCTCGCGCAGGCACGCGCGGATGTCGTCGGCGTCCGCGATGGGGTCGAGACGGCGCACCTCGCTCTCGCCCGCGACGGTCGGCGGTGCCGTGTCGGTCGAGAGCCAGTCCCAGGCCGAGAACGGCACCAGGTCCAGCCCGGTGAGCGTGTCCGGCCGCGGACAGCAACCACGGGGGACGCTCATCCAGCGGGCAGGGCCGACGTCCCCGTCGGCGACCAGCCGGTCCACGGTCGACGGGTCGCCGAGACCGAGCACGGCCGGGCGCGGTCCGCCGATCAGCAGCACCACGCCGTCGTCGTCGCCGAGCACCTCGACCGCGTCCCAGCGCACCCGGTCACCGAGGATCATCCGGTGCTCCCGCCAGCGCGGCGGGAGCACCTCGAGCACGTCCGCCATCAGGCCTCGGGGGTGACCTTCGGCTTGGCGTCCACGCCGGCCTCACGACGCTGCTCCGGCGTGATCGGTGCCGGTGCTGCCGTGAGCGGGTCGAAGCCGCCGCCCGACTTCGGGAACGCGATGACGTCGCGGATGGACTCCGAGCCCGTCAGCAGGGCCAGGATGCGGTCCCACCCGAACGCGATCCCGCCGTGCGGCGGTGCGCCGAACTGGAACGCGTTGAGCAGGAAGCCGAACTTCTCCTGCGCCTCGTCGGGCCCGATGCCCATGACCTCGAACACGCGCTCCTGCACGTCCCGGCGGTGGATACGGATCGATCCCCCACCGATCTCGTTGCCGTTGCAGACGATGTCGTAGGCGTAGGCGAGCGCGGCGCCCGGGTCCTGCTCGAACGTGTCGATCCACTCGGGCGTCGGGGACGTGAACGCGTGGTGCACGGCGGTCCAGGCACCCCCGCCGACGGCCACGTCGTCGTCCTCGCCCGTGGGCTTGAACAGCGGGGCGTCGACCACCCAGACGAACTTCCACTCGTTCTCGTCGATCAGCCCGCCGCGGCGCCCGATCTCGAGACGGGCCGCACCGAGCAGCGCGCGTGCGTCGTTGACCGGGCCGGCGGCGAAGAACACCGCGTCGCCAGGGCTCGCACCGACCGCGGCGACCAGACCGGCGCGCTCGGACTCCGAGAGGTTCTTGGCCACCGGTCCGCCCAGCTCGCCGTCCTCGCCCACCGTGACGTACGCGAGGCCCTTGGCGCCGCGCTGCTTGGCCCACTCCTGCCACGCGTCGAACCCACGCCGAGGCGTCGACCCACCACCGGGCTGCACGACGGCACCGACGTAGGGCGCCTGGAAGACGCGGAACGGCGTCTCCGAGAAGTACGACGTCAGCTCGACCAGCTCGAGGCCGAACCGCAGGTCGGGCTTGTCGTTGCCGTAGCGCGCCATGGACTCCGCGAACGTGATGCGCGGGATCGGCGTCGGGACCGTCACACCGATGAGGTCCCAGAGGGCGACCAGGATCTGCTCGCCGAGCGCGATGACGTCGTCCTGCTCGACGAAGCTCATCTCGACGTCCAGCTGCGTGAACTCCGGCTGACGGTCGGCGCGGAAGTCCTCATCGCGGTAGCACCGGGCGATCTGGTAGTACCGCTCGAGCCCGCCGACCATGAGCAGCTGCTTGAACAGCTGCGGCGACTGCGGGAGCGCGTACCAGGACCCGGGCGACAGACGCGCGGGCACGAGGAAGTCGCGGGCACCCTCGGGCGTCGACCGGGTCAGCGTCGGGGTCTCGACCTCGACGAAGTCCTGCGCGTCGAGCACCCGGCGCGCGGCCTGGTTCGCCTTGGCGCGCAGGCGCATCGCCCGGGCAGGGGCCGGCCGCCGCAGGTCGAGGTAGCGGTACTTGAGGCGTGCCTCCTCGCCGACGGTCTCGTCGAGCGACGACGACACCTGGAACGGCAGCGGCTCGGACTCGTTGAGCACGACGACCTGGGCGGCGACGAGCTCGACCTCGCCGGTGGCGAGGTTCGCGTTCTCGTTGCCCGCGGGCCGACGACCCACCTCACCGGTCACCTGCAGCACGTACTCCGCGCGCAGCCCGTGCGCGACGGCCTCGTCACGCACGACGACCTGCGCGATGCCCGAGGCGTCCCGCAGGTCCACGAACGCGACCCCACCGTGATCGCGACGCCGGTCCACCCAGCCCGTGAGGGTGACGGTGGTACCGATGTGCTCGGCTCGCAGCGAGCCGGCCGTGTGGGTGCGGAGCACGGAAGGTCCTTCGGGGTCGGGGGTGGGAGCGCCCAGCGGACGCCCGCACGATCTTAGTGCCCGGGCCGACTGCGGCCCGCCGACATTTCGATGACCGTCCGCACCCGGGTCACGCTCGGCGCCGCCGGCACCGAGGAGAAACCGAACCGCACCGCGGGCGCGACCGGTGCGAGGGCGCCGAGGTCGGCCGACCCCCACAGCGCCCGGACGGCGGTGATCGCGTGCTGGTCGTCGGCGACGTACCACTCGCGCCTGCCCTGGCCGGCGGTGCCGCGCGTGCGGACCCCGTCCAGGAGCAGGCGGGCGAACGGATCGGTGACGGTAGCGACCAGCGGTGCAGCGGCACGGTGTCGCGGCACCACCGCCAGCAGACGCCCGACCGTGGTACGCGAGCCGATCGAGAGGTCGGCCGTCAGCGGCCCGGCGCGCAGACGCCAGCGTCGTCGGCCCTCGTCGGCCCGCAGCCCGACCGGCACCACGTGCACCGCGTCGAACGCATAGGTACCGGCCACGAGGTCTGCCACGTCGTCGCGCGGAGCCAGCAGCACGCGCAACCCGTCGGCACGCTCGACCATCACGTCCGTGAAGGAGCCCAGCGGCGACGTCAGCCACCGACCCACCACGATCCGCGTGCCCTCGGTGGTGCCGAACCCGGCGATGTGCCCGTCGAACGTCAAGCGGTGGGGTGCGGTCCTGCCCGCTCGTTCAGCGCCGGTCGGGGTCGTCACCTGGGGCGTCCTTCCTCTCGACGGGTCCGCGCGACGCCGCCCATCGTCTCCCGGGTGCCCCTCCGGCGCCTCAGAAGAGGACCGGCTGCGCCGCCGCGACCGTCGGCTCGAGCGCCACCAGACCGGCCGAGGCGATGCTCCCGGTGGGGTACGTCCCCTCTCCCGACGTCTCGTACCGCCCGGCACGGTGTCCCGCCCGGTCGGCGAAGCCGTGCCGCACCAGGAGCGGCCGGACGCGCTCGTCGAGCCACCGCACGTACTCGCGCGGCGCGTAGGCACCCCGTCCGTACAGCTCCTCGTAGCGGCGCACGAGGGCCGGCGCGTGCTCGCGCAGCCAGGCGAGGAACAGGGGCTTGACCGGTCCGCGCAGGTGCAACGGGAGGACCGTCACCCCGGTCGCGCCGGCGTCGGCGAGGTCGCGCAGCAGCGCGTCGAGCTGCGCGCGGTCGTCGGTCAGCCACGGCAGGACCGGGGCGACCATCACCCCGCACGGCAGCCCGGCCTCCCGCACCGCGCGGATCAGGTCGAGCCGGGCGCGGGGCGTCGGCGTGCCCGGCTCCACGGCCTGCTGCAGCGACTCGTCCCCGATGGCCAGCGAGACGCCGATCCCGACCGGGACGGTGCGCGCGACCTCCGCGAGCAACGGCAGGTCTCGGCGCAGCAGCGTGCCCTTGGTCAGGATCGACAGCGGGGTGCCGCTGTGGGCGAGCGCCTCGATGATCCCCGGCATGAACCGGTACCTGCCCTCGACCCGTTGGTACGGGTCGGTGTTGGTGCCCAGCGCGACGTGCTCGCGCGCCCACGACGGCCGCCCGAGCTCGGCCCGCAGCACGTCGACGACGTTGGTCTTCACGACGATCTGGGTCTCGAAGTCCCGGCCGGCATCAAGCTCGAGGTACTCGTGCGTCGGACGGGCGAAGCAGTTGTGGCTGATGACGCCGTTGGCGATGAAGTCGCCTGTCTCGGTCGTGATGTCGATGAGGTCGATCTGCTCACCCAGGTCCTCGATGCCGACGACGCGCAGGTCGGCATCGGACTTCACCGCGGCGCCCACGAGATCGAGCTTTCGGCTGATGGCCGGCTCCGTCTCGCCGAAGAACCGCATCCTCGCCGGAAGACCGCCCGTGACCCGGATCTGGGCCACTCCGTTCGACCGTGGCGCCTCCTGGACGTGACCGACCTTCAGGGCGGTCAAGGAACGCCTGGCCATCGCAAGGATCTCGGGACAGGAGTTGGAGATGCGCAGGACTCCCCGAGAACAGCTGCCCTCGGCGTCGAAGAGGCCAGAGAGGAATCCCCGCGACCAGTCTCGGCTCGGCACCGCGGGCCACGCGATGAGTCCGGTGATCCTGTCGTAGTCGGCCGCGCGCGACGTATGGATCGCGGTCATGGCACGTCGTTGCGCAGTCTGTGCCGCGAAGGGTCTGCGCCTCGTCGGCACTCCCTCCTCCGCCAGGTAGTTCTCTGTTCGATCGAGCGCTTCGACGTCGGCGAGCGCTAGGCGGAACATGCTCACCCAGTTCGGTGTCCCTGACCGACGCATGTAGGTGCGACGCAGCATCATGCCGTCCCCACGGATCATCCCGGCGAGGTAGCCGCGGCGATAGTCGGAGTCGTCGGTGGCACCGCCCCGGTGGATTCGCCCTCCCGTGCCGAAGCCGAGGAGCTTGTCGTTCGTCGTCAGGTACGGCCGCTGCCCGGGTCCGGACATGGCCCCGACCACGTGCTTCCAACCCCGTGGCGTCAGGAACCGATGGTCGCCGCTGGCGACGAGGACAGTTCCGTCGCCGAGCGTGACGCGGTAGGCGCGTTTGTGCGTCGCCCACGTGTCCCGCACGACCGACGGGACGTAGCGCCGATAGCGTCCGACGAGCCGAGTACCCATGACTACGTCGCCCACCGCGATGTCCCGAAGCGCTCGTTCACGTCCGTCGGCAAGAAGGATCTGCGTGTCCGGATGCAGGCAGTAGGTGCATGCGTGGAGGCAGCCCCTCGTCGGGTTCACGGTCCAGCGAAACGGCATCCGCGACGCTTCCGGCACCTTGTTCAGCGCGCTCTTGCAGGTGACCTCGTGGAAGGTGACGCCCGCGAACTCCGGGGTGCGCACGCTCCGCTGGAGCCCGGCGAGCGCGAGACCTGGCAGGGCAGTCGCGTCGTCGGTGCCCAGTCGCTGCGCGTCCCATCGCATGACGCCATGCGAACATGTGTTCGAACGCCTGTCAAGGAGCCGCGCTCCTCCGGTCGCCGGGAGCTGTCAGAGCCGCGTCAGGTACGGGTTGTGGACCAGCTCGGTGGCGATGTCGGTGGTCGGGCCGTGCCCGGGGACGACGACCGTCTCGGGCGGCAGGGTCGCGACCACGTCCCGCAGGGTCCGTTGCATCGTCGCGTCGTCCCCGCCCGGCAGGTCCGTGCGCCCGACCGAGCCCGCGAACAGGACGTCCCCGGTGAAGGCGAGCGACCCGAGCAGGTAGAGCGTGGATCCCTCCGTGTGACCCGGTGCGTGG
Organism: Cellulomonas sp. P5_C5; assembly: GCF_054049655.1. NCBI lineage: Bacteria > Bacillati > Actinomycetota > Actinomycetes > Micrococcales > Cellulomonadaceae > Cellulomonas > Cellulomonas sp. P5_C5. The sequence goes on along the minus strand of NZ_JBFULY010000015.1, from coordinate 67,421 downwards.
CGGGCGACCACCCGCAGGCCGCCGAGCTCGAGCACGGAGTCGGCGGAGCCCACGGCGGAGACCGTCCCGAACGCCTCGACCCGTCGTGGTGGCTCGTAGCTGCCGGGATCGATCCCGGTGGCGGCGATCGCCTGCGCGAGCGGACCGGACGGGTCGTGGGACGGACCCCCCGCGGAGCCGAGCAGGCCCAGCGTGCCGAACGGGTCCGCAAGGCGGTAGACGTCGGCCGCGTGCAGGACGACCGGGACGTCGAGCGCCTCGGACAGGCGGCCGGCGTCCCACGTGTGGTCGACGTGACCGTGCGTGGCCAGCACCGCCGCCGGACGCAGCTCCCGCTGCGCGACGAGCGCCAGGACGTCGTCCGTGACGCCCGCACCGGCGTCGATGACGACGCACGACCCGGAGTCGTCGACGAGGACGGAGCACCGGGCCCCGAAGACCGCGGACACGACCGTGATGACCTGCATGGCACGCACGGTAGCCGCCCGGCGTGTCCGGACTGTGATGTCGCACGGCGGTGCCGCTGGTCGCCCGCCGCCAAGGCTTGCCTAGACTGTCCCGGGTCCCCTACATGCAGTGCGGCTGGCGGACGACCGGTCGCACCGAACGACGACGCGAGGAGCGAGTGCGTGTCCACGAAGACCGAGCGTGAGTACGAGCGCCGCCGGTACGAGAAGTGGCAGGAGCGCCAGACCAAGGCGCGCGCCCGCCGCCATCGCCAGCGCGTCATCGCAGGCAGCATCGTCGCCGCCCTCGTGCTCACCACCGGTGTCGTCGCCGCGCTCGCCCTGAACAACGACGAGCCCGCCGCGACGTCCACGCCCTCCCCCACGGTCCCCGCGAACTCGGCCGACGTCCCGGACCCGTCGCTCGCGCAGGGTCGGACGTGGACCGGTGACATCGCGCTGACGCAGGGCGACCTCGGCATCGAGCTCGACGGCGCCGCGGCCCCCCAGGCCGTCGCCAACTTCGTCACGCTCGCCGGCAAGGGCTACTTCGACACGACGAAGTGCCATCGGCTGACGCAGGAGGGCATCTTCGTCCTCCAGTGCGGCGACCCGACGGCGCTCGGGACGGCCGACCCGACCACGGGCGGCACCGGCGGCCCCGGCTACACGTGGGGCCCGATCGAGAACGCGCCGGCCGACGGCGTGTACCCGGCGGGCACGATCGCCATGGCGCGGACCAGCAACGACGGCAGCTCGATGGGCAGCCAGTTCTTCCTGGTCTACGAGGACTCACCTATTCCCGCAGACTCTGCGGGTGGCTACACCGTGTTCGGCCACATCACGTCCGGCATGGACGTGCTGCAGGCCATCGCCGACGCGGGCACCGTTGACGGGACCGAGGTCCCGGTGTCCGACGTCATCATCGAGGGAGTGAACATCCAGTGACGCAGACCCCGACGTCCGGACCCGTGCCCGACGACTCCGTGCCGGCAGCAGACGCCGAGCAGCCCGAGGCACCCGCCGTGCCCGACGAGGTCGACGACGCGGCGGTCGAGACGGTCACGCAGGACGCTCCCCCGGTCGACGTGCCCGACGACTCGTCGGCGCCCGAGCCCGACGCAGCGCCGCTCGTCGACGACGCACCCTCTGACGCTCCGACCGGAGAGGGCGCGGCTGACGCGACCGACGCCGCTGACGCGTCGACCGACACGGTCACCGAGCCCGAGCCTGCAGCGTCCGTCGAGCCGGAGGCTGAGGTTGTGGCCGAGGCTGAGGCATCCGCCGAGTCGGAGCCCGCTGCCGAGCCCGAGCCCGCAGCCTCCGCCACGCCCGCCGAGCCGGAGACCGAGGCGCCGGCGGCGGCCGAGGCATCCACCGAGCCGGAGCCGGCAGTCGAGCCGGCAGCCGCCCCCGTGCCGACGCCGTCGTCCGCCCGTCCCGTGCCGCGTCCGCGTCCGGTCCCGCACCCCCCGGCGCACCCCGCGCCGACGACGATCGACGCCGCTGCTCCCGCGGCACCGGTCGCACCCCCGCAGGACGCCGCGGAGGCAGCGCACGCCGMGACGTTCGGCAGCGTCGACGACGAGGGCAACGTGTCGGTCCGCGAGGCCGCGGGCGAGCGCGTCGTCGGTCAGTACCCGGGCGCGACCACCGAGGAGGCGCTCGCGCTCTACGTGCGCCGCTTCCTGGACCTGCAGGCCAAGGTCACGCTGTTCGAGGCGCGACTCGCTGCGACGGACCTGTCCGTCAAGGAGATCGACCAGACGCTGGCCCGCCTCACCGACGAGGTGGCCGAGCCTGCCGCCGTCGGTGACCTCGACGGGCTCCGTGCGCGTCTCGACGCTCTCCGGGCCACCGCCGCGGAGCGCCGGGCCGTCGCCGAGGCCGAGCGCGCCGCCGCGCGGGAGGCCGCGGTCCTCGCCCGGACGGAGATCGTGGAGCAGGCCGAGAAGATCGCGTCGACCGACCCGTCGCGCATCCAGTGGCGGCCCGCCGGCGAGCAGCTGCGTCTCCTGCTCGACCAGTGGAAGGAGGCGCAGCGCTCCGGCCCGCGCCTCGACCGGCCRACGGAGGAGTCGCTCTGGAAGCGGTTCAGCCACGCGCGCACCACGTTCGACCGGGAGCGTCGCCACTTCTTCGCCGAGCTGGAGTCGCGCAACGCGTCGGCCAAGCAGGTCAAGGAGAACCTGGTGACCGAGGCCGAGCGCCTGCAGTCGAGCACCGACTGGGGCGCCACCGCGGGGGTGTTCCGGGACCTCATGGCGCAGTGGAAGGCCGCCGGGCGTGCCAGCCGCGCTGACGACGACGCCCTGTGGGCCCGGTTCCGTGCCGCGCAGGACGCGTTCTTCGCGGCCCGTGACGCCCAGTCGGCGGCGACGGACGAGGAGTTCCGCGCGAACCTGGAGGTCAAGGAGGCGCTGCTCGTCGAGGCGGAGGCGCTGCTGCCGGTGACCGACCTGGCTGCCGCGAAGTCGGCGCTGCACCGCATCCAGGACCGCTGGGAGGCTGCCGGCAAGGTCCCGCGCGCCGACGTCCAGCGTGTCGAGGGTCGCCTGCGGGCCGTCGAGACCGCGGTCCGCGACACCGACCAGGCCCAGTGGAAGCGCACCAACCCCGAGACGCGTGCGCGCGCCGAGGGGGCTGCCGCGCAGCTCGAGCAGGCGATCGCCGGGCTCGAGGCCGACCTCGACCGCGCCAAGGCCGTCGGCGACGCCCGCAAGATCGCCGACGCGCAGGCAGCGCTCGACGCCCGTCGTTCCTGGCTCGAGCAGGTGCAGCGCGCGGCGCAGGACGCTCGCGGCTGACGCCTGTCGTCACGCGTCCGAGGCCCTCACCCCTGTCCGGGTGGGGGCCTCGGTCGTCCACAGATCTGCCGTGGCTCCGCTGGGTCGCCCGACCGACGGTCATGCTGCTGCGGTGAGCACCCGTCTCGACGCGTTCCGCACGACCGTCCCCGCCCTCCCCCGCACAGTGACCCGGGACGACGTCGGCGCGGCGGCCTGGTTCGGTCTGCTGCGCGACGGGGTCGTCCGCGTCGTGTGGGGTGACGTGGCGATCGCGGCGGACCTCCCCGACACCCCCGAGCTGCGAGCGGCCGCGCTCGCTCCGCTGGTGCCCGCCAGAGGGGTGATCGGGCGCCGGACCGCCGCGTGGGTGCACACCGGCCGGTATCCGCCGGTGCGGGTCGAGGTGCTGGTCAGGACGGGCGAGCGGCGCACCGACCCGCATCCCGCTCGCGTCGCCGCGGAGGCGAACCTGCTGCCGACGGACGTGGTGCGCGTCGGGGAGCACCGCGCGACCTCCGTGCAGCGCACCGGTATCGACATCGCGCGGATGCTGCCGACGGTCGACGCGGTGCCGACGCTGCACGCACTCGTCGCCGTCGGCTTCGAGCCCACCCGCGCCCTGGACCGCCTCGCCGGCCTGCGGGGCCACCGCGGGATCCGTCAGGCGTACTCCACGCTGCACGGCCTGTGAGGCCCGCAGGACCTGTGAAGCCGCACGACCTGTGACGCTCAGGCGCGGATCGCCGGCTCCTCGGCCGCCTTGGCCCCGGTGATCCGGTAGACGTCGAAGACCCCTTCGACCTTGCGCACCGCCGCGAGCACGGAGGCCAGGTGGGAGGGCTCGGCCATCTCGAAGACGAACCGCGAGAGCGCGACCCGGTCACGCGACGTCGAGACGGACGCCGAGAGGATGTTCACGTGCGAGTCCGAGAGCACGCGCGTGACATCCGAGAGGAGACGACTGCGGTCGAGCGCCTCGACCTGGATCTGCACCAGGAACAGCGACGTGCTGTTGTGGCTCCAGGCGACGTCGACCATGCGCTCCGGTTCCGAGCGCAGGCTTGTCACGTTGATGCAGTCGCTGCGGTGGACGCTCACGCCCGCACCGCGCGTCACGAAGCCGACGATCTCGTCTCCGGGGACCGGCGTGCAGCACTTGGCCAGCTTGACCCAGATGTCGTCGACGCCCTTGACCACGACGCCGGGGTCTCCGGTGCGGACCCGGCGCTGCGTCTGGCCAGGCCGCGCGACCTCGGCGAGGTCCTCCTCGGCGGCGGGTTCCCCACCCATCGACTGCACGAGCCGCTGCACGACCGTGCCGGCCGAGACCTGTCCCTCGCCGATCGCCGCGTAGAGCGCGGAGACGTCGGCGTAGCGCATCTCGTTCGCCAGGGCCACGAGGGACTCGTGCGACAGGAGACGCTGGATGGGCAGGTTCTGCTTGCGCATCGCCTTCGCGATCGCATCCTTGCCGTGCTCGATCGCCTCCTCGCGGCGCTCCTTGGAGAACCACTGGCGGATCTTGTTGCGCGCGCGTGGGCTCTTGACGAAGCCGAGCCAGTCGCGCGACGGGCCCGCCGTCTCGGACTTCGACGTGAACACGTCGACCACGTCGCCGTTCTCGAGCGACGAGTCCAGCGGCACCAGGCGCCCGTTGACGCGGGCGCCCATGGTGCGGTGGCCCACCTCGGTGTGCACGGCGTAGGCGAAGTCGACGGGCGTCGAGCCGGACGGCAGCCCGATCACGTCACCCTTCGGCGTGAAGACGTAGACCTCGGACCCGGCGATCTCGAACCGCAACGAGTCGAGGAACTCGCTCGGGTCGGCGGTCTCCTTCTGCCAGTCGACCAGCTGGCGCAGCCACTGCATGTCGTTGCCGGCGGAGTCCTTGTCCGTCGTCCCCGCGTTCTTCGCGCTCTCCTTGTACTTCCAGTGCGCGGCCACGCCGTACTCGGCCCGGCGGTGCATGTCGTGCGTACGGATCTGGATCTCGACCGGCTTTCCGCCGGGCCCGATCACCGTCGTGTGCAGCGACTGGTACAGGTTGAACTTGGGCATCGCGATGTAGTCCTTGAACCGCCCCGGCACCGGGTTCCACCGCGCGTGCAGAGCGCCGAGCGCCGCGTAGCAGTCCCGTACCGAGTCGACCAGGACCCGGACCCCGACCAGGTCGTAGATGTCCGCGAAGTCGCGACCGCGCACGATCATCTTCTGGTAGATCGAGTAGTAGTGCTTCGGCCGACCGGTGACCGTGGCCCGGATCTTGGCCTTGCCCAGGTCAGCCCCGACCTGCTCGCGCACCGTCGCCAGGTACTCCTCGCGGGCGGGGGCCCGTTCGGCGACCAGGTGCACGATCTCGTCGTAGAMCTTGGGGTAGAGGGTCGCGAACGAGAGGTCCTCCAGCTCCCACTTGATCGTGTTCATGCCGAGCCGGTGAGCCAGCGGTGCGTAGATCTCGAGCGTCTCGCGCGCCTTCTTCTCCGCGGACGCCGCCGCGACGAACTTCCAGGTGCGAGCGTTGTGCAGGCGGTCGGCGAGCTTGATGACCAGCACGCGGATGTCCCGGGACATCGCGACGACCATCTTGCGCACGGTCTCGGCCTGCGCGGCGTCGCCGTAGGTGACCTTGTCCAGCTTGGTCACGCCGTCGACCAGCATCGCGATCTCGGGTCCGAACTCGCGGCGCAGCTGGTCCAGCGAGTAGTCGGTGTCCTCGACGGTGTCGTGGAGCAGCGCGGCGGCGAGCGTCGACGGGGTCATGCCGAGCTCGGCCAGGATCGTCGCGACTGCCACCGGGTGCGTGATGTACGGGTCGCCGCTCTTGCGCAGCTGGCCGCGGTGGGCCTTCTCGGCCACTACGTACGCCTGCTCCACCACGGCGAGGTCGGCCTTCGGGTGGTTGGTGCGGGCTGCCTGCAGGACAGGCTCGATCGCAGGGAACGCGGCCCCGCTGCGGGCACCGAAGCGGCCCAGGCGCGAACGCATGCGACTCGACGGCGAGTCGTTCTGCGCGGGCGGGAGACCGGTCTCGGGCGTGCGGACGTCTTCGCTCATCACACCCCCTCCCACGGTCGAGGCGACAGTCTACGACCGTGGAACGGGTGCGACGTGCACGAGCGTGGCAGCGGCCCTGGTCAGGGCACTGCGAGCAGGACGTCGATCGGGCGCTCCGCCAGGAGGTCGCGCCCGCGCAGCGACTCGAGCTCCACCAGGAACGACAGGCCCACGACCTGCGCTCCGCACCTCTCGAGCAGCGCCACGGTGGCAGCGGCCGTGCCGCCGGTGGCCAGCACGTCGTCGATCACGAGAACCCGGGCACCCGTGGGAACCGTGGCGGGGTGGATCTCGATCGTCGCGGTGCCGTACTCCAGCTCGTAGGACTGCGTCGCGGTCGGCCCCGGGAGCTTGCCCGCCTTGCGCACCGGCAGCACACCTGCGCCGAGCGCCACGGCGACCGGGGCGGCGAGCAGGAACCCGCGCGCCTCCATCCCTGCGACGAGGTCGACCGGACCGTCGACGCGTCCGGCGATCTCGGCGATGACGTGCGCGAACGCGTCGGCATCCGCCAGCAGCGGCATGATGTCGCGGAAGAGGATGCCCGGCTGCGGGTAGTCCGGCACCAGCCGGACGAGCTCGTCGATGCGGCGCAGCAGGTCCGCACGCGCCGCGGGGGCGCCCGTGGGCACCCCCGCCGCGCCGTCCGGAGCTGTCATCGCTTGCGCTTGGGCTGCGCGGCGTTGCCCTGGTGGGCACCCGGCTTGAGGGCGCCGACCGCCACGCGCAGGTCCCCGGCCGCGACCGGCTCGTCCTCGCCGCCGGCCGCACGTGCGGCACGGGCGTCCAGGACCTTCTTGGTGTGCTCACGGATCGCGGGCTCACGCTCGCGCAGCGCCACCTCGAACGGGGTGGCCAGGAACACCGACGAGAAGGTACCGATCAGCATGCCGACGAACAGGGCGAGGGCGATGTCCCGCAGCGTGCCCGCGCCGAGGAGGAATGCCCCGACGAACAGGATCGCGCCCACGGGGAGCAGAGCGACCACCGAGGTGTTGATGGAGCGAACCAGTGTCTGGTTGACCGCGAGGTTCGCCTTCTCGGCGTACGTGTACCGGGACTGGAGCAGCGTGTCCGCCGTGTTCTCCCGCACCTTGTCGAAGACGACGACGGTGTCGTAGATCGAGTACCCGAGGATGGTCAGGAAGCCGATCACCGTTGCCGGAGTGACCTCCCACCCGATCGCTGCGTACACGCCGACCGTGATGAGCAGGTCGTGGAACAGCGCGATCAGGGCGGCGAACGCCATCCGCCAGTTGCGGAAGTAGATCGTCATGACGATCGTCACGAAGACCAGGAAGACCAGGATCCCGGTGATGGCCTTCTGCGAGATGTCCTTGCCCCACGACGGACCGATGAACGAGCTGGTGACGTCGGTCGCCGGCACGCCGTACGCCTCCGCCAGGGCGTTCTTGACCTCGGTGACCTCGTCGTCCGTGAGTGTCGAGGTCTGGATGCGCAGCGAGTCGGAGCCGACCGTCGTGACCTTCGGCTGCTCCTCGGGCGAGATCTGCGTGACCGTGTCGATCGCGAGCTGCTGGTTGGTGTCGGAGACCCCGGACACGACGAACTCGGAGCCGCCGCGGAACTCGATGCCGGGATTGAGGCCCGGCTTGACCAGGAAGATCGCGGAAAGGATCACGAGGATCGTCGAGATCGTGAACCAGATCTTGCGGCGACCGACGATGTCGTACGACCGACGGCCGGTGTAGAGGTCGTTGCCCCACTGGGCGAATCCGGCGGCCATCAGTGCTCGTTCCCCTCGGTGCGCCCGGACTCGGGCTCGGACTCCTGGGCGGGTGCGTCGACCGGCGCGTCGGTGGTCGACGCCGCCTGCTGCTCGGCTGCCCGGGCCGCGGCGCGGCGCTCGGCGATCGTCAGACCGCCGGTCCCACCGCCGACGGCGACCGGGACGCGGGGCGTCGGCTCGGCGTCGGCGGGAGCACCGTCGACGACGGCGTCCTCGACGACCCGGCCCTCGGAGTTCTCGGAGCCGTGCACGACGCGGCCACGGCCCACGTAGCGGCTGCCCTCAGGTGCACCGAGGCGCCGCGGGTCGAGACCGGAGAGCCGGTGGCCCTGGCCGAAGAACTTCGTCCGAGCGATCAGCTGCATGATCGGGTGCGTGAACATGAAGACCACGAGCACGTCGATCAGGGTGGTCAGACCGAGCGTGAACGCGAACCCGCGCACGCTGCCGACGGCGAGCACGTACAGCACGATCGCGGCCAGGAAGTTCACCGCGTCGGACGCCAGGATGGTCCGGCGGGCACGCTCCCAGCCCCGGTCGACGGCCGCGACGAGCGTGCGACCCTCCCGCAGCTCGTCCCGGATTCGCTCGAAGTACACGATGAACGAGTCCGCGGTGATACCGATGGCGACGATCAGGCCGGCGACACCGGGCAGCGACAGCCGGTAGCCCTGCAGCCACGACAGCAGCGTGATGATGCTGTAGGTCAGGACACCGGCGACCACGAGCGACGCCACGGTCACCAGGCCCAGCGCGCGGTACTGCAGGAGCGAGTAGACGACGACCAGGCCCAGACCGATCAGGCCCGCGAGCAGGCCCATCTGCAGCTGCTCGGACCCGAGGGTTGCCGAGATCTGCTCCTCGCTCTCCACGTCGAACGTGAGCGGGAGGGAGCCGAAGTTGAGCTGGTTGGCCAGGCTCGCGGCGGACTCACGCGTGAACGTGCCGGAGATCTCCGCCTTGCCGTCCGCGATGATCACGCCGGTGTCGAGGCTCGGGGCCGAGATCACGAGGCCGTCGAGCACCATCGCGAACTGGTTCAGCGGCGGCGTCGCGGCCAGACCCTGCAGGCGCGTGGTCACGTCCGTGAACTGCGTGGTCCCCTCGCTGTCGAACGCGATGTTGACGACCCACTTGTTTCCCTGACCGCCGCTGGGCAGCTGGTTCAGGCCCGAGGTCGCGCTGGAGATCCGCGCGCCCTCGATCTCGACCGGACCAAGGATGTACTTCGCGCTGCCGTCCTGGCCGCACGTGACGAAGGCCTTGTCCGGGTCCCCGTTGACGCCACCGGTGAGGTTGGTCGGGTCCGTGCAGTCCAGGGCGTCGAACTGGGCCTGGACTGCGGGAGTGATGTAGTACGCGGTGTCGCTCGGGTTGTCCGGCGCTGCCTTGGTGGGCTCGTCGGACGGCTCCTCCGCAGCGGCGCTCGGCGTCGGGGTCGGGGCGGGCGCGGCCGGGTCCGCGGCGTCGGCGGACGCGGTCGGCTCCGGCGTCGGCGTGGTCTCCGTCGGCCCCGGGTTCCCCATCGCCAGCACGGGCCGGAAAGCCATCTGCGCCGAGGTCTTGACCAGGTCGAGGGTCTCTTCGCTCGGGTTGCCGGGGAGCCCCACGACGATCTTCCCGCCGCTCTGGCTCGTGATCTCGGCCTCGGCGACACCCGAGGAGTCGACACGCTGGCGGATCACGTCGATCGCCTGCGCGATCTGCTCCGACGAGATGTCCTCCCCGCCCTCCGCGACCGGCGTCAGGATGATCTGCGTGCCGCCCTCGAGGTCGAGCGCGAGGTTCGGCGTCCACGTCGCGGTGGACCACTTGGTCCCCGCGGCGATCGTGCCGAGCAGCGCGAAGATGATGAGGCCGAGCACGACGAGCGTGCGGACGGGCCTCTGACGGCGTGTAGGAGGAGCCAACGGAGTTCTTCTCTCGTGCGCGCACCGGCCGCGCAGGCGGCCGGTGGGGTCGAGGTCCGGGCGTCGTCACCCGGACCGAAACGGTCTACTTGGTGTCCGGCTCCCCGTCCTTGCGGGCGGGCGGCAGCGAGGACAGGTCGTCCGGGACGTCGATCACGTCGTCGTTCGCGCGGCTGATGCGGTCGGCATCGGACACCGCGTTCTGGTCGTCGAGCTCGTCCTCGAGGTCAGCGTCGTCCTCGACGTCGTCGATCTCCTCGACCGGCGGCTCGATCTTCTTGGCGATCGCGGCACGGATCCAGCGCGTGTGCGCGCCCGGGCTCGACTCCAGCGTGATGACGTCGTCCTCGACGGCCACGACCGTGCCCAGCAGACCCGACGCTGTCATGACCTCGTCACCGGGGACGAGGTTGTTCCGGAACTCCTGCGCCACGCGCTGCTGCTTGCGGGTACGGCTCGACATGAGCCAGAGAGCGCCCAGGGCGATGGCCAGGATGAGGAAGAGTTCCACAGCGGTACGGCTCCGATCRGGTGGTGTGTCCGCCGCAGTCTAGGCGCAGCGGCTCGCCGCTCCAACGCACGGGCCGGGGTTGTGGTTCCGTGAGGTGGGCGGCTCAGCCGAACAGTGTGCCCGATCCGTGCGGCACCTCGAGCCCGAGGTGCGCCCAGGCCGCCGGGAGCGCGATGCGTCCGCGCGGCGTCCGGCCGACCAGCCCCTCGCGCACGAGGAACGGCTCGGCGACCGTCTCGACGGTCTCGGGCTCTTCGCCGACGGCCACGGCGAGCGTCGTCAGACCCACCGGTCCCCCACCGAACCGCGTGCACAGCGCCGTGAGCACCGCGCGGTCGAGCCGGTCGAGACCGAGCTCGTCGACCTCGTAGACGTCGAGGGCGGACCGTGCGGCGACGAGGCTCAGGGTGCCGTCGCCGCGCACCTCCGCCCAGTCCCGCACGCGCCTGAGCAGGCGGTTCGCGATGCGGGGGGTGCCCCGGGAGCGCGAGGCCAGCTCGGCGGCGGCGGAGTGGTCGAGCGGCACGCCGAGCAGCCCGGCGGATCGGACGAGGACGCGCTCGAGCTCGTCGGAGGAGTAGAAGTCCAGGTGCGCGGTGAACCCGAACCTGTCCCGCAGAGGCGCCGGCAGCAACCCGGCGCGGGTGGTGGCTCCCACGACGGTGAACGGCGGGAGCGTCAGCGGGATCGCGCTCGCGCCCGCACCCTTGCCCACGATCACGTCCACCCGGAAGTCCTCCATCGCCATGTAGAGGAGCTCCTCGGCGGGACGCGCCAGGCGGTGGATCTCGTCCAGGAAGAGGACCTCGCCCTCCTCGAGGGAGGACAGGACGGCCGCCAGGTCGCCCGCATGCTGGATGGCCGGTCCGCTGGTGACCCGCAGCGGGGCGCCCATCTCGGCCGCGATGATCATCGCGAGCGTCGTCTTGCCCAGGCCCGGCGGGCCCGACAGCAGCACATGGTCCGGCGCCTTGCCCCGGCCGCGGGCGGCGTCGAGGACCAGGGAGAGCTGGTCGCGCACGACGCGCTGACCGACGAACTCCTCCAGCCGGCGCGGACGCAGCGCGGCCTCGGCGGCGCGCTCCAGGTCGTCGGCGCCCGACTGGACCAGCGACTCGGCAGCGAAGCGCTCGGTCACCAGCTCCTCGCGCTCGTCAGCCATGCCCGCCGCCCAGGGTCCGCAGGGCCGCACGCAGCACGCCGGCGACCTCGTCGGCCGCGACCGGACCCTCCGTGCCCTCCAGGACGGTGGACACGGCGTCCCCCGCCGCGCGGGCGTTCCAGCCGAGGCCGACGAGCGCCTCGACCACCTGATCGCGCCGGTCACCGCCGAAGACGGCGGCCGCGGGCGCGGACACGCTCGCCGGTGCGCCGATCCGGTCCTTGAGCTCCAGCACGATGCGCTGCGCGCCCTTGAGCCCGATACCGGGGACGCGCTGGAGCGCCTTGAAGTCCTCGTCGAGCACCGCGCGGCGCAGACCGTCGGGCGTGTGCACCGCGAGCATCGCCAGAGCCAGCCGCGGACCGACGCCGCTGACCGTCTGCACCGTCTCGAAGATCTCGCGCTCGTCGGCGTCGGCGAACCCGAACAGGGTCAGCGCGTCCTCCCGGACCACCAGCGACGTCGCCAGCTGTGCGGACGATCCGACCCGCAGCCCCGCCAGGGTGGCCGGCGTCGCGTGCACGAGGAGCCCGACTCCCCCGACCTCCACGACGGCGGCGTCGAGCCGCACCACCTGCACCGTGCCGTGGACCGACGCGATCACCGGTCAACCTCCATACCGTCGAGAAGAAGACTCTTGCTGCCGCACACTGTGGCACACGCAGGCGAACAGGTGTACGAAGACACGCGGTCAGCCGCGGCGTCGGGCTGCCTGCTCCGCGGTGGCCCACGCGCGCTGCGCCGCAGTCAACGAGCCGGGTGCGCGCTGGGGCGTGCCGAGTGCTCCGGCGGGACGCCACAGGTGGCACACGGCGAGGGCCAGCGCGTCGGCGGCGTCGGCCGGCCGCGGGAGCTCCTCGAGCCGCAGCAGGCGCTGCACCATCGTCTGCACCTGCGCCTTGTCCGCCCGACCGTTCCCCGTGACCGCCGCCTTCACCTCGCTGGGCGTGTGCAGCGCGACCGGGATCCTCCGGCGCGCGGCGGCAACCATCGCGATGCCCGCCACCTGGGCGGTCCCCATCACCGTGCGCAGGTTCTGCTGCGCGAACACCCGCTCGACCGCCACGGCGTCGGGGGCGTGCTCCTCGAGCCACTCCTCGATCTGCCGCTCGATCGACAGCAGCCGCTGGTCGACGTCCCAGAGCGCGTCGGACGTCGCGACACCGACGGCGACCATGGACAGCCGGCGCGACGGCAGGCCGTCGACGACGCCGAGACCGCACCGGGTCAGGCCGGGGTCGACTCCGAGGACGCGCACGCCGACATGGTCGCAGCCGCGCAGCCGCGATCCCGGGAGGCCACGCCCGGGACGACCACGGGGCCCGGTCGCCGCAGCGGCCAAGCCCCGTGGTGACGCGTCAGCCCTCGGCGTCCGTGGTCGGACCGAGCCTGCGCTCCGCTGCGGCTCAGTCCTCCTCGAGCTCCGCCATGACCTCGTCGGACGCGTCGAAGTTCGCGTACACGTTCTGCACGTCGTCGGAGTCCTCGAGCGCATCGATCAGGCGCAGGATCTTGCGGGCGCCCTCGGCGTCGACCTCGATCTGCGTGGCGGGCCAGAACACGACGTCCGCGGAGTCGTACTCGATCCCCGCGTCCTGCAGGGCCGTGCGGACGGGGACCAGGTCGGTGGCCTCGGAGAGCACCTCGAACGCCTCGCCGAGGTCGTTGACCTCCTCGCCGCCCGCGTCCAGGACCGCCTCCATCACGGCGTCCTCGTCGGTGCCCTCCTTGGGCACGATGACGACGCCCTTGCGGGAGAACAGGTAGGAGACCGAGCCGGGGTCGGCCATCTGGCCGCCGTTGCGCGTGAACGCGACCCGCACGTCGGACGCGGCCCGGTTCCGGTTGTCGGTCAGGCACTCGACCAGGACCGCGATGCCGCCCGCGCCGTAGCCCTCGTACATGATCGTCGAGTAGTCGGCGCCACCGGCCTCCTGGCCGGAGCCGCGCTTGACGGCGCGGTTGATGTTGTCGATGGGGACCGAGTTCTTCTTGGCCTTCTGGACCGCGTCGAAGAGGGTCGGGTTGCCCGCGAGGTCACCGCCGCCGGTGCGCGCAGCCACCTCGATGTTCTTGATCAGCTTGGCGAAGAGCTTGCTCCGCTTGGCGTCGACCACGGCCTTCTTGTGCTTGGTGGTGGCCCACTTGGAGTGACCCGACATCGCTTCAGCTACCCCTTCGTCGTCTGTACATGCCCGAGTGCCTCGGACCCGGCTGCAGCGCCGGTCCTCACAGGCTGTCGCGGACGATCTCTACGAACAGTTGGTGCACCCGGGTGTCCCCGGTGACCTCCGGGTGGAACGAGGTCACGAGCAACGGGCCCTGGCGGACGGCCACGATCCTACCGGCGGCGGGGCCGGACTCCACGCGGGCGAGCACGGTCGCGGCGGGACCCACCTCCTCGACCCAGGGAGCGCGGATGAAGACGCCGTGCACCGGACCGTCGACGCCCGTGATGTCGAGGTCGGTCTCGAACGACTCGACCTGCCGCCCGAACGCGTTGCGGCGCACCGTCACGTCGATCCCGCCCAGAGTCTGCTGGCCCTCGATCCCGCCGAGCACGCGGTCCGCCAGCAGGATCATCCCGGCGCAGGAACCGTAGGCCGGCATCCCGGCCCGCAGGCGGTCCTGGACGGGCTGGAACAGGTCGAACGCGCGCAGGAGCTTGTCGATCGTCGTGGACTCGCCGCCCGGGATCACGAGGGCGTCGACCGCGTCGAGCTCTCGCTCGCGGCGGACCGGCACGGCGTGGGCGCCCACGGACTCCAGGGCGTGCGCGTGCTCGCGCACGTCACCTTGCAGGGCGAGGACTCCGACGGTCACGGTCACGACGGGCGAGTCTAGGCGCGCGCCGGTCACGCCGTACGCTCCCGCGTTGTGACCTTCGACCAGCTGGACGCCCGGGCAGCCGACCTCGACGCCGCGCACGCGGCGACCGACCTGCGCGCGCGGTTCCTGCTCCMGCCGGGGATCGTGTACCTCGACGGCAACTCCCTCGGCGCGCTCCCCMGGTCCGTGCCCTCCGCCGTCCGGGACGCGGTCGAGCAGCAGTGGGGCCATGACCTGATCGCGTCCTGGAACGCGCACGGCTGGTGGGACGCGCCCGTGCGCGTCGGCGACGCGGTGGGGCGGCTCATCGGCGCGGCGCCCGGCCAGGTGGTCGTCGGCGACTCGACGAGCGTGCGCCTGCACCAGTCCCTGCACGCCGCCGCAGCCCTGCGCCCGGGACGGTCGGTCGTGCTCACGGAACCGGGGTCGTTCCCCACGGACCAGTACGTCGTCGCGGGTGTCGCCGCGCAGGTCGGCTGGCGCGTCGAGAACGCCGTGCCCGCCGACATCCCCGGGCGGCTCTCCCCGGACGTCGCGGTCGTCGTGCTGTCCCACGTGGACTACCGCACCGGTGAGCTGCTCGACCTGCCGGGCATCACCGCGGCCGCCCACCGGGCCGGCGCGGTGGTCCTGTGGGACCTGTGCCACTCCGCCGGCGCCGTGCCCGTCGGGCTCGACGAGCACCGCGTCGACCTCGCGGTCGGCTGCGGGTACAAGTACCTCAACGGAGGTCCGGGCGCCCCCGCGTACGGGTACGTCGCGGCGCGCCACCAGGACGCCTTCGTCAACGTCGTGCCCGGCTGGCACGGGCACGCGCAGCCGTTCGCGATGGCCGACGACTACGTGGGCGCCCGTGGCATCTCCCGCGCCCGGATCGGGACGCCACCGATGCTGTCGCTGCTCGCGCTCGAGGCGGCGTTGCAGGCGTTCGACGGAGTCTCCATCGATGACGTCCGCGCGCGCTCCGTGAGCCTGACCCGCTTCCTCCGTGACGCGATCACCGCCGTCCTGCCCGGGGCCGCGTTCGCCTCACCGGAGGCCGACGCGCTCCGCGGCTCGCAGGTCGCGCTCCGGCACCCGGACGCGTACGGGATCGTGCAGGCGCTCGCCGCGCGCGGCGTCGTCGGCGACTTCCGGTCGCCCGACGTCGTCCGTCTCGGCGTCGCCGCGCCCTACCTGACGCACGCGGACCTGGTCACGGCGGTGCGTGCCCTGCGCGACGTGCTGGACGGTGGCGAGCACCGCGACCCGGCCTGGACGACGCGGAACCCCGTCACCTGACTACTCGCGCGCGAGCCCGAGGTGCCGCGTCTCGCCGTCCCACACCGGCAGCAGACTGCGGACGAGGTCGACGAGGCGGTCGGGGAACACCTCGATGTCCACGCGGTCGAGGTCGTCGAGCGACCACCAGCGCAGCTCGTCGATGACGTCGTGCTCGAGCTCGGTCCAGCCGGCGCGGTCGAGGGCGCCGAACGAGGACGCGGGCACCCGCGCGAGGTAGAGGGTCTCGTCCTGGCGGCAGTGCTCCGCGAAGAAGTCGAAGATCGCGGACCGCGTGAACACCGGGCCCACCAGGTCGGCGGCGACGAGGGCGATCCCCGTCTCCTCGCGGACCTCCCGGACGGCCGCCGCCAGCGTGTCCTCGCCGTCGTCGATGCCGCCGCCGACCGTGAACCACCAGCTGCGGTCGGGCTGGTCCCGGTCGTGCCCGCGGATGAGCAGCACGCGGTCGTCCTCGTCGAGCAGGATCACGCGCGCGGCCTCCCGGAAGAGCAGACCGTCCTCACCGCGCCGCCACTCCGGACCGAGGGCGTGCACGGGACCACCGCCGTCGGCGCTCGACCGCGAGGGGGGAACGGCAGAGGCCGCGGACGACTCGTCCGCGGCCTCCGGCGTGGGGTGGTGCTGCGTCACCAGCCGCGCTCAGCGAGACGGTGGGGCTCCGGGACGTCCTCGACGTTGATCCCGACCATGGCCTCACCCAGGCCGCGGGAGACCTTGGCGATGACGTCCGGGTCGTCGAAGAACGTGGTCGCCTTGACGATCGCGGCGGCGCGCTCGGCCGGGTTGCCGGACTTGAAGATGCCGGAGCCGACGAACACGCCCTCGGCGCCGAGCTGCATCATCATCGCGGCGTCCGACGGCGTCGCGATGCCGCCCGCCGTGAACAGCACGACCGGGAGCTTGCCGGCGAGGGCGACCTCCTTGACCAGGTCGTACGGCGCCTGCAGCTCCTTGGCGGCGACGAACAGCTCGTCCTCCGGTAGCGAGGTGAGGCGGCGGATCTGGTCACGCAGCGTGCGCATGTGCGTCGTGGCGTTGGAGACGTCGCCCGTGCCGGCCTCGCCCTTGGAACGGATCATCGCCGCGCCCTCGGTGATACGGCGCAGGGCCTCGCCCAGGTTGGTGGCACCGCAGACGAAGGGCACCGTGAAGGCCCACTTGTCGATGTGGTGCTCGTAGTCGGCCGGGGTCAGCACCTCGGACTCGTCGACGTAGTCGACACCGAGCGACTGCAGCACCTGCGCCTCGACGAAGTGGCCGATGCGCGCCTTCGCCATGACGGGGATGGAGACGGCCTCGATGATGCCGTCGATCAGGTCGGGGTCGCTCATCCGGGCCACGCCGCCCTGGGCGCGGATGTCGGCGGGGACGCGCTCGAGCGCCATGACGGCGACCGCTCCGGCGTCCTCGGCGATCTTCGCCTGCTCGGCGTTGACGACGTCCATGATGACGCCGCCCTTGAGCATCTCCGCCATCCCCCGCTTCACGCGGGCGGTGCCGATGACGCCGGCGTGCGTCGCGGTGGTGGGCTGGCTGTTCTCGCTGGTCACGTCGAGCCTCGCAGATCCTCGTGCGGTGTGGGGACGGCCGCCTCGACGGCCGGGTCGGTCAATCGTAGTCCGTCGTACCCGGGGTCCCGGGCGCCGTCTCAGCCCGGCGGGACGCTCTCCACCGGGCCGAGGCGGGTGCCGGGACGGCCGAGGTTCTCCGGCCACGCGTCGTCCAGCTCGAGGCTGCGTGGCTCGGGTGCGTGCCCGGCGAGCCGAAGCATGCGGACGAGCCGGCCGCGCCTGGCGCGGGACGTCTGCGCGACGGCCTCGTTGTGGAACCGGCGCGCCAGCTGCACCCGGTACCAGGACGACGCGAGCAGGTCCACGAGCTCGTCGCCCGCGGGGTCTGCGCGGAGCGCGGCCACCTCGTCGGCATCGTCCAGCGCCTCCCGCAGGGTCGCCGAGAGCTCGCTCTCGATCCCGCCGCGGTCGACCGCCAGCAGGGCCGCGCCACCGACCGGCAGGTCCTCGGGGCCCACGAGCGCGAGCAGGTCGGCCGGCAGCTCGCTGGCCCCGGTCGACAGCGCGGCCCAGGCCGCCTCGCCGACGAGCACCGAGCTGACCGGGTCGAGCAGACCGGACGTCGCCAGCTCGGCAGCCACGGTGGCGCGGCGCACCAGCTGCGCGTCCAGGACYGCGCGGGACGTGCCCACCTTGCGGTGCAGCCGGTCGAGGCGCGACGCGGCGACCCACACCCACCACAGGGCCAGCGCCAGCACGATCGTCACGTAGACGGTGATCTCCGACCATCTCATCGGGAGTCACCCCGACCCCGGCGCAGCTCGAGCAGGCGCGCACCGCGCACCGACGACGGGTCCTCGCGGACGGGGGCGTCCCGACCGGCGACGACCATCTCGTACACGGCGAGCACCTGGTCCGTGACGGTGGCCCAGTCGTACTGCCGCACCACCTCGAGCGCGTGCTCGGAGACCCGCGCCCGCAGGTCGGGGTCGTGCAGCACGCGGACGAGCGTCGCAGCCAGGTCCGCGCTGTCCCCGGTGCGGAACAGGACACCCGCGGCACCGTCGTCCAGGACGCGGGAGAACGCGCCGAGGTCGCTCGCGACCACGGTCGCGCCGGCGCTCATCGCCTCGACCAGCACGATGCCGAAGCTCTCCCCACCGGTCTGCGGACCGCAGTACACGTCGACCGAGGCCAGGAGGTTCGCCTTGTCCTCGTCGGAGATCCCGCCGAGGAACTCGACCGCCGCGGCAGCCTCGTCACCGAGCAGCTCCCGGACCTCGTCGGGCCCTGTCTCTCCCCGTCCCGCGACGAGGAACCGCGCACCGGGGATCTCGGCGAGCACGCGCGGCACCGCGTCGAGCAGGACCGGGAGCCCCTTGCGCGCCTCGTCGAGACGGCCGAGGAAGGCGATGGTCGGACGGTCCGGCGTCCCCGTCCAGCGCGGGTCGGACGTCGCGGCGGTGAACGCATCGACGTACACCCCGTTCGGGATGACGACCGCGTCACCGCCCATGTGCTCCACGAGCGTGCGCCGGGCGTCCTCCGAGACGGCGATACGGGCGGAGATCTTCTCCAGCGACTGCCGCACCAGGGGGTAGGCCATCTGGAGCGGGCGGGACCGGATGAGGGCGGTGTGGAACGTCGCCACGATGGGCCCGTCGGCGATCCACAGCGCCAGCATGCCGAGGCTCGGGGTGACGGGCTCGTGCAGGTGCAGCACGTCGAACTCCCCCGCGGCGAGCCACTTGCGCACGCGGGCCGCGGTCACCGGTCCGAAGGTCATGCGTGCGACCGCGCCGTTGTAGCGCACGGGGATCGCGCGCCCGGCCGCCGTCATGTACTCCGGGATCGGGGTGTCGTCGTCGGCGGGCGCCAGCACGGACACGGTGTGCCCGCGGGCGATCAGCGCCTCTGCCAGGTCGCGGACGTGGAACTGGACGCCACCGGGGACGTCGTAGGAGTACGGGCACACGATGCCGACCCGGAGCGGGCGCTCGGTCCGGCGCGGGCTCATCCGCCGCTCCCCTGGGCCGCGAGGGTCGCGGCATAGCGCTCGGGGTCGAGGTCCTCGACGAACACCTTCTGGAGCATGTGCCAGTCCTGCGGACGCTGGCGGACACCTGCCGCGAACTCGTCGACCCAGGCCTGGGTCATCGCACGCACCCGGTCGGCTCGCGGCACGTCGGCCGGCATCTCGATGGCCTTGTTGAACTGGATGACGATGCCCCACGGCGAGCCGGCCGCCCGGCGCTGGGCGCCCCGCAGCCGCTCGTAGTAGATGACCGTGGTGATCAGGGGCGCACCCGTCGTGATCGCCAGCGCGGCCGGACCGGCCGCCACCCGTGCCCGGTGCCCGAACAGGTCGACCTCGAGGCCCTTGGACGTGAGGTCGCGGTCGGCGAGCAGCGGCAGGATCCGCGCGCCGTCGCGTGCCGCCCGCACCATCCCGCGGAAGACGTCACCACCACCGGTCAGCGCCAAGATCGTGATGCCGATGCTCGCGCGGAACGCGACGAACTCCTGGAACAGCTCCTCAGGCTTGAGGCGCTCCGCGACCGTCGTGACAGGGGCGATCTCGCGCGAGCACCACGCACCGGCGAGGTCCCAGTTCCCCGTGTGCCCCAGCGCGAGGACGATCGCCCTGTCCTTGTCCGTGTGCACCCGGACGTTCTCCATGCCGACGACGCGGACCCGCGCGTCGACGCGCTCCTGCGTCATGGTCGCCAGAGCGAACGCCTCGCCGAAGTACCGCATGTACGACCGCATGCCCAGGCGACCGAGCCGACGCAGCTCGCGGGCGTCGAGCTCCGGCCGGACGCGCGACAGGTTCTTCTCCAGCTGCTGCACCCCGCCACCGCGGCGCAACCACGCGAGGTCCGCCGCGGCGTCGCACAGCGTCCGGAGCACGGGTCCGGGCAGCTTGCCGGCCACCCTCCACGCGAACGAGTAGGCGCGGGCGACGTCCAGCTTCACCGGGTCACCTGCGCCGCCTGGCGGTACACCTTGCTCATCCGCTGCACGATCGTCACGGCCGACGCCAGCGTGAGCAGGGCGAGCACGATCGTCAGCACGACGGTCGGAGCGCCGACGCCCACGGCGAACGTGGCGACGAGCACGAGCGCGAGACGGTCCGCACGCTCAGCGATCCCGCCCGACGCCGTCATGCCCAGACCCTCGGCGCGCGCCCGGGCGTACGGCACGATCGAGCCGAGCACGAGGCACGCCAGTGCGAGGACCGCGGCGAGCCGGTCGTCGCCACCTGCGGTGAACCACAGGACGAGCCCCGCGAAGATGGCGCCGTCGCCGAACCGGTCGAGCGTCGAGTCGAGGAACGCTCCCCACGGCCCCGAGCGCCCGGCCTGCCGGGCCATCACGCCGTCGAGCGAGTCGGTGAGCACGAACACGGCGATGACCAGCGTGCCGAGCAGGAAGTGCCCGGTGGGGAACGCCCAGAGCGCGGTGACGACCACCACGAGCGTCCCGCCGATGGTCACCGCGTCCGGGGAGACGCCCAGGCGCAGCAACGCCTTGGCGATGGGCGTGAAGAAGCGCGTCATCGCACCGCGCAGTCCGTTCAGCACGTGCCGATCATCCCTTCGAAGCGGTCGGCCAGGCGGCCGCCAGCCGTGCCCGCGTGTCGCCGAGCAGCTCCGGCAGCGCGCGGCTGCGGGCCACGATCGGCAGGAAGTTGGAGTCGCCGCCCCACCGCGGCACCACGTGCTGGTGCAGGTGCGCCGCGATCCCCGCGCCCGCGACCTCACCCTGGTTCATGCCGAGGTTGAACCCCTGGGGCGCGGAGACCGCGCGCACCACCTGCATCGCCGTCCGGGTCAGCGACGCCACCTCGGCGACCTCCGGGTCCGTCAGCTCGGTGTAGTCGGCGACGTGCCGGTACGGGCAGACCAGCAGGTGCCCCGAGTTGTACGGGTAGAGGTTCAGCACGACGTACGCCACCGCACCGCGCGCGACGACGAGCCCCTGCTCGTCGCTCAGCGTGGGGATGCGGCAGAACGGGCAGCCGTCCCCGGCCGCACCGTCGACGGGCTTGTCCTGCCCGCCGAGGTACGCCATCCGGTGCGGGGTCCAGAGCCGCTCGAACCCGTCCGGCACGCCCGCGAGGTCGTCGGCGGACTCGGTGGCCATCAGACCTGCACGCGGTCGCGCACCGCCGAGACGATCCGCTCGATCGCCTCCGCGACAGGCACGCCGTTGTCCTGGCGGCCGTCGCGGTACCGGAACGACACCGCACCCGCGTCGGCGTCCTCACCGCCGGCGATGAGCACGAACGGGATCTTCTGCGTGCTCGCGTTGCGGATCTTCTTGCCGAACCGGTCGTCGGAGCGGTCCACCTCGGCCCGGATCCCCTGCTCCCGCAACTGCCGGACGACGTCGTCGAGGTAGGGCTCGAACGGCTCGGCCACCGGCACGGCCAGCACCTGGACCGGCGCGAGCCAGGCCGGGAACGCGCCGCCGTAGTGCTCGGTCAGCACGGCGAAGAACCGCTCGACCGACCCGAACAGCGCACGGTGGATCATCACGGGCCGCTGGCGGCTGCCGTCGGAGGCGGTGTACTCGAGCTCGAACCGCTCCGGGAGGTTGAAGTCGAGCTGGATGGTCGACATCTGCCACGTCCGCCCGAGCGCGTCCTTGACCTGCACCGAGATCTTCGGTCCGTAGAACGCCGCACCGCCCGGGTCGGGCACCAGGTCGAGCCCGGAGGCCTCCGCGACCGCGCGCAAGGTCTCGGTGGCCTCGTCCCAGACCTCGTCGGAACCGACGAACTTCTCCGGGTTCTTGGTCGACAGCTCCAGGTAGTAGTCGTCGAGCCCGTAGTCCTTGAGCAGGTCCAGGACGAACTTCAGCGTCGTGGTCAGCTCGTCCGCCATCTGCTCGCGGGTGCAGTAGATGTGCGCGTCGTCCTGGGTGAAGCCGCGGGCGCGGGTCATGCCGTGCACGACGCCCGACTTCTCGTACCGGTACACGGTGCCGAACTCGAACAACCGCAGCGGCAGCTCACGGTAGGACCGGCCCCGCGCCGCGAAGATCAGGTTGTGCATCGGGCAGTTCATCGGCTTGAGGTAGTACTGCTGGCCCGCCTTGCGGACGTGCCCCTCGGCGTCGCGCTCCTCGTCGAGGGTCATCGGGGGGTACATGCCGTCGGCGTACCAGTCGAGGTGCCCCGAGATCTCGTACAGCTTGCCCTTGGTGATGTGCGGGGTGTTCACGAACTCGTACCCACCCTGGATGTGCCGCAGCCGGCTGTAGTGCTCCATCTCCATGCGGACGACGCCGCCCTTGGGGTGGAACACGGCCAGGCCGGAGCCGATCTCGTCCGGGAAGGAGAACAGGTCCAGCTCGGTGCCGAGCCGGCGGTGGTCGCGACGCTCCGCCTCGGCGATGCGCTCGAGGTACGCGCGCAGCTCGTCCTTGGTGGGCCAGGCGGTGCCGTAGACCCGCTGCAGCTGCGGGTTCTTCTCGGACCCGCGCCAGTAGGCAGCCGCGGAGCGGGTCAGCTGGAAGCCGTTGCCCAGCAGGCGGGTGCTCGGGATGTGCGGCCCGCGGCAGAGGTCCTGCCAGACGACCTGCTCGCTCTCGCGGCCGGCCCCCCGGACGTTCTGGTAGATGCTCAGACCACCGAGACCGACCTCGACGGACGCGCCGTCGGCGGCCGCCGGGTCGCCCTTGAGACCGATGAGCTCGAGCTTGTACGGCTCGTCGCGCAGCTCGGCGCGGGCCTCGTCCTCGGTGACGTCCCACCGGCGGAAGGTCTGCCCCTCCTTGGCGATCCGGCCCATGACCTTCTCGATCGCCTTGAGGTCCTCCGGGGTGAACGGGGTGTCGACGTCGAAGTCGTAGTAGAAGCCGTCGGTGATCGGCGGCCCGATGCCAAGACGCGCCTTCGGGTTGATCTCCTGCACCGCCTGGGCCAGCACGTGCGCGGCGGAGTGGCGCAGCACCGCGAGCCCGTCGGGCTCGTCGATGGTCACCGCCTCGACGACGGCGCCGTCGGCCAGCGGCAGGTGCAGGTCGCGCAGCTCGCCGTCCACGCGGGCCACGACGACGTCGCGCCGGGCGGAGTACAGGTCGGTACCCGTCGTCCCCGGCTCCACCGTGGTCGCGATCCCGTCGACGGTGAGGGTGATGAGCTCGGGCACGGGTACAGCCTCCTTCGTGGCCGCTCGCCCTGGCGGCGAGCCACTCGATGCTACCGGCGGGCACGCCGCGTGYCGGACCTCTATATGCACGGCAGGAGGGGCCGGCCCGTGGGGCCGACCCCTCCTGATCGAGTGGGCGATACCGGACTCGAACCGATGACCTCCTCGGTGTGAACGAGGCGCTCTACCAACTGAGCCAATCGCCCGTCGTGCGCGGACTCGCCGATCCCCGACACGCCTGGTGCCGGGAACGACGACCACCCGCGGGTGACATCGAAGAGGATGCTACCCGGCTCGGGTCGAGATTCCGAACCGGGCTCACCAGGGTTCACTGCAGGTCATCGCGCCGAAGTCAAGGGATGCGTGGTCGCCAGGACGGGTGCCGTCGTGTGTCGCGGCAACATCGGGGCGCGTCCCTCCGGGTGAACTCAGGCCAACTACCGGTCCAATCGGGCACCTGGCCTGCCATGATGAGACCTCCAGCCCATGCGAACAGGAGGACCCGATGCCGAGCTCGACTTACGACGTCGTCGAGGTCGTCGCCATGCAGCTCATCGGATCCGACGCCAGCGTCATCCCGGTGAGCGCCGAGTTCTCCTTCAGAACTTCCGATCCGTACACGGTGCGCGCGGTCTTCACCGGCCCGCACACCATGTCGACCTGGCTCATCGGCCGCGAGCTCCTCTCCCTGGGGATGCACGCGACGGCTGATGCCCCCGCCGGGACCGGTGACGTGCAGGTGTGGCGCGACGAAGACCCCGACTACACGCTCGTGTCGCTCAGCGGAGTCGAGGGCAGCGCGCTGCTCGCCGCTCCCACCGAGCCGATCGAACGATTCCTCGCCGGGACCGAGGCTCTCGTGCCTCTGGGTACGGAGAGCGACCGGATGGAAGGCGAGATCACGGCGCTCATCGCCGCTCTCCTGACCGCCTGACCCACCCAGCTCACTGCGACCGGTTCCGCCTCGGGCGGGGCCGGTCGTCGTATGTCACGGGTCGAGCCGGCCGGCGTCTCTCACGGGTCGAGGTCGTCGGCCAGTCGCGCCTGGAACAGCCGCTGCGCCTCCAGGGAGAGCGGTCCGGTGGCGATGTCCACGCCGTCCAGGCTGGCGACGGGCGAGACGTTGCGGATCGAGCCGCTCATCATGAGGTGCGCCGACCCGTCGGCGACCTCGTCGAGGACCTCGTACCGCAGCTCCCCCGGCGCAGCCTCCCGCACCGGGAGGCCCGCCGCCGCCGACCACTCGAGCAGCAGCTCACGCGTGATGCCGGCCAGGCAGCCGCTCGACAGGGGCGGCGTCACCAGCTCGCCGTCCCGCTCGACGAAGACGTTGGACGCGGTGCCCTCGCAGAGCTCTCCGACCGTGTTGGCCAGCACGGCCTCGTCGGCGCCCTGCCGGTACGCCTCGGCGACCGTCACGACGTTCTCCGCGTACGACGTGGTCTTCAGGCCGGCGACCGACGAGCGCTCGTTACGCACCCACGGCACCCGGACCACCCGGGAGACCTCGGACCGCGCCCCCGGGCCGGCGAGCACGAGGAAGCTCTGCCGCTGCTCCTCCGGCGCGAAGCGGTGCGAGCCCAGCGGCCCAGGCCCGCCGGTGAGCGTGATGCGCAGGCGCCCGACCTCCGGGCCGGCGTCCGCGAGCACCGCGGCGACCCCCTCGCGGATGGCTCCCTCGTCGGGAGCGGCGAGCCCCAGGCCCTCCGCAGAGCGCTTCAGGCGGCGCAGGTGACGGGTCAGCGCGAACGCCGTGCCGTCGTACACGGCGCAGGTCTCGAACACGCCGTCACCGACCGTGAGCCCGTGGTCGACACCCGACAGGAGAAGGTCCTCGGGACCGTGCAGACGACCGTTGGACCAGATCAGGACACCCATCGCGTCAGTCTGTCACCGACTCGACGCCCGCACCGGACGCCAGGCCGACCAGCCGCGCGGCCTTGAGCTCGGTCTCCGCCCACTCCCGCTCGGGATCGCTGCCCCACGTGATCCCTGCGCCGGTACCGAACCGCAGGACGTCGTCGGCCCACCAGAAGGTCCGGATACCGACGGCGAGCTCCGCCCGCACAGCCCCGTCCGGGCCGACCTCGATCCAGCCGACCGCGCCGCAGTACGGGCCGCGCGGCGACGTCTCGAGCGCGGCGATGATGTCGAGCGCCGAGGACTTGGGAGCGCCCGACACCGAACCGGGCGGGTAGGTGGCGTCGAGCAGACGGGCCCACAGGTCGGGGGCCGTCGCGACGTCGTCGGCCAGGACTCCCTGCACCGTGCTCACCAGGTGGACCAGGCCGGGGTGACGTTCCTCACCCAGCAGGGTGGTGACCTCGACCGTGCCCGGCTCGCAGACCCGCTGCAGGTCGTTGCGGACCAGGTCCGTGATCATGACGTTCTCCGCCCGGTCCTTGTCCGTCATCGCGTCCGGTGTGGCGGCGGTCCCCTTGATCGGGCCGCTCGTCACGACGCCGCCCTCGACCCGCAGGAAGAGCTCCGGCGACGCGGTGACCACCCACACCTCCCCCGGCACCTGCACACCACCGGCGTACGGCGCCGGGTTGCCCGACCCCAGCACCGCGCCGAGAGCACGCGCATCGGGCTCACCGGGGAGCGGTGCGCTCAGCACGCGGCAGAGATTCGCCTGGTAGACGTCACCTTCCTGGATGTGCGCCCGCACCCGGCCGACCGCGTCGACGTACGCGGCTCGGTCCAGCGAGGACGTCCACGACGCCGCCGCCGGCCCGGTCCACGCGCCGGGTGCCGCAGTCTCCGGGGCCGCGACGTGCGCGAACCGCCACGCCCGCACGGTGCCCTCGAAGTCACCGACGACCGCCCACCAGCCGGGCTCCGCGAGCCGCTCCGGCTGCGCCCGGACGTCCACGACCTCGACGACGCCGGTCGCCTCCACACCGGCGAACCACGCGACGCCACGCCGACTGCGGGTCTGCTCGGGCACGCCCACACGGTACCGAGCAGCAGCAGTACGCCCCGCGATCCGCGCGATCACCCGGGTGCCCGGAGCCAGTTGGACTCTCGCGGAGATCGTCAGTTAGAGTTCGGGACGCACACGGAACACCGGTGAAAGCCGGGGGGACGTGCTGTGCGGACGTGGCTCAGTGGTAGAGCATCACCTTGCCAAGGTGAGGGTCGCGGGTTCGAATCCCGTCGTCCGCTCGGAGGCAGACACTCCTGATCGGCTGACCGCAGCCGCTGAGGACTGCGGTCTCACGGTGGAGTGGCCGAGTGGCGAGGCAGCGGCCTGCAAAGCCGTATACGTGGGTTCGAATCCCATCTCCACCTCGTATCACCACAGCAGTACCCGTGGTTCACCATGGGCGATTGGCGCAGCGGTAGCGCGCTTCCCTGACACGGAAGAGGTCACTGGTTCGATCCCAGTATCGCCCACCAGCATTACCGCAGGTCAGAGGCCGTCTCGGAACATCCGAGGCGGCCTTTCTCCTTGCTCGGACCGGACGGCGGGTCCGAGCAGCGTCGCGCAGGGGTGAGCCGGGTCGAGCGCTACTGCTGCTCGCGATCCGCCCCGCGGCGCGTGCTGCGGCTGGTGGTACCTCCGTGCCACTCGAGGAGCAGAAGGGCCGCGTCGTCCTGGATGTCATTGCCGACCGTCTCGAGGAAGATGCGCGAGATGCCCTGGGCCACGCTGCGGGTGTGCTGGTCGGCGGTGTCGCGCAGGGCACCGGGCAGGTCGAAGCTCGCGGCGCTGCGCTCGAACATGCCGTCGGTCATGAGCAGCAGCCGGTCACCCGGGTAGAGCTCGATCTCCTGCACCTCGTACTCGTGCGCGCGCAGGCCGAGCAGAGGGTTGTTGGCCGGCGCGACGCTGGTGACGTGTCCCTCGTGCAGCAGGAGGGCGCCGGGATGTCCCGCGTTGATGATCCGGGCGACGGTGCGGTCGTCCGGGCGCTGCTCGTCACCGGAAGATCGAAGATCCATCTCCAGGAGGATCCCTGTGACGAAGCCGCGGTCCCCGTCGTGCTCGAGCAGCGCTGCGTTGGCGGCGTTCGCCTGCTCGGAGAGGTCAGCGCCCCGTCGCCGAGCGTTGCGGAGCGCATTCACGGCGAGGGTCGCCACCATGGCAGCGCCCAGGTCGTGGCCGGTGGCGTCGGTGAGCGAGGCCGTGAGCCGGTCGGGGGACGCGACGTAGTCGAAGGTGTCGCCGGCCGCGCTGGCAGAGGGTTCGAGCCATCCCGCGATCGTGAAGGATCCTCCCTCGCAGACGAAGCCAGCGGGCAGCAGGCGGCGCTGGATCTCTCGGGCGAGCGTGAAGTCGACCGAACGCATCGCCGTCTCGTACCTGTCGGTGTGTCGCTGGCTCGCGATGAGGACGTATCCGAGGACGTGCGCCACCGCCGCGAGCTGCCCGCTCGTCGTCGAGTCATCCCGGGCGTCTGCGGCGGTCTGGTGCGCCGGCATCTGTACTGCGAGCACCCCCAGCGCGTCGCCTCGCACGGTCACGGGGGTGTACGCCCAGCCGTGGCCGTCGTGCACGGTGCGCTGCTCGCGCCAGGCTCGTCCAGGGTCCGTGCCATCGAGCGTGAAGCGACCCTCAGGGTTCGCCGGGTCGACGAGCGTGCTACCTGCGGCGTCGGCGATCAGGAACGTCGCGGACCGCACGCCGAGCGTCCGGCGCAACACGTCTGCGGCGACGGACATCGCGTCGGCCGGCGAGGCGTCCTCCACAGCCGTGAGGAGTGCTGAGATGTCGACGCGGCCCGGAATCATCGCGCAACCATCGCACGACCGTCGAACGTCCGCCCGCGACGACCACCCGTCCAGGAAGGCCTCGACATGGCGTCGTCGGTGCACGCCGCGGAGTTCCGCACACACAGGGGGATGACGCGGGCCGCGTCTCACCGACGCGCCGTTGCGCCCCGGGCGAACCGGGGCATACCGGCCGGGCCGCCGTCGCTGTAACGGCCGTGGAGGACGAGCCGCTGGACGCGTACTCGCGCACGGTCATGGCCGTCGCGGAGACGGTGCTGCCGAGCGTCGCCAGCCTGACCGTCCGGACCGGACGCGGGACGGGTGCCGGCAGCGCGAGCGTCATCACCGCCGACGGCTACCTGCTGACCAGCGCGCACGTGGTGGCCGGCGCGACGCTCGCCACGGCGGCCTTCAGCAACGGCACCACCGTGCCGGCGGACGTCGTCGGGCGGGACCCGCTCTCGGACCTCGCGGTGCTGCTCGCCCGCGGTGACGTGCCCGCGCCGGTCACGCTCGGCGACGCCGCCCTGCTGCGGGTGGGCCAGCTGGTGGTCGCCCTCGGCAACCCCCTGGGCCTTGCCGGCAGCGTGACGGCGGGCATCGTGTCCGCGCTCGGCCGCTCGCTGCCCACGGCGTCGGGCCGAGTGATCGACGAGGTGGTGCAGACCGACGCCGCGCTCAACCCCGGCAACAGCGGCGGCGTGCTCGCGGACAGCGCGGGGCGGATGGTCGGCGTCAACACCGCCCTGGCGGGCATCGGGGTCGGCCTCGCGGTGCCGATCAACACGACGACGCGGGCGATCATCACCGCGCTGATGACGACGGGTCGGGTGCGTCGGGCGTGGCTGGGCATCGTCGGCGCCCAGGTCCCGCTGCCCCCGCACCTGGTCGAGCGGATCGGTTCCCCGACCGGGCTGCAGATCGCGGGGGTCTCCCCCGGCAGCCCTGCGGCGCTGGCCGACCTGCACCGCGGTGACATCGTGGTCGAGCTGGACGGCAGCCGCGTCGTCACCGCGACCGCAGTGCAGAAGCTCATGGTCGAAGACGCGATCGACCGGCGCATCGAGATCACCGTCTGGCGCAACGGCGCGCTCGTCGACGTGATCGTGTTCCCCCGCGAGCTGGTCACCTAGATCGCCACCGCCCGAACACCCACGCACGACCTCGGTCCGCTGATCCGGGTCCCGATCGTCAGGTCCGGCCCAGATCCGGGACGTTCGGCCCTGGCCTGGACGAGTGGGACGCGATGGGCTGGCGCGTGGATCGACCAGTGGCGGCGAGGAGGCCAGAGCACATGGACGACGGAGCGGATCTCTGCCCGGAGCTGGTCGCTGCTCGAGGCGCCTCGGTGGCGACGCGGTACGACCACCGCCTGTGCGCCCACATCGACGTGCGCACCGAGGAAGGCCTGCACGCCGCGCACGCCGGAGCCGGACTCGTCCGCCAGGCCGTCGTCGACGCGTCGGCGCGGGGTCTGCGGAGCGCCGAGCTGACCCTCGACGTGGCCTCACCGGTCAGCGGAGCAGTGCTGACACAGCTGCGTGACCTCGTCGGCAACGACGTCGTGGGCCTCCAGGTGCGACGGGCCGGGGGGACCGTCCTCGTCGAGGTCGAGCTGACAGCACGCCCGACGAGACACGGCAGCGACGCGCGGTCTGCTTGCGAGCCGCACGCGGGAGTCTCCAGGCCCGGTGGACGACACCGCGCTGAGCCGTCGCGTCGACTCAGCGCGGCCTAGGACCGCACTATCGAGGGACGCGGCACGCCCGACGGACGACCGGACCAGCGGCGGTTGACGGGCGACGGGACGGCCTCAGCCCTCCGACGTCTCGAGATCGAGCTCGACCGCGGTCAGGAGCCCGACGTCGAGCAGGTCGAGCGGGTGGATGAACTCGCCGCTGACCACGACGCCACCCGCCCGCGCGATCGTCGCCCGCAGCGGCTTGGCCCAGACGTGCTCGATGAGCGCGATCGCCGCCGCGCTGCCTTCGGGGATCGCGTCGGCGACGTCCCAGACCTGGTCGTCGTCGATGAGGTGCCCGTCGGAACCCGCCTCGAAGCCGGCGATCGCACCGGCCTCGGCACCCTCCTCCCCCGCGAAGCCGAGGCCGAGGAGCGCGCCGACGGTGGCGCCGAGGTCCTCGGCCTCCTCGATCGACAGGTCGCTCCAGCGCAGAGCCTCGATCGTGCCGCGCTCGGTCTTCTGGACGGCGAGGACGTCGATGAGGCGGATCTGGTCGTTGTCACGCAGGTACGCGAGCTCGTCGAGGATCTCGCCGGTGAAGTTCGGCCGGTCGAAGGCGACGACGAGCAGCTGGACGGGTCCGATGGACATGCGGGTCTCCTGGGTCAGGGTCGGTTCGGGGGGCCGTCAGCCGGCGAGGAGCTTCTGCTTCTGCGCGTCGAACTCCGCCTGCGTCAGCACGCCGGCGTCGAGCAGCTCCTTGAGCTTGGTGAGGTCGGCGTAGATGTCGGTCGGTGCCGCTGCAGCCTCGGGAGCGGGCGGCGCCTCGGCGACCTGCGGGGCGGGCGGCTGCTCCGCCGCCTGCTGTGCGGCGTTCTGCGCGTTCGCCCGTGCGGCTCCACGGCTCGAGGCGACGTGGGCGGTGGCTCCCAGGACGGCTGCGCGTCTCAGCATCCGCGGCATGGGTCTCTCCTCTGTCTGACCCCCGGGGGGATCTCCGGCGCCGGACGACGGCTCGCCCAGGTCTGCTCATCGTGCGCGCGAGCCGTCGTGGCGTGCTCACCCGGCGACCCGCTCACCCGGGTGATCGTCGGGCAGGACGTCGCCGTCTGCCGAGCGCAGAAGTCGTGGCGCCGCGGCGTGCGCGGGGGCGAGGCTGGGCCCATGTCGACAGGGTCGGGCTTCTCCGGTGAGGTCGTCGAGTACTACGCGCGATACCGGCGCGGGTACCCGGACGCGGTGGTCCAGCGGATCGCCGACGCGTTCGCGCTTACCGAGGACGACGTCGCACTGGACCTCGGGTGCGGCACGGGGCAGCTCACGTCCGCCCTTGCGGGACGGGTCGGGACCGTGATCGGCATGGACCCGGAGCCCGACATGCTCGCGGCCGCAGCCGCCGCGGACCGCACCGGCAAGGCCGCCTGGGTGCTCGGCTCGGACAGCGACCTGCCGACCGTCGGCCGAACGCTGCTACCGCTGGGCGCCCTCACGGTCGCCGTCGCGATCCATTGGATGGACCGCGACACCCTGTTCCGCGCGGCCCGGCCGCTGCTGCGTCCCGGCGGCGGAGTCGCCGTGGTCACCAACGGGTCACCCCTGTGGCTGTACGACACCGACTGGTCACGGGACGTCGCGGCCTTCCTCCGTGACTGGACGGGCCGTCCCGGCGCGACGTGCCAGACGGACGAGGCCGGCCGTCGCCTCACCCACGACGCGCTGGAGCGGGCGGGCTACGACGTCACCGAGACCACCGTCGAGTACACCGCACCCCTGAGCATCGACGCCGTCGTCGGAGGTCTGCTCTCCGCGATGACGCTGCCGCCCGAACCCGAGCGTGGACGGTTCGCTGCCGGGCTCGAGCGGCGCCTGCGTCCGTTCGAACCCCTCACCGAGGAGGTCGTCGTGACGCTCCAGCTGGGACTCCCCCGCCGCTGACCGGGACAGGCCCGCTCGACGATCAGCGGTGTCACCCTCCCGACGCGCCGGGTCCGTCCGCGGTGCCACGATGTCCGGATGCGGATCAGGCGGCAGGTCGTGGTGTTCGACGCTCCGGACCTCGAGGTCGAGAGCTCGTTCTGGGCGGCGCTGCTCGGGGGCACCGTGTCCGTCGAGGAGGACTGGCACTCGGTCGTCGTCGACGGGGAGCCGCGGATCGACGTGCAGCTGGCGCCGGACCACGTCCGGCCGCAGTGGCCCGACGGCCAGCCGCAGCAGGTGCACCTCGACCTCTACGTGGACGACATCCACGCCGCGCACGAGCACGCCCTGGCCGTCGGCGCGGTGCTGCTCCAGGCCGCGACCGACTTCTCGACCCCCGACGGGTTCCAGGTCTACGCCGACCCCGCCGGCCACCCGTTCTGCCTGTGCTGGGGGCCGTGAGCTACCCGTCGGCGAGCGTGACCGCCGGCCGCGGGCGGGTGTCGACCGTCAGCCGGAACACGTCCGGCCGGTGGTAGTGGCCGGTCGGGTCGAACAGGCGGCGCGCTGCACGGACCTGGGCGAGGTCGATGTCGGCGGTGAGGATCGCCTCCTCGTGGCGGACCGGTCCCGCGAGCAGGTCGCCGTTCGGTCCGACGATGACGCTGTTGCCGGGCTCGACCCAGCCGCCGTCGCCCTCCTTCACGGTCCAGACCTCGTCCCGGCGCGGGAAGTCGGCGGGGATCTGGTCGATGTGGGTGCACGGGTTCGCCCCGATCACGTAGCAGCGGCCCTCGCGGGCGATGTGGCGCAGGGTCGCGACCCAGCCGTCACCCGTGGCCAGCGTGGGAGCCGTCCAGATGTCGACGCCCTGCGCGTAGAGGTAGAACCGCGCCAACGGCA
Source organism: Cellulomonas sp. P5_C5 (assembly GCF_054049655.1). Classification (NCBI taxonomy): domain Bacteria; kingdom Bacillati; phylum Actinomycetota; class Actinomycetes; order Micrococcales; family Cellulomonadaceae; genus Cellulomonas; species Cellulomonas sp. P5_C5. Next base: position 34,794 of record NZ_JBFULY010000015.1, on the reverse strand, counting down.
TGTAGTTCTCCCAGCACGTCAGGCCGCTCAACCGGCCGGACGGGGTGTCGATGACCGGCAGAGTCGAGCCGTCGCCCATCCCCCAGACGGTGCGCTCCGAACCGGTCGGCATGAGCTTGCGGTGCTTGCCGAGCAGCCGGCCGTCGGGACCCAGGTAGAGCGTGGTGTTGTAGATCGTCGCGCCGTGCGGCTCACGCTCCTCGACGTTGACCACCACGTACACCCCGGCCTCCTGCGCCGCGAGCCCCAGCGCCTCGGTCACCGGGCCGGGCACCACCACCGCCTGGTCGACGAGGAGCGCGAACCACTCCTCGTCGCCGTCCCAGATGGGCCGGGAGTCCATCCAGATGGGCGTGCCCGGGATGAACACCTCCGGGAAGACCACCAGGTCGGCACCCTCGGCCGCGGCCTGCTCGATAAGGCGCACCGCCTTCTCGACGCACGCCTGCTGGTCCATGAGCACGGGTGCGGCCTGGATCGCGGCCACCCTGGTCAGAGCCATCCGAGCCTCCCTACAGGCTGATGCTCGCGAGGACGGGACGGTGGTCCGAGCCCGGTTCCCCCCGGCGGGCGTTCGKGTCGTCGGTGATCGACGGCGCCGGTCCCGCACCGTCGGTGGTGACCGCGCCGTCGCCGACCAGGCCGACGAGGGCGTGGCTGACCAGGATGTGGTCGATCAGCTCCTTGCGACCGCGGTACTCGCGCGTGTACCGCTGCTCCGCGGGGATGCGCGCGGCCAGGTTCCAGAGCCGCTGACGGTCGCCCAGGTCGGGACGTGCGAACCCGCCGGTGCCGATCTCCGATCCCGTCGGACCGAGCAGGATCTGCGTCGTCGCCGCCTCCGCCTCGTCGTTGAGGTCGCCGAGCACCACGACCGCGGCGCTGCCGGCGACCGCGTCGAGCCGGCGGGTGGCCACCGCACGGACGGTCACGGACTCGGCCGATCGCCGGTGCAGGGCGTACGCACCGAACCGCGCGCGCTCACCCTCGTCGTCGGTGGAGAAGCGACCGCCGGGGAACGTCAGCAGCTTGGACTTGAGGTGGCACGCGATCAGGTCGATGCGACGGCCGCCCACGGCGACCCGCACCTGCAGCGCGGCACGTGCCATCGTCGAGCTGGACACGGCGGTGTCGTCGACCTGGATCGGGCGCAGGCCCGCAGGGAAGGCCGCCCACTGCCGCACGGACGTCATCGGCAGCCGGGACAGGAACCCGACGCGGATGCCCCGCCGGTCGGGCGCGGCCGTCGCCTGGTGCCACGTGCCGCCGACCCGGTCGGCCAGGTCGGTCAGGGCCGCGACGTCCCCGACCTCCTGCACCGCCAGGACGTCAGGGGCCATCGCGCCGATCACGTCGGCGAGTGCCGTGAGCTTTGCCTGGTACTGGGCGTCGGTCTCGGGGCCGGCATCCTCTCCAGGGAGGAACAGGTTCTCCAGGTTCCACGTGCAGATGCGCAGCATGGCGACCGCCCCCTCGGGTCACCTCGTGTCTACTCCTCCGGTGGGACGGCCGACAAGGCCGGGAACGCGCCCGTCCCTCAGCTCGTGGCGGCCGCCGGGACGTCGAGCTTCTTCGACGCGAGCCACTCCAGCGCGACGTCGGCGACGTCCCGCCACCCGGAGTCGATCGTCAGCGAGTGACCGCGCCCGGCGAACTCGTGGTACTCGGTCACCGAGCCCGGGCTGTCCTCGTACATCTTCGCGACCTCCAGGGTCACAGCCTTGGGCACCGTGTGGTCCTCGCTGCCGGAGGTGAGCAGCAGCGGACCGCGGACGGCCAGGTGGGTGTCGACCTTGGCGGGCGAGGTCCGGGAGAAGTTCGCCGTGGCGTCCTCGAACAGGGGGCGGCCCGGTCCGGGGATGGTCCACGCCTCGAAGAGCGCGTCGGACTCCTCGGGCGTGAGGGTGTTGCCGAAGCTGTACCGGAACTGCTTGGCCGTCAGGGACACGGTCCGGTGCTTGTTCGCGGGGTTGCCGAGCACCGGGAACCCGGAGCGCAGCTGGGAGAACGGCAGGGTCTTGACGCCCTTGATTGGTGCCGGGTCGATGGCGACCGCTGCGACGGCCAGGTCGTTGGCCAGCAGCTCCTGCGCGATCAGACCGCCGAAGGAGTGCCCGATGACGATCGGCTTGGCGTCGAGGGTGTCGATGTAGTCGGCGTAGTGGTGGCAGATCTGCTCGATCCCGACGTCGTCGAGCGCATCGGCGGCGGCCCGCGTCTCCGCGACCGTGTCGGCGTCCCCGGGCCAGCCGGGCGCTGTCGGTGCATACCCGCGCGCGGTGAAGAGCTCGAGCCACGGCGCCCACGCGGACGAGTGGATCCAGAGACCGTGGATGAAGACGACAGGAGTTCCCGACATGACTGCTCCTTCGAAAGAGGTGGTCAGAGCTGCTTGGCGAACCCGCCGTCGATGAGGACGTCGGCTCCCGTGACGTTGCCCGCGCGGTCGCTGGCGAGCAGCAGGACGAGGTCCGCGACCTCCTCCGGCTCCGTGAAGCGTCCGGTGGAGAAGCCGCCGGCGCTGTCGATGATCCGCTGCCGAGCCTCGTCGAACGAGACACCCATGCTGGCCGCCACGGTGGCCGCGACACCGTTCTCGCCGAGCCACAGCGGCGTCGAGACCGGGCCGGGGCTGACGGTGTTGAACCGCAGCCCGCGAGGCCCGAACTCCTTGGACAGTGACTTCGACAGGTTCCAGACGGCGGCCTTCGTGGCCGAGTAGTCGATCACGCCGGGATCGGGAAGGTAGGCGTTGACCGAGCAGATCGTCACCACCGTGCCCGCGCCGCGGTCGAGGAGCAGGGGGATCGCGGCCCGCGTGGTGCGCACGGCGGCCATGAGCGTGAGGTTGAGGGTGGCATGCCAGTCGTCGTCGCTCACGTCGAGGAATCCGGTGGTGCGCGGCGTGACGGCGCCGACGTTGTTCACGAGGATGTCCAGACCACCGAAGTGGGCCGCCCTCGAGACGAGCTCCGCGGGGGTGTCGGCCTGGGAGAGGTCGAGGGCGACGGCGAGCACCTGCCCGGTGTCGGAGAGCGCGACCAGCTCGTCGGTGATCGTGCGGGCTCCGGCCACCACGTTCACGCCCTCGGCCACGGCCGCCCGCGTGACAGCCAACCCGATGCCCTTGCTCGCGCCCGTGACGACCGCGACCTTGCCCGCCAGATGGAGGTCCACGCACGCGACGCTAGCCCTCGGACGCCGGCGCTTCCTGGCCCTGCTGGTCCCCCCCCAACGCCCGCCAGCCGCCGCATCGCCGCCTCGCTCGGCGACCCCGGCTCCGCGTAGTAGAGGAACAGCGACTGGCCGCCCGTGCCGACCAGCGGCAGCCGCAGGAAGGTCAGCCGGAGCTCGCCGACGAGCGGGTGGTGCAGGGCGTGCACCCCGTCACCGATGCGGCGCACCTCCTGCCGCTCCCAGAACTCCCGGAAGAGCGGGCTGGCAGCCGAGCCCGCGGCCACCAGGGCATCCAGACGGGCATCTCCGACCCGTGCCTCCGACGAGATCCGCAGCAGGGCGACGCTGCGAGCGGCGAGCGCCTCCCAGTCGTCGTGGAACCGGTGTTCCGCCGGGTCGGTGAACAGGGAGACGACGCTGTTCACGCCTACGCGGAAGTTCGGGTTGAGGCTGCGCGCCAGGGTGTTCGACGCGAGCACGTCGACGTACTTGCTGTGCACGACCGCGGAGGTGAGCGGCCACGACTCGATCAGCCACCGCGTCGAGTCCTGGACGGTGTCGCTGCCCTCGAGGCTCCCGGTGCGCGCCATCGGTCGGGCCAGCAGGTGGAGGTGCTCCGAGGCCACCTCGTCGAGCCGCAGCGCCCGGGCGAGCGCGTCGAGCACCTGGTCGGACGGCCGCGCGTCGCGGCCCCGCTCGAGGCGCAGGTAGTAGTCGGTGCTGACCCCGGCCAGGACGGCGACCTCCTCGCGCCTCAGCCCGGGCACCCGGCGCTTCCCACCGCCCACGACCAGCCCGACGTCGCTCGGCTGCAGGCGCTCGCGCCGTGCGCGCAGATAGTCACCCAGTGGGCCCGGCGCGGTCATGACCGCACCCTAGGGCGTGGCCCTGCTCACGACTGCTCACAAACGGTACGCCGTCTGCCCGTGACCGCCGCCGAACGCGAGGACCTTGGCCGGCACGACCCGGTAGACCCAGGCGCCCTCCGATCCCCCGCCCGACTCGCTCCGCTCGACGAAGCCCTCGCCTCGCACGTCGAACTGCCAGTCGTCGCCGTACTTGGCGAACCAGGCGTCGGCCAGCACCTGCAGCGCGTCCGGCTCCGTCACCCGGACCGCCGTCCCCTCGACCACCAGCTCGACGCCGCTGTCCCAGCCACCGGACCCGGTGCTGCCCGTGGTCACCGCCACGTGCGCGTCGCTCTCGAGGTTGTGCGCCTTCTGCTCGTGCGGGCCGGTGCAGAACGCGAAGCCGCCGTCGTGCCAGACGCCCACGAGCGGGACGGCGTGCGGTCGCCCGTCGGTGCGGACGGTGACGATCCAGTAGAGCCCCGCGTCGGTCAGCCGCCGCTCGACGTCGGTCCACGGCGGTGGCGTGGCCGACGCGTCGCCGTACCTGGGGTCGATCACCCCGGTGGGTCCTGCCTCACTCATGGTCTCCTCCTCCTGCTGCGACCCGGAGCCACACGACCCCGTGCGCCGGGACGGTGAGTCCGCCGCGCAGGTCGACGACGTCGCCCGCGAGCAGGTCCTCGGCCGCCGCGGGCAGCCCCGAGAGCGTCGTGGTGTCCACGGGCTGCGGGTCGTCGGCCACGTTGGCGACCACCAGCACTAAGGTGCCGGGCCCGGGTCGCTGGTAGGCCACCAGGTGCGGGTTGTGGGTGTCGAACGTGATCAGGGCGTTCCCCGCCAGCTCGGGCGTGCGGCGGCGCACCTCGAGGAGGTGCCGCAGGCGCGCGAAGATCCGGCCGGCGTCCGTCGACGGGTCGTCGCGCTGCGCGTACCGCGCGGCCGGGTACCGGGGCCGGTTGACCCAGCGGGAGTCCTCGCCGTGGCCCGGCTCGTCCAGCGCCGCGTAGTCGTTGAGCTGCCCCACCTCGTCGCCGAGGTACAGCAGCGGCATGCCGCCGGTGGACAGCACGATCGCGTGCGCCAGCACGATCCGGTCGACCGCGCCGGCGTCGCCCGCCTCCAGGCCCGCCAGCGACGCCGTCGTGCCCGCGATCCGGCAGTCCCCCGTGCGGGGGTTGTCCTGGAACGGCACGCCGCGAGCGAACGACCCGGGGAACCGGTCGACGAAGAACCGGTTGAGGAACCGGCGGTGCGCGGCGGCGTCGATGCCGAGCTCGGCGGCGTCCTCGTCGGCGAACGTCCAACCGATGTCGTCGTGGCTGCGCACGTAGCCGACCCACGACGTCCCGGCGGGCAGCGCGTGCCGGCGGTCGAGCGCCTGCTGGAGGAGGCGCCCGTCCCGCGTCGCCAGCGAGCTCCAGATCAGGGCCATCTGCAGCGGGTCGTAGGACAGCTGGCACTCGTCGACGGAGATGTACTCGATCACCTCGTCCGGGTGGACGATCGCCTCCGACTTGAACAGCACGGCCGGCGCGGCGATCCGGCAGACCGCGTTGAACGCCTGCAGCAGCAGGTGCGCCTGCGGCAGGGACTCGCACGACGTGCCGAGCTGCTTCCAGATGAACGCCACGGCGTCCATCCGCAGGATGTCCACGCCCTGGTTCGCGAGGAACAGCAGCTCGCCCGCCATGGCGCGGAACACCGCGGGGTTGGCGTAGTTGAGGTCCCACTGGAACGAGTGGAACGTCGCCCACACCCACCGCTCGCCGAGCCCGTCGGGCGTCGGGACCGGCACGAACGAGCCGGGGTGGTCGTCGGGGAAGATCTCGCGCACGGTGCGCTCGTACGCGTCCGGCATGGTCCGGTCGGGGAAGAACCAGTAGAAGTCCTCGTGCTCCGAGTCCCCGGCGCGCGCCGCCTGTGCCCACGCGTGCTCGTCCGACGTGTGGTTGAAGATGAAGTCGACGACGAGCGCGATCCCGTGGCCGMGCAGCTCGGTGGCCAGGTCCGCCAGCTCCGCCATCGTGCCCAGCGCCGCGTCGACCGCGCGGTAGCTCGACACGGCGTACCCACCGTCCGAGTTCTCCGGGGGGGCCTCGAACAGCGGCATGAGGTGCAGGTATGTCAGACCAAGCTCCCGGAGGTACGGGATCTGCCGGCGGACCCCCGCCAGGTCACCCGCGTACCGGTCCACGTAGAGCACCCCGCCGAGCATCCGCTGCGAGGTGAACCAGGTCGGGTCGGCCTCGCGCGCCGCATCGAGCGCGTGCAGGTCGGCGGGGCGCTCCTGCCAGCTCGTCGCCAGCTGCCCCGCGAGCAGGGCCAGCTCACGGGTCGTGCTCTCCCCCGGCCCGTACACCTCCTCGACGAGACGTTCGAGCCGCCCGAAGTGCCGGTCGAAGCGCGCCATCAGCGTCGCCCACTGCGCGTCGGTCGTCGCCGGCAGGCGAGCGGCGGCGACGGCGTCCCCCACGGCACTCCCCGCCGGACCGCTCACCAGGTGGGCACCACGTCGGCCGGTCACCCTGGCAGACTCACCCGCTCGCCGACGCCCGTCAACCGGAACGCGTGCGCGTCGTGCGGGATGCTGCGGACTAGGGTGTGGCGGAGCTGCGACGGGGAGGCGAAGGACCGTGCCACGGTTGACGAGTGCCGATGTGGCGCGGGAGAGCGGCGTGTCGCGCACGACCGTGAGCTACGTCCTGAACGGCAAGACCGGCGTGACCATCCCGGAGTCCACCCGGCAGCGCGTCCGCGACGCCGCCGCCCGGCTCGGCTACACGCCCTCCGCCGCCGCCCGGACCCTGCGGTCGGGGCGCAGCGACCTCGTCCTGTGCGTGCTGCCCAACTGGACCATCGGCCCGGTCATCGACACGCTCCTCGACCACCTGACCACGCGGCTGGCCGACCGCGGCCTGTCCGTCCTGGTCCACCAGTCGCGCGGGCCGCGCCCGCTGTCCGAGCTGTGGCGGGCCGTCACGCCCCGCGTCGTGCTCGGCCTCGCGCCGTTCGCGGAGGAGGACGAGCGCGCGATGCGCCAGGCCGGCATCGTGGTCGTGGGCAGCGCACTGGACGAGATCACGCACCCCGGGACGTTCTCCGTGCCGCAGACCCAGATCGGCAGGCTCCAGCTCGAGCACCTGGCGGAGCGCGGTCACCGCGTCGTGGGCTACGCCGCCCCGAGCGACGACCGGCTGGCCGCGTTCGCCGACCGGCGGCTCGCGGGCGTCAGGCAGGGCTGCGAGGAGCTCGGCCTGCCCGCACCGCAGGTCCAGGCGGTCGACCTCGACGTGGCGTCGGCCGTCGCGGCCGTGCGGGCCTGGCGTACCGGTGCCGAGCCCGTGACCGCGATCGCGGCCTACAACGACGAGGTGGCGCTCGCGGTCCTGTCCGGGCTGCGCGCCGAGGGGCTGCGCACCCCGCAGGACGTGGCCGTCATCGGGGTCGACGACATCCCCGCCGCGCGCCTCGCCGCACCGGCGCTCACGACGGTCTGGCAGGCCATCGACGCGCAGGCCCGCTACCTCGCGGACGCCGTCCTGGCCGCGCTGGACGACACGGCAGAGCAGCCTGCCCAGCCGGACGACGTCTTCCACGTGATCGCCCGCGACTCCACGTGACGCGCCGCGGCCCGGCAGCGTGGAGATGCCGCCGGGCCGCCGTGCCGCCCTCCGTCAGCTGAACGTGAACCAGTTGATGTTCATGAAGTTGGCGGGCTGCCCGGAGTCGAACGTCAGGTAGACCGTGTGCGTCCCGGTCGTGGCCTGGATGTTCGCCGGGATGGTCCGCCAGCTCTGCCAACCACCTGTGCTCGCGATCGCGAAGCTGCCGATGGACGGACCCGTGAGGCTGTCGAGCCGCACGTTGACCAGCCCGCTGATCCCCCCGGCCGCCCCGGACGCCACCCGGGCGGTGAACGTCCGGCGCTCGGTGCTCCCGAAGTTGACGTTGTCGAACCGGAGGTGGTCGCCGTTGGCGATCCAGCCGACGTTCTGTCCCCCGTCGGTGTCCGACGTCGTCTCCTTGTCGACGCCCACCATCCCGGAGTACGACTCCGCCTGGATCCTCGAGGTCGCGTCGATGCCCGTCGACCCCGCGGAGGTGGTGACGTTCACCGCGCTGCTCGCCGCCGACCGGTTGCCCGCCGCGTCGTACGCCCGCACGGTGAACGTGTAGGCCGTGGAGGCGGACAGGCCGGTCGCCGTGTAGGTGCGGTTGGCGGTCGAGCCGATGACGGTGCCCCCGCGCAGCACGTCGTACCCGGTGACGGCCACGTTGTCCGTGGACGCCGACCACGCCAGGGTGGTCGCCGACGACGTGGTGCCCGACGCCGCCAGGCCGGTCGGGGTCGACGGTGCCGTCGTGTCGCCGGTGGCCGCCGACGTCGTCACGGACAGCGGCGTGCTGCTCGACGAGCGGTTGCCCGCCGCGTCGAGGGCACGGACGGTGAACGAGTACGTCGTCGACGCCGACAGCCCGGAGGCCGCGTAGGTCGTGCCGGACGCGGTCGCCACGACGGACCCGTTGCGGAGCACCTCGTACCCGGTGACGCCCACGTTGTCGGTCGACGCCGTCCACGACAGGTTGGTCGAGGTCGCCGTCGTGCCCGACGCCGTCACGTAGGCCGGGGTGGTGGGCGCCGTCGTGTCCGACGGCGCCGTGGTGTTCGAGCTGGCCACGGAGCGCGCCGGGACGGCCAGCGTCACGCCGTTGGAGAACGTGACGGTGATCGCCGACCCGCTCATGTTCGCCGCCTGGTACGTGCGGACGCCGTTCTTGACGAACACCGCATGCAGCGGGGTGTTCGCCGTGACGGACCGGTCGACCGTGCCCAGGCCGGAGAGGCTCTTGAGCCAGTAGAACGTGTGCGCCCGGGACTCCCCCTCCTCGACCGTGTACGAGCCGGCCTGCGCCCGGAACTGCGCGAGCGCCGTCGGTGCGTCGGCCAGCGCCTGGAACTCCMAGATGATGTCCTGCCAGACCGTCGCCGGCCCGCCGTTGTTGCGTTCGAGCTCGGCGAGGTTGCGGCTGATGTACGACGGGTTGTAGCCCAGGTACAGGTGCCCCGCGGTGCTCGGCAGCAGGTTGATGCCCTGGATCATCTCCGGCTCGGCGCTGAACCACGTCGAGTACGAGCCGCCGTCGCCCCAGACCATGCCGACCGTGGAGTGTCCGAAGGCTGCCGGGAAGGCCTCGTCGTCCGTGTCGAACCAGTAGTTCTCGATGGCCGACGCCTGCGTCGTGTAGAGGTAGATGCCCAGGTCACGGACCGCCTTGTTGCCCGTCACCTGACCCCACTGGATGAGGCCGCTGGCGAAGTTCATGCCCTCCGACGACGACTCCTGGTTGTTGCCGGCCGCGAACGCGCCGTGCCCGGCGGCCCAGTCGTGGCCGGCGTAGATGTCGAAGTCGCGCAGGAACGGGAACCGGGTGTCGGTGCGGTCCCAGTTGGCCGCGTCCTTGATGACGGTGTTGACCATCCCGCCGTACGCGGACTCCGCCGCCCACGAGGGGTCGAACTCCGCGACCGTGGCCGCACCCACCACGTAGTAGCCGTAGTGGAAGTGGTGGTCGTTGAGGTCGGTGTCCGAGCCGTAGGACGCCGGGTAGCCGATCAGGGTGCCCCACGACGGGTTGTACCAGAACGACCGTGTGGTCTCACCGGGCGACGCCGTCATCCAGTCGGTCAGCCGKGTCCGCATCGCGCCGACGAGGGTGTCGCGGGCGGCGGTGTTGCCGGTCAGGTTGGCCATCTGCGCGACCTGCGCGGCACGTCCGAACGCCTTGCCCGTCCAGTAGGTGTCGTCGCCGAACCCGGCGAAGGGATCGCTCGCGGCGACCTGGGAGACGTAGCCGTTCAGCTGCGTGGCGTCGGCCGAGCCGGCGGCGAAGCCCGTGTTCGCCAGCTGCGGGAGCACGCCGTTGAACGTCGTCACCGTCTGGAACTGCGAGCTGCCGACCACCACGCGCATGGGTCCGCGCGGGGAGGTGTAGGAGTAGCTGCTCAGCGTGGCGCCCGCGAGGTTGTCGCGCTGGTGCGGGTACAGGGCGTAGACCGTGCCGGTGCCGGACCCCTGGCGAGCCGTCGTGGTGAACGCGTAGGTCGCGGTCATCTTCGCGGTGGCCTCGTTGTAGGACCAGGAGACCTTGGTGCCGGTCACGTGGTTGTGCGCGTAGGGCGCGAACGCGCTCAGCGCGGCGGCGCGGTCGGCGTTGCTGCTGCTCGGCGTCGTGGGCAGCACCGCCACGGAGAAGAACGACCCACCGTTCAGCGACGAGCTGAGGGTGCTCCCCGAGACGGACCAGGTCGAGCCCGTCGGGCCGAACGCGGCGTAGTCGTGGCCGTTGATCGTGTACCCGATGGCAGCGTTGCCGTTGCTCCACACCGTCGGCGTGGCCGCACCCGTGAGCGTCGCGTTGCCGCCGGTCTTCGTCGCGTAGACGAACGGCAGCCCGTGCCCGAACGTGGTGCGCAGGCTGCTGCTGCCGTTGGTCCAGAGCTCGCTGACGGTCCAGTCGGAGTAGCCGTCGACCTTGCCGTCGACGTCCAGACCCGCGATCCCGAGCCGGAAGTCCTCGGCGTAGTTGTAGTGGTACTCCCCGACGCCCGTGGCGGTCCCGGAGATGCTGGCGGTCGTCGGGTAGCTCACCCCGAGCCCGGTCGTGTACGCGTGGAACGCGAGCGGGTGCGCCATGAGGTTCTCGGACACCGACGCGCAGTTGAACTTGCGCCAGACCAGCGAGGTCCACCAGTCGTTCGTCGGGATCGCGCCGGCCGGGAAGTTCGACGTCACGTGCGCCCGGGGGTTGGTGATCGGGGTGTTGTTGCACTCGGTGGGTACCGCACCGCCCGTGGGGGTGCCTTCCGCGTAGCTGCCCGACCCGACCGTCACCGCCTCGGCACGCGCCACCGGCAGGGCGATCGCCTGCACGAGATACGCCAGCAGGGCGCCGACCGCAACCATGGCGACGAGGCGGCGACGGTCCAGCGGACGACGGGACGGGATCGGTCGTGGGTGAGCAGACATTCCAGGTGGCTCCGTTCCGGTACGGCGCGACGCGCCGGCCGAAGGGGTCGACGACGAGGCGCCCGAGGGCGCGATGGTCCGGCCGCCCGACGACGGCCGGTCTGCTGCGGGCGGTCAGGTCCGGCGCGACGTTGCGTCGGGCCTGGTCGGCCCTGGGCTGACGGGTCAGCCCGGTGCGTTACGTGCGGGTGGGAGCCCCGCAGTGAGCCGACCGAGGCACGGGGACCGTGCGCTGGCCGAGGGGTGGATGTCGAGCCGACCCGGGGAGCGCACCCTCGCCGGTGAGGGGCGGATCGACCAGGTGACTCGTGTCACTCCTTCGCTCACCTTCCGCCCGGGGCGGGTGAAAGTCAAGAGTTGAATCACGCGAGACAGCGTCGGTACGACTGCGGGGAGCACGACGACGCCCGCCCCGGGATCCGGAGCGGGCGTCGTCCGCGCATGCGGCTGAGGTCAGCCGGCCGCCGCGATGAAGGCCAGCATCGCCGAGCGCGAGCTGCCGTCGTCGATCGCGACGTCCGGCAGGTTCGTCGCCTCCTGCCACGCCGCTGCGGCGTCGTCCGGTCCCGCCAGCGCGCTGTACATCAGCAGGTAGCCACCGAACTGCACGCCGAACCCGCCCGGGGTCGCCTCCTCGACGGACGCCCGGATCTGCTCGGGGTCCACCCCGAGCGCGATCGACGTCTGCACCGGCCCCATCGGGATGAGCTGGATGCCGAGGATGGCGCTGGGCTCCGGGCTGAACCACGTGGCGTAGTCCCGCTTGCCGCCCCAGTTGAGCGACACCATGGTGTGCTCGAACCCGTCGAACTCCTCGAGGTCCGGCGCCGTCCAGTAGGTGCGGGCGGTGAGGGCCTCGGTCGACGCGAGCCAGGTGGCCTCGGTCGCCAGGTCCGGCTGGTCCGACGCCTGCGCCCACAGACCGAGCCCGTTCCAGGCGGTCACCGCCTCCGACGACGACTCCTGGTTGTTCCCGTCGGCGAACGGGGACGTCCCCGACGCCCACGAGTGGCCMGCGTACGGGTCGAACGACCGCAGCTGCGGCAGCTCGTCMGACGCCTGCGCCRCCGCGATGTCCTGCGCGAGCAGGTCCATCACCGGGGTGAGCTCGTCCGCCAGCGCCGGGTCGTCCTGCGCCAGCAGCCCCGCCGCGGCCAGGAGGTAGCCGTAGTGGAAGTGGTGGTCGTTGAGCTCGTCCGAGCCGAACGACGGCGTGAGGCCGATCGCCGACCGGGCGGCCTCGTCGTAGACCACGCACCGGGCGTCGCGGCGCGCGCAGCCGTCCGGCTCGGCCCACTCCCGCAGCGCGTCGGTCGTGGTGGCCCGCAGGCCGGCCACGACGTCCGGCACCCCGAGCTGCTCGCCGAGCACGACGAGCGAGGCCGCACGGTTCAGCGCCTTGCCGCCGAAGTACGTGTCCGACGGGAAGGCCGGCGTGGCCGCGACGTCAGCCTCGAGCGCGTCGATGATCGCGGTGCGCTGGTCGTCGGAGATGCCGCCCAGGTCGAGCTGCCCGGCCGCAGGCAGCGCGGGGGCGAACGACGTCAGCTGCGACCCCGCGCACAGCTCCAGGTCGCCGTACACGCTCGGGTAGGAGCCCAGCCCGCAGTCCTCGCGCTCCGGCTGGTCGCCGGTGCGGTGGTGCGGCATGAGCACGTACGCGGTCGGCGCGCCGCCGGCCGTGCGGTAGGTCAGGGTCGTGCGAGCGACCTGGTCGTCGACGCCATAGGTCACGTCGACCCCGGTCACCGGGTCGGCCGCAGCGGTGCGCAGCGTCTGGGCCGCGTCGTCGGTCGCGTCCGGGGGCAGGGCGTACCACGTGGCCGTGGTGCCCGCGCTCAGCGTCGTCGAGCCACCGTCGGTCGTCCCGCCGACGAGCCCCCACTGCGAGGTCCCGGCGTCCGCGGTCGACCCGCCGTCGGCGCCCGGCTCGAACGCTCCCCCGGCCACGGCCGAGGTGAGCGTCACGTCCTGCGCCGCCGTGAGGCTGACGAACGGCGAGCCCGCCGCCAGCACGACGTGGCCGAGGACCTCGCCCGAGGCGTCGAGCAGGTCGATGGTCACGCTCACCGGGTCCGCGGCGCTGACCTGGGCGGAGACCGCCCCGGCGTCGACCGTCACGGCCGGGACGTGCGGCGCGATGATGACCTTGGCATCCACCGTCGGCGTCGGGAGCCCGATCGTGAAGCCGGAGTCCGTCAGCCCGAACGAGAGCGGCTCGGCGAACACCGGTTGCGGCTGCTCGCCGAACACCAGGCCGCTGTACCAGCGGTTGCTGGGCGGCACCACGCCCGGGGCGAGGCGCACCGGGTCGATCTTGGCGACGGCCTCGGCGGGGACCGCCGCGACCAGTGCGGCGGTGTCGACCTCCGGTGGTGCTGCGTCGGACGGGCCGCTCACGTCGGCGACGGGAGCCGACCCGGCACGCGCGGCGTCGGCCGGCGCCTCGTCGTCGTCCGACCACGGCGCGACGACCACGAGCACGGCCGCCAGTGCGACGACGACAGCGCCGGCGGCGGCGATCACCCACCACCTACGGCGGGACGTGGGCGGCGGCGGGGGTCGGACCTCGGTCAGGGGGCCTGTGGTTCGAGTCGTCATCGGAAGAGTCCTCCCAGGTAGGTCTTCACCGAGGCCGCGGCACGCGTCACCACCCCGTCGTTGTCCAGCTCCAGCTCAGCGGTCACGGGAGTGCCGGCCGACACCAGGCCGTTCTGCGCACCGTCGACGAGCKCGGCGCCCGCCAGGGTGAGGACCGCCTGGGCGCTGCCCGCGATGGTCTCCACCTTCACCTCCGAGACGTGGAGGGTGATCGTGCGCTGGTTCGGCAGCACGACGGTCGCCGTCGCGTCGTCCGCGACCCGTGCGTACTCCTTCGGCGTGAGCGTGTACTCCGCCTGCACGTAGAGGGTGCCGGCCCGCTCCACGGTCGCCAGCTGCGTGGCGGACTGGACGAACGTGCCGCGCTCCGAGGCGATCTCGGTCACGACGCCGTCGCCCGTCGCGAGAACGACCAGCCGACCTTCGGCGTCGATCTGCGTGGCCTCCGTCGAGGTGCGGGCGAAGCCGTTCTTCACGTCGTACTGCAGGGTCGCCGAGTCGATGACGAAGAGCTGCTGGCCGGTCGTCACGGGGTCCCCGACGTCGACCAGCTGGTCGACGACGAGACCCGAGTAGGGCGTTCCCACGCCGTAGGACTTGGCGAGGATCTGTGCGGAGTCGCTGGTGGCGACGCCACGCGTCTCGTTCAGCTGGTAGGTGGCGAGAGCGGCGACGACGAGCACGGCGAGCATGCCCGCGAGAAGTCGGATGCGGCTGGTCCAGGTCATGCGGCACCTCCGAGAAGTGCGGTGGCAGGGACGGTCGCGGGGGTGGGTCGAGCGGCACGCTTCTCCGCCTTGATGGCGGCTCGGGCGCGGTGGCCTTCCTTCCAGGCGGTGACGACGAAGCCTCCGAGGATCAGGGTGTTGGTGGCGTTCCACGCGAGGGCGAGGCTCCCGTACCCGTTGCCCATGTCCTTCCACACGCCGACCACCGTGGTGATGAGCAGGAACTGGAAGAACAGGACCTGCGGCATCATGAACGCGAACGGTGAGCGGTAGGCGCCCTTCTGGCCGGTCACGTGCCACTTCTGGTCCTTCTTGAAGATGGCGTTGATCAGTGCCCGGGTGTAGATCGGGAAGGACACGGCGGCGAGCAGGAGCACCTGCCACCGGAACGAGCCCAGCGTGTAGAACGCCACGAGGATCTGCATCACGTAGAAGCCCGCGTAGTAGAGCAGCCACGTGAGCGGCGTGATCGTGAGGTTCATCGGGGTCAGGTTGAAGTAGATCTGCAGCGGTGGCACCAGGATCAGCAGGAGCGGTGCGATGCCCGTCAGGTAGTGCGTCGAGGTCACCAGGTACTGGAGCCGCTGGTCCATGGTGAGCGTCCGCTTCGGTGACAGCGGGTTGTGCGTGAGCATGATCTCGAAGCCACCCGTCGCCCACCTCAGCTGCTGCTTGGTGTAGGCCTCGACGGTCTCGGGGGTGTCCCCGACGGCGAGCTCGGTCGGGATGTAGACCGTCCGCCAGCCCTTCTCGTGCAGCATGAGCGACGTCCACACGTCCTCCGACTTGGAGTCGGAGTAGATGCCCCCGACCGAGTCCGCGGCCGAGCGCCGGTAGATGACGTTGGTGCCCACCGAGAACGCCGCGTTGAACCGGTTCCGGCCGGGCTGGATGAACTTGTAGAACACCGACTGCATGTAGCCGGCGCCCTTGGAGATGACGGTGTCGAGGTTCCCGTACACCTGCGGCGTCTGCACGAAGGCGACGTCGTCGGTGGCGAAGAACGGCACGGTCTCGTGCAGGAACTGCGGCAGCGGCACGAAGTCCGCGTCGAAGATGACGAAGAAGTCACCCTTCGCGATGGACAGCGCGTGGTTGATGTTCCCGGCCTTGGCGCCGTTGCTGGACAGCCGCCGGACGTAGCGCGCACCGAGCTCCGCCGTGAGGTCGCGGACCTCGTCGGACCGGCCGTCGTCGAGCACCCACGTGTCGTGCCGCCCGTGCATCGCGACGGCCGCGGAGACCGTGCGCCGGATGGTCTCGAGGTCCTCGCCGTACGTCGTGATGAAGACGTCGACGGTGATCGGCCACTCCTGCAGGTACATCCGCCACGCCTGCGGGTCCTTCTCGGTGCCGTCGCGGATGATCTCGCCCAGGTCGTAGAGCCGGTCCTGGGCGTGGTGGAAGGAGAAGCCCCGCGGGTCGTGACCGCTGGAGAGCACCGTCCACATCGCCAGCAGCGCGTGCGCGACGAGCACCGACTCCGCGACGATCACCAGCGTGTACGGCAGCCAGTCGCCCCGGTTCGCCGGGTTGAGCAGGAACACCGCGTAGATGATGACGCCGGCGCACGCCAGCAGGACCAGCAGCATGAGGGACGGGCTCTGGGCGGACGCGTTCTCGCCCGCCCTCGTGGGCTTGAGGCGCACCTGGTCGGTTCGGCGTGGTTCGAGCAGCAGCTTGTCGAACGTCGTGGCCATGCGATCGCACCCTTCGGTCGTCCAGTCGGACGGCCGGGTGGGCTCACGGGCCCACCTGACCGGTGTGACAGCGACGCTGGTGCCAGATGCACGAAGGGCGTCGGTCCTGAGGTCCCGGTGAGGTAAACCCGGTTCCGACAGGCGCCGCCGCCCTTGTGATGACAACGACGCTACGGAGCGCATGGGGACCTGTCCACCCCTAGAGCCGTGCGCCAGGTCACAGCGTGAGAGCGCGTCCACCATGTGGGAAGGGGGCGTCAGCCGCGGGGGACGATCCGGGCGAGCACCGCCGGCAGGTCGACGAGGGCCACCCGGATCGCCGCGTCGCTGCACCCGTACGGCAGCACGAGGGTCCGGCCGTTGAGCATCGCCCCGCACGAGTAGACGACGTTCGGGACGTACCCGTCGCGCTCGCCGCTGGTGGGGGTCAGCAGGGGCGCCGCGAGGCTCCCGAGGACCATGCGCGGGTCGTCCAGGTCCAGCAGCATCACGCCGATCCCGTACTGCCGCATAGGCCCCACTCCGTGCGTGAGGACCAGCCAGCCGTCCGGCGTCTCGACCGGCGACCCGCAGTTGCCCACCTGGATGATCTCCCAGGCCCGGGCCGGGGCGCTGAGGGTGCCCAGGTCGTCCCAGTGCAGCAGGTCGTCGGACGACGCCAGCGAGTTGCTCTCCCGGTCCCAGCGCGACAGGGCGAGGTACCGACCGCCGACCCGCCGCGGGAAGATCGCCATGCCCTTGTTCTTCGCGCCCGCGCCGGTCATTCTCCGCACGCGGAACGTCGTGAAGTCGTCGGTCTCCAGCAGGTGCGGCGCGACGGACTCCCCGTCGAAGGCCGTGTAGGTCCCGAGGTAGCCGGCCCGCCCGTCGGCGTGCTCGACCTCGACCAGCCGGAGGTCCTCGATGCCGACCCGCTCGGCTGGGCTGCCGGGCATCAGCACGCGGGAGTCGATCGCGCTGGACGCCGGGAACGTCACGTCGTACGAGCACGCGGACAGCCACGTCAGGCGGGGGTTCGACCGGACCGCCGCCGGTCCGAAGGTGTCCGGCAGGGCACGCAGGAGCTCGTCGGCGGCGTCGCGCCCTCCCGCGAGCTCGTCGTTCTGCCGTCGCAGGTCGGCGCGGGAGTGCTCGATGTCGGCACGGACCGGCACGGTGGTCGTCGGACCCGGCGTGTCGAAGGTGATCTCGTCCGCCGCGTCGACCACGCCGGTGCGCAGGCCGACGGACGACACGTGGCCCTCACCGACCCCACGGACGCTCATGACGAACCGGGTGGCGCCCTCCGGCAGCCCGCTCTGGTCGGGGTGTCTCACCATCGACGGGTTGAACAGCGCCGCGGACTCGACGGCGTACTCCTGGCTCAGGCACGCGCCGATGAGCCGTCGCCGCTCCAGCGAGAGCGGACCGGCGTACGCGACGTCGCGGGCCACCTGGGCGAAGCGCTCGTCGAGTAGCCCGACGAGGTCGTCATGGCGCGCGCTGAAGGACGTCAGGACCTCGATCAGCGCCGCGTCCACCTCCGCGTCGGGCAGCGCGAGCAACCGCGCGAGGACGACGGCGCGACGCGACTGGCCCGCCCCCTCGATCTCCTCCCCCGGMAGGAAGGGCAGGCTGACCACCCGTGACGCGTCCGGGCGCAGCACGTGGTGCGTGCGCCGCAGCAGAGGAGATGCGTCGACGGCGGTCACGCGACCGCCTGGACGAGCGCGAGGCGGCCCAGCTGGAGCGTCGACAGCGCCGCGAGCGTCGACTCGGCGCCCTGGTTCTGGTTGACGCCGTGGGCGTGGAGACCGTCGAACCCGGCTCCTGACACCTCGTCGTACAGCACCATTCCGCTGTCGTTGGCGCCGAGGAACCACCCCACGCACCGGTCGAGGTAGCCGAGCCAGACCTCCTGCCGTGTCGCGCGGAACGCTCGCCAGCTCGCCTCCGCCAGGGCGGCGACCTCGATCGGCTGCTGGTCGAAGCCGGGTCGCACGTCGCCGTCCTGCCAGCCGCCCGCCGGTGTCAGGGACAGGTGGTCGGCGTGCGTCTCCTGGGCGACGAGCCAGTGCAGCAGGTCGAGGCCCGCGTGGAGGGTGTCGTCGTCATCGAGTGCGGTGCCGACCGCCACCAGCGCCTCGGGGAGCACCGCGTTGGCGTAGGTGAGACGGGCGTCGGGCCACGGCCAGGTCGGGTCCGTCGGGCGGGCCAGGATCGTCCGGGCGTCGATGAGGAGCGCGCGGGCGACCCGGTTGCCCGGTTGCACCTCGAGGACCTCGGCCGCCCCGAGCGCGGCGTACGCCATGGCGTGCCACCAGGGGGAACGCCTCTCGAGGCTGACGAGGGCGGCGTCCAGGGCGGCACGGCGCATCCGCGGGTCGGACGACGACGCCCCCGCCGTCTTCCCGAGCGCCCACAGCGCCCGCCCCCAGTGGTCCTCGACCGTTGCGGTGTCCGTCCACCGACCGGTCACGTCCCGCCGGTTGTGGAACCGCCCGAGGCCGTCCTGTGCGAAGAGCGTGAACCGCAGGTACGTGGCCGTGAGCGCGTCGACCTGCGGCGACGGGCGCAGCTGACGCGTCGTCACGACGAGACCCCGGGCCACGTCGTCGAGGCAGTAGCCGTGCTCAGGTCGGGGCTCGCCGAGCAGCG
Organism: Cellulomonas sp. P5_C5; assembly: GCF_054049655.1. Lineage (NCBI taxonomy): Bacteria > Bacillati > Actinomycetota > Actinomycetes > Micrococcales > Cellulomonadaceae > Cellulomonas > Cellulomonas sp. P5_C5. Next base: position 16,072 of record NZ_JBFULY010000015.1, on the reverse strand, counting down.
CGTGCTCGAACAGGCCGATCGGCGTGCTCAGGTGCGCCAGGTGGTCGAAGACCGGGGACGGGTACATCAGGCTGCCGACAGGCTGCGTGCGCTCAGCAGGCCCGCACCGAGGTCGACGTACTGGCCGGCCACCGCGGACCACAGCAGCCCGGGCGCGAGGCCACGGGACACGGCACCCATCGCCCCCGCGAGGCCGGGCTCGGTCAGGACGCGGCGCAGCGCGACGCGGATCGCCGCCGGGTCGCGTCGCGGGACCAGCAGCCCGGCGCCGCCCGACAGCAGCTCGACCGCGTGCGGGAACGCCGTCGACACCACGGGCTTGCCGGCGACGACGGCCTCCGTCAGCACCCCMGACGTCACCTGGTCCGGGGAGTCGTAGGGCAGGAGCACGACGTCGGCGGCGGCGACGATGCGCTGCAGGGTGGAGACGTCGAGGTAGCGGTCGTCGAGCTGCACCATCGTGCCCAGGCCGAGGCGGTCGACCAGGCTCTCCAGCCGGTGGCGGTACGCCTCGCCGGAGTGCTCCAGCACCTTGGGGTGGGTCTGACCGACGATCCGGTACGTGGGGCGGGGCCGAAGGTCGGTGAGACCGGCGAGCGCCTCGAGCGCCCACTCGATGCCCTTGCCCTCACCGAGCAGTCCCCAGGTCAGCACGACGGGGGTGGGGTGCCCAGGTGCGGCGGTCCCCTCGGGCGCCCGGTTGTCGCGGGCGCCGTGCGCGATCACGGTGACCGACCCGGGGTCGACGCCCCACCCGGAGATGAGGCGTTGCCGGCCGGCCTCGGTCATCGTCACCGTCATCGACGACGCCGCGGCCACGCGCGCGAGCACCTCGTGCTGGTGCGGGGTCGGGTGAGCCAGCACCGTGTGCAGCACCGTGATCACCGGCACGCGGACGCGGGCCAGCACGTCGAGGACGTCGACGCCGTCGGCACCGCCGTAGATCCCGTACTCGTGCTGGACGAGCGCCACGTCGCACGCGTTCAGCGCCGCGGCGGCTGCGCGCGCCTCGTCCGGCGCTCCCGTGACCAGCTGGTGAGAGACGAGCGGCACCGGAGGCTGCAGGTCGTCGACGAGACGGACCACCGAGACGTCGGCCCCGGCTTCGACCAGGTGCGTGGCGAGTGCGGACGAGAACGTGGCCAGGCCGCACTGCGTGGGGGGAAAGGTGCTGAGGATGCCGAACGTGATGGCCATGGAGGCCCTTCGCACTGGTGTGCTTCGCAACGGAGTGCGCTGCCGACCTCGGGCGGGGCCTGATCGACATCCCCGGGCGTCCTGGTCCGCTGGTCGTGCTCACAGCCGGACCGGGCACCGCGTGGCTAGGCTACCAGTCGCGGTCGGGCTGAACCCGGCCTCGCGACCGCGCCCAGCCGTGGAGGCACCCCGTCAGGATCGCCGTGCTCGCCTCGATCGCCCACCGCACGCCGCCCCGCTCGTACGGTCCCTGGGAGCAGGTCGCCTCGACGCTCGCCGAGGGCCTGGTAGCCCGTGGTCACGACGTCACGCTGTTCGCCACCGCCGACTCGGTGACCGGAGCGCGGTTGCACGCCGAGGCGCCGACCGGGTACGAGGAGGACCCGACGGTCGACGTCAAGGTCTGCGAGTCACTGCACATCGCGGCGGTCTTCGAGCGGGCCGCGCAGTTCGACGTCATCTCCAACCAGTTCGACTTCCTGCCGCTGACCTACAGCCGGCTGACCAGCACCCCGGTGGTGACGACGATCCACGGCTTCTCGTCGGAACGGATCGTCCGGGTCTACCGCGCCTACGACGACATCGCGCACTACGTGTCGATCAGCGACGCGAACCGGCACCCCGCACTCACGTACGCCGCGACCATCCACCACGGCCTGGACCTGACGCAGTTCACGCCCGGGACCGGGGACGGCGGGTACCTCCTGTTCCTCGGGCGCATCCATCCCGACAAGGGCACCCACCTGGCGATCGAGGTCGCCGCCCGCTCGGGCAGGTCGCTAGTCATCGCCGGCGTGGTGCACGACGACGCCTACTTCCGTACGCTCGTCGCACCGCACGTCGACGGCGACCGGGTGCGTTTCGTCGGGTCCGTCGGGCCTGCCGAGCGCGACCGGCTGCTCGGCGGCGCCGCAGCGTTGCTGCACCTGATCGACTTCTCCGAGCCGTTCGGGCTGTCCGTCGTCGAGGCGCTCGCGGTGGGGACCCCGGTCATCGCGACCGCGCGAGGGTCGCTCCCGGAGCTGGTCCGGGACGGGCGCACCGGGTTCCTCGTGGCCGACGCCGACGGCGCGGTCGCGGCGGTCGGTCGGTTGCCGACGATCGACCGGGCCGCCTGCCGCCACGAGGCCGTGACCCGGTTCAGCGCGGACCGGATGGTCGACGACTACGAGCGCCTCTTCCACGGCATCGTGGCCCGGGGGCGCGACGCCTCGTGATGCTCGCGACGTCGGCGGGCCGGGCATGGTGGGACCCCGGGCGGTCACCTGCCCGACATGTCGCCCACACCTGGACGGAGTACCGTGCGCGGCGCACCGCAACCCGGTGCAGAACCGACAGCACGGGAGGACTTCGACATGGGCTCCACCACCCTGCAGCGCCGCAGGATCACGACGGGGGCGCTGACGACAGCCGCTGCCCTCGTGGTCTGCCTGGCTGCCCCGGCGACAGCCGGGGACGGCCACGGGCACGGCCACAGCAACGACTACCGGCTCACCGTCATGGGCACCACGGACCTGCACGGCAACGCCGTGAACTGGGACTACTTCAAGAACGCCGAGTACGACGACAGCGCCCACAACGACGTGGGTCTGGCCAAGGTCTCGACCCTCGTCAACCAGGTGCGGGCGGACCGGGGCGACCGGAACACGCTGCTCATCGACGCGGGCGACACCATCCAGGGCACGTCGCTGGCGTACTACTACGCCAAGATCCAGCCCATCTCGAAGCGCGTCGAGCACCCGATGGCGGCGGCGATGAACGCGATCGGCTACGACGCCGCCGCGCTCGGCAACCACGAGTTCAACTACGGCATCCCGTACCTGCGCACGTTCGAGAAGCAGCTCGACTTCCCGCTCCTCGCCGCCAACGCGACCAACGACACGAACGGGCGCGCAGCGTTCACGCCGTACGTCATCAAGACCGTCCGGACACCGAACGGCAAGCCGGTCAAGGTCGGCATCCTCGGCCTGACCAACCCCGGGATCGCCATCTGGGACAAGGCGAACGTCGAGGGTCAGATGAGCTTCGGCGGCCTCGTCGAGCAGGCGGCGAAGTACGTGCCCGAGATGAAGCGCAAGGGTGCCGACGTGGTCGTCGTCTCCGCGCACTCGGGCGCCGACACCTCGTCGTCGTACGGGGACGCGCTGCCGTTCCCCGAGAACGCCGCGACGCTCGTCGCGGAGCAGGTGCCGGGCATCGACGCGATCCTCGTGGGCCACGCCCACCAGGAGATCGCCGAGCGCGTGGTCACCAACACGGCGACGGGCAAGCCGGTCGTCCTGTCCGAGCCGTCGAGGTGGGGGCAGCGGCTCTCGGTCTTCGACATCGACCTGTCGTTCAGCCGTGGCCGGTGGGCCGTGCAGTCGGTGGACGCGTCGGTGCTGAACACGAACACCGTCCCGGAGGACCCGAAGATCGTCCAGCTGCTCGGTGACGAGCAGAAGACCGTCGTCGACTACGTCAACGGGGTCATCGGCACGTCGACGGAGGCCATGTCCGCCGCGACCGCCCGGTACGAGGACACCGCGGTGCTCGACTTCATCAACTACGTGCAGGCGGGGGCCGTCAAGGCCGAGCTCACGGGCGCCGACGCGGACCTGCCCGTGCTGTCCATCGCGGCACCGTTCAACAAGGACGCGGCCATCCCGCAGGGCGACGTGTCCGTCCGGGACATCGCCGGCCTGTACATCTACGACAACACGCTCCTGGGCATCAAGCTCACGGGTGCGCAGGTCAAGGCGTACCTCGAGAAGTCGGCGGAGTACTTCAAGCCGGCCCCCGCTCCCGGCACGTACGCGGCCGCCGCCCTCACCAACGCGGTGACGCCGACGGCGCCGAACGGCACGCCGGACTACAACTACGACGTCATGGGCGGGCTCGACCAGCCGCTGACCTACGACATCGACCTGGCGCAGCCCGTCGGCAGCCGCGTCGTCGGCCTCGCCTACGGCGGTGTCCCCGTGACGGACACGCAGGAGTTCGTCGTCGCGATCAACAACTACCGGCAGTCCGGCGGGGGCAACTTCCCGGGCGTGACGGCAGCACCGGTGGTCTACAACCGGCAGGTCGAGATCCGGCAGCTGCTCATCGACTGGGTGAGCGCCAACCAGGTGGTGGACCCGGCGGTGTTCTCGTCGACCAACCCCGACTGGCAGCTGACGTCCGGCGGCACGCCGCTGACCGTCACGCCGTAGTGCCCCTCGGGCGGCCGTGTCAGCGCTTCGCTGAGACGGCCGCCCGACCGGCCTCCAGCCGGGCGATCGGGACCCGGAACGGCGAGCACGACACGTAGTCCAGGCCCACGTCGTGGAAGAAGTGGATCGACTCGGGGTCTCCCCCGTGCTCCCCGCAGACGCCGAGGTGCAACCCGGGCTTCGTCGACCGCCCGCCCTCGGCGCCCGCGCGGACCAGCGCGCCGACCCCGTCGGCGTCGAGCGTCTCGAACGGGGAGATCGTGAGCACCCCGTTCTGCAGGTAGTCCGCGAAGAACGCCCGCTCGACGTCGTCGCGCGAGAAGCCCCACGTCGTCTGCGTGAGGTCGTTGGTGCCGAACGAGAAGAAGTCGGCCTCCTCGGCGATCCGGTGCGCCGTCAGTGCGGCACGGGGCAGCTCGATCATGCAGCCGATGGGCACGTCGAGCGGGACGCCCGACGCCGCACTGACCTCCGCCAGCACGCGCTCCGCCTCCTCGCGGACCAGCTGCAGCTCCCGCACGGACCCGACGAGCGGCACCATGATCTCCGGCCGTGGGTCCCGCCCCGCCTGGCACAGCTGCACGGTGGCCTCGGCGATCGCCCGCACCTGGAGCGCGAACAGGCCCGGCAGCGTCAGCCCCAGGCGCACCCCGCGCAGGCCGAGCATCGGGTTCTGCTCGTGCATCCGCTCCACGGCCGCCAGGAGCGCGACGTCCTTCGGGTCCGGCTCGGTCGCCGTGGCGACCTTGACCGCCAGCTCGGTGAGATCCGGCAGGAACTCGTGCAGGGGCGGGTCGATGAGGCGGATCGTCGTCGGCAGGCCGTCCATCGCCTCCAGCAGCCCGACGAAGTCGTCGCGCTGGAGCGGCAGCAGCGCGTCGAGCGCGTCGCGCCGGGCGTCGTCGGTGTCGGCCAGCACGAGCCGCTCGATGTACTGGCGGCGGTCTCCGAGGAACTGGTGCTCGGTGCGGCACAGCCCCACCCCCTCGGCTCCGCGGGCGCGGGCACGACGCGCGTCCTCGGCGGAGTCCGCGTTGGTGCGCACGTGCATCCGGCGCACGTGGTCGGCATGCCGCAGCACCCGGTCCACGGCCGTGACCAGCGCACGCGCCTCGGGGTCGGCGGCCGCCGCGAGCCCGGCGTCCAGCCCGTCGGACACGTAGACCATGACCGGGGAGTCCACCACCGGGACCTCGCCGCGGAACACCTCGCCGGTGGCGCCGTCGATGGCGATGGTGTCCCCGGCACGCAGCACCTCGCCGCGCACCCGCACCTCGCCGCGCGCCACGTCGACGTCTAGCTCCTCGGCGCCGACCACCGCGCACGTGCCCATCCCGCGCGCCACGACCGCGGCGTGCGACGTCTTGCCGCCGCGGGCGGTCAGCACGCCGTCGGCGACGATCATGCCCTGCAGGTCGTCCGGGTTGGTCTCGCGGCGGACCAGGATCACGTGCGCACCGGCCGCGGTGCGCTCCAGGGCCTGGGCGTTGTCGAGCACGATCTCCCCCACGGCCGCACCCGGGGACGCCGGCATCGCACGGGTCAGCAGCTGCCGGGCTGCGTCGGCGTCGAACTGCGGGAACAGGAGCTGGCTCAGCTTGTCGCCCGTGCAGCGGGTGATCGCCTCGTCCATCGTGATGAGGCTCTCGTCCACCAGCTCGGTCGCGATCCGGAACGCCGCCGCGGCGGTCCGCTTGCCCACCCGGGTCTGCAGCAGCCAGAGCTTGCCGCGCTCGATGGTGAACTCGATGTCGCACAGGTCGCGGTAGTGGGTCTCGAGCCGGCGCATCGCGTGCCGCAGCGCGTCGTACGACACCGGGTCGAGCACCTCCAGCTCGGCCAGCGGCAGGGTGTTGCGGATCCCCGCGACGACGTCCTCGCCCTGCGCGTTCGGCAGGTAGTCCCCGTACACCCCGGTGTCCCCCGTCGACGGGTCACGCGTGAAGCAGACCCCCGTGCCCGACGTCTCCCCGAGGTTGCCGAACACCATGCTCACGACGTTCACCGCCGTGCCCAGGTCGTGCGGGATCCGCTCGCGACGGCGGTAGAGCCGTGCACGGTCGGTGTTCCACGAGCCGAGCACCGCCTCGATCGCCAGGTCGAGCTGCTCGCGCGGGTGCTGCGGGAACTCGTGACCCGTCTGCGCGACGACGATCTCCTTGAACGTGTGCACCAGCACGCGCAGGTCCTGCGCGGACAGGTCGACGTCGGTCTCGGCGCCCACCGCGGTCTTGCGCTCGTCCAGCGCCGCGGCGAACAGGTCGCCGTCGATCCCGAGCACGGTCTTGCCGAACATCTGGATGAGGCGCCGGTACGAGTCCCAGGCGAAGCGCTCGTCGCCCGAGAACTCGGTGAGCCCCTTCACGGACGCGTCGTTGAGCCCGATGTTGAGGACCGTCTCCATCATCCCGGGCATGGAGAACTTCGCCCCGGAGCGGACCGAGACCAGCAAGGGCTCGTGGAAGTCGCCGAGCCGCCGGCCGATCGCGTCCTCGATCTCCCGGACGGCGAGCGTCACCTCGACGCGCAGCTCGGGCGGGACGTGCCCGTCGCGCATGTACGCCCGGCACGCCGCGGTGGTGATGGTGAACCCCGGTGGCACMGGGAGGTCGAGGTTGGTCATCTCGGCCAGGTTGGCGCCCTTGCCGCCCAGAAGGTCTTTCTGGTCCTTGTCACCGTCACGGAACCGAGAGACATAGGTCGCCATGGTGGGCTCCTGTTCGAAGGGCTGGACGCGAGGATTTCCCGTCTCCTTCAAGAGTTCACGCTACGCGCGACCATCCTCAAGGGCGCCGTCATCGCAAGAAGTGCCGTTCTTGGCCTACGGTCAACGTCATGGCCATCGAACCCGCCCGCCCGGTCATCGACCTCCCGACCGACCCGCGCGACGTGGCACCCGCGGGGAGCCAGATGCTCCTGCTCGGCCGGCGCATCCGGCACGCTCGCACCGAGAAGGGCCTCACGCTCGACGAGCTCGGGCAGCTGGTCGGGTCGACCGCCAGCCAGCTGTCGCTCGTGGAGAACGGTCGCCGGGAGCCACGTCTGAGCCTCCTGCAGTCCCTGGCCTCGGCTCTGGGCACCACGACGACGGACCTTCTCGACGCCGCGCCGCCCTCCCGGCGGGCCGCTCTCGAGATCGACCTGGACCGGGCGCAGGGCACCGCGACCTACGCGGCACTGGGCCTGCCGACCGTCCGGCCGGCCAAGAACCTGTCCACGGAGGCCCTCGAGGCGCTCGTCGGCCTGCACCGCGAGCTGGCCCGCCGGACCGACGCCGCCATCGCGACACCCGAGGAGGCGCGCAGAGCCACGACCGCGCTGCGCCTGTGGATGCGCGAGCGCAACAACCACCTCCCCGAGATCGAGACCGCCGCCGAGGACCTGGTGCGCCGGGCGGGCTACACCACCGGCGCCCTGACCCACAGCGCGGTCGCGTCGATGGCCACCGACCTCGGCTTCACGCTGATCCACGTCGACGACCTGCCGCACTCCACGCGCACCGTGACCGACCTCGCCAACGGTCGCATCTACCTGCCACCGGCCTCCATCCCCGGCGGCCACGGCCTGCGCTCGCTGGCGCTCCAGGCGATCGCGCACCGGGTGCTGGCCCACTCGACGCCGAGCAGCTATGCGGACTTCCTGCGCCAGCGCGTCGAGATCACCTACTTCGCCGCCGCGTGCCTGATGCCGCGCACGGCGGCCGTCGCGCACCTCAGTGCCGCGAAGCGCCGCAAGGAGCTGGCCGTCGAGGACTTCCGCGACTCGTTCGGCGTCACCCACGAGGCCGCGGCGCAACGGCTCACCAACCTGCTGACCGAGCACCTCGACATCCGCCTGCACTTCCTGCGCGTGGGCGACGACGGCACCCTGTTCAAGGGCTACAGCAACGACGCCGTCCGGTTCCCCGCCGACGGCACCGGCGCCATCGAGGGCCAGGTCGTGTGCCGCGAGTGGGCAGCGCGCTCGGCGTTCACGCGCCGCGACCGTGCAGGCGAGTACTACCAGTACACCGACACGCCCGAGGGCACGTTCTGGTGCACCACGCAGACCGGTGCGACGTCGGCGGGCGGGTTCTCGATCACCGTGGGGGTCCCGTTCACCGCCGCCAAGTGGTTCCGCGGACGGGACACCGCACGGCGTCGCGAGTCGCGGTGCCCGGACCCGACCTGCTGCCGCCAGCCGGACCCGGCGCTGGCGACGCGGTGGGCGCCGCACGCGTGGCCCAGCGCCGCGGTGCACGCGCACGTGCTCTCACCTCTGCCCACCGGTGCGTTCCCCGGCGTCGAAGATGCCGAGGTGTACGCGTTTCTCGACCGCCACGCGCCGCGATGATGGTGCACAGTGGCGCCATGCCACAGATCCGGGTGTTCCTGCTCGACGACCACGAGGTCGTCCGCCAGGGGCTTCTGCGCCTCCTCGAGTCGACCGCGGACATCACCGTCGTCGGCGAGGCAGCGACCGCGCAGGAAGCCCTCGTCCGCATCCCTCGTGCCGAGGCCGACGTCGCGCTCCTCGACGTCCGGCTGCCGGACGGCAGCGGCATCGAGGTCTGCCGCGAGCTCGCCTCGTCGGCGCCGGGCGTCCGGTGCCTGATGCTGACGTCCTACGAGGACGACGAGGCGCTCCTCGCGGCGATCACCGCCGGCGCCGCCGGCTACGTGCTCAAGGAGATCCGCGGCTCACAGCTCCTCGACTCCATCCGCCTGGTGGCGGCCGGCAAGTCGTTGCTCGACCCGGCCACCACGCAGCGCGTGCTCGCCCGGGTGCGCGAGACCCATCAGCGCGACCCACGGCTGGACCTGCTGACCAGCCAGGAGAGCGCCGTGCTCGACCTCATCGGGGAAGGGCTGAGCAACCGCGAGATCGCCGACCGGATGTTCCTCGCGGAGAAGACCGTGAAGAACTACATCTCCAGCCTGCTGGCCAAGATCGAGGTGCGCGGACGCACGCAGGCCGCCCTGTTCATCACCGAGCAGAACCGCCTGCACCCCGAGTAGGTCGGTCAGCCCACCGGCTCGAGCACCAGGCTGGCCAGGCTGACGCCCCACGACCGCGCGCGGTCGATCTCGCCGTCCCGCAGCGGGCCCCGGATGCCCAGGACCCAGAAGCTCTCCGCCTCGGCCGAGACGTGGTAGCCGTCGCGCCGGAGCACGCGCCACGCGCCGACCGCGGCGGAGCCGGGCACGTGCGGGGTGTGGATCCGGGTGTCGAACGTCGCGGCGTGCACCGGCCGCTCGGGTGGCTCCAGCTCCCGGAGCCACTCGCGCACACCGATCGTCAGACCTGTCGGTTCCACGCCTGCCGTCCTGCGCGCGTCGTCCCGGGTGCTCGGCCTGCTCATGCCGAACGCCTGCGTCGGCGCGCCGACCACCAGGAGCTCCAGCTCAGGTGGCAACCGGCGCGGGGCGGACCCGACGTCGAGCAGGGCGGCGTCCGGCAGCCGCTGCCGCATGCCCTCCCAGACCGCCTGCGCCACCTGTCCCGTGTTGCCGAACGACGACTCGTACACCACCAGTGCCCGCATCGTCCTCACCTCCTCGTGTCTCGGACTCACCTCCAGGGTTCGCCCGGCACGCACCGACCCCCAGGGCCGAAAGGCCYCGATCCCGACCTATGCTCCGAGCATGCGTCCCGAGGGCATCGACACCGGCACCGAACGCGACGACCGCCTCGACGCGATGATGGACGCGGTCGTCTCGATGACCGCCGACCTGGACATGGCGACCCTCCTGGAGCGGTTCGTCGCGGCCGGGTGCAGCCTGACCGGCGCCCGGTACGGGGCTCTGGGGGTGCTCGGGGAGCACGGCGGTCTGCAGGAGTTCGTGTACCAGGGCATCGACGCGCAGACGGCCCTGCTGATCGGTCACGTGCCCGAGGGCCGCGGCGTGCTCGGTCACCTCTCGACGGAGCCGGACGCGCTGCGGCTGCACGACCTCGCGGACCACCCGTCGTCGGTGGGCTTCCCGGCGCACCACCCGCCGATGCAGACGTTCCTCGGGGTTCCGGTGCGCGCCCGCGGGGCGGTGTTCGGCAACCTCTACCTCACCGACAAGCTGGGTCCGGACGGCACCCCGGTGGACTTCACCGCGCGGGACGAGCAGGTCGCGATGGCGCTGGCCGCCGCCGCGGGTGTGGCGGTCGGTCACGCCCGCGCCTACCACCAGGCCCACCAGCACGAGCTCTGGCTGGAGGCGGCCGCCGCGGCGTCGTCGTGGCTCACCGGAGGCCTGCCCCAGGACGAGGCCCTCGCCGCGGTGCTGGCGAGGGTGGAGGAGACCGCAGGCGCGACGGGCTCGGCCCTGTTCGGGGAGACGGACGAGCTGCCGGCGGCGCTCGGCGAGGAGCTCGCCGGCGTCTGGCCGGTGCTGCGGCAGCTCGAGGACGGCACGTGGGCCCTCGCGCTGCCGCTGCGCAGCGGCGACCGGTGGGTCGCGGCGATGGCCGTCTCCTGGCCCGCGGGAGATGCACCGCAGCTGGACCTGCCCAGCATCGCCGGGTTCGGCGAGCAGCTCGCGCTCGCCCTCGACGTCGCGGACGCCCAGGAGGACCGTGCCCGGCTGGCCGTCCTCGAGGACCGCGAACGCATCGCGCGGGACCTGCACGACATGGTGATCCAGCGCCTGTTCGCCATCGGCCTCGACGTGCAGGGGGCGGCCGCGCAGGACGCGGTGCGCCCCGAGGTCGCGCACCGGCTCGAGGCTGCGGTCGACGACCTCGACGAGACGATCAAGGACGTGCGCACCGCGATCTTCCGGCTCGGTCCCCGGGCCGGCGGGACGGGGACCGGGCTGCGCCACCGGATCGACGCCGAGGTGGTCAGCGCCCGGCAGGGGCTCGGCTTCCTGCCGCGCCTGCGCACGGACGGGGTGACCGCGATGGTGCCGGACGACGTCGTGGAGGACGCGGTCGCGGTGGTGCGGGAGGCGTTGTCGAACGTCGCGCGGCACGCCCGCGCGCACGACGTCGTGGTCCGGGTCGAGGTGGGCTCCGACCTGGTGGTCGAGGTCCAGGACGACGGGCGCGGCATCCCGGTGGACATCCCGCGCCGCAGCGGGCTGGCCAACCTGGAGAACCGGGCGGCACGCCGGGGCGGCACCGTGGTCGTCACCGCGCTGCCCGAGGGCGGGACCAACCTGCGCTGGTCGGTGCCGCTGTCCTGAGGCACCTCCGCGCCGTGCGGAGGCGAGGACCTTCGACCCTGTGGCTGCCCTTCCGGGCCGAGCAGTGTGGAGCCGTCGGAACGGTTCACCACAGGTCCTTCACAGGACCGCCACGGAGGAGAACGATCGTCATGGCCACCATCCACCCCGAGGTCAGCACCTCGACCCGGCCCGCGACGCTGGTCGAGGAGGACCTGGTCACGTCCGTGACGGGCCGTCGCTGGCTCGCCGTCACCCGGCTCGCGACGGGCTTCGTCTTCCTGTGGGCGTTCCTCGACAAGACGTTCGGCCTGCACTACAGCACGGGCGCCGCGGTGGCAGAGGGCGACCCGAGCCTCTCCTGGATCAACGGCGGCACCCCGAGCCAGGGCTTCATGCAGTTCGCCGCAGTCGGTCCGTTCAAGGACGTGTTCGCCTCGATGGCGAGCCCGTTCACCGACTGGCTCTTCATGCTCTGCCTGCTGGGCGTCGGCACCGCCGTCATGCTCGGCATCGGCCTGCGGGTCTCGGCGGTCGCCGGCTCGCTGCTGATGGTCTCGATGTGGATCGCCGAGTGGCCCCTGCTGCAGGGGTCCACCAACCCGCTGGTCGACTACCACGTGGTCTACGCACTGGTCCTCGTCGTCTGCGCGACGCTCCTCGCCGGGGACACCTGGGGCCTCGGTCGCCGGTGGGCGCGGCTCCCGCTCGTGCAGCGGTTCGGGTGGCTGCGCTGACAGACGCAGCACCCGCAGACGAGAGCGGCACCCCGGACTCCGGGGGGCCGCTCTCGTGTCGTCGCACGACACACGCCGCGACACGGGCGCGCGTCTCGCCAACACGGTGCCGCTCTGTCACGATCTGTCGCATGGTGGACAGCGGTGACGGGTGGACCGAGAGCTTCGTCGAGGTGGAGGGTCACAGCGTCTTCTACCGGGAGAGCAGCGAGGTCCCGGGCGCGCTGCCGATCGTCCACGTGCACGGCTTCGGGATCTCCGGCGCGTACCTCATGCCGACCGCGCGCAAGCTCGCGTCGCGGGGCCTCAACCTGGTACCTGACCTGCCCGGATACGGCAAGAGCGAGAGCTGGGGCTACACCCTCGGCATCCCCGCGCTCGCGGTCGCCCTCCTGCACATCCTCGACGAGCTCGGCCTGGAGAAGGTCGTCCTGGTCGGCAACTCGATGGGCTGCCCGATCAGCCTCGAGGTGGCGCACGCGGCGCCCGACCGGGTGGACCGGATCGTGCTGGTGTCGCCCGCGGGCGGCATCCACAACCAGGGTCTGGGCCGCGCGGTCCGCCAGCTCGCGATCGACGGAGCGCGCGAGAACCGGCGGATGGCGCGGGTGGCGGTGCCCGACTACCTGCGTTTCGGCCCGGTCAACACCTTCCACCTGTTCAGCGAGATGACGCGCTTCCCGTCGCTGGAGCGGCTCCTGAAGACACCGGTCCCGACGCTCGCGGTCATCGGCAGCAAGGATCCGCTGATGGCGCCGCCCGCCCGGGTCCGGGAGGTGAGCCGCCTGGCCGCCCCGCACACCACGGTCGCGCTGATCGAGGGCGCCGCGCACGCGATCAACTTCAGCCACCCCGGCGAGCTMTCGCACGTCATCTCGTCCTGGCTCGACGGACGCGAGATCGTCGACGACCCCGACTCCCCTGGCTACACGCGGGTGCTTCAGCTTCCGCGGGGCTGAGGCCCAACGATCCGCTCCACCAGGAGCGCGTGCAGGCGCGGGTCCGCCAGAGGACGGAAGTGCCCCGGCGTGTCGAGCACGACCTCCGTCGCGCCGTCGAGCGAGCTGCCCGCCGGGATGTGCGGGTCCCACCAGCTGTACACGGACGTGATCCGGTGGTTGATCGTGCGCTCCGCGTCGAGCGCGACGATCGTGGCGTCGCTCGGGATGAACGCACGCACCGCGGGGGTCACGAACCAGCGCGCGTACGACGAGCCCGCGAACGGCGTGTTCACCGCGATCATCGAGGCGGCACGGCCGTCGGGGTCCTCCCGCAGCATGGCGAGCTTGCCGATCAGCCCGCCCTTGCTGTGCGCCACCACGACGACGTCGCGCAGGTCGTGCGCGGCGAGGTACCGACCGAGCACGCTCGCGCCGCGCAGGACGGGATGGCGGTTGTTGCCGAGGTCCGGCAGGACGTGGACCCGCACGCCGTGGCCGTGCAGGAGCGTCGCCAGCGGGAGCAGGAAGTGCCATGACTCGTACACCCCCGGCACCAGGACGACGGGCGGCCCGACGGGGTTCTCGGGCCGCCGAAGGGTCTCGGGATCCACGCGTGCGACCATGCCCGAGGCCTGCCACGCCAGCACCGCGGCGTAGTCGCGGGCACGCCACCAGCTCCGGCGGAGCAGACCGCCGGACGCCTTCGTCGCATCGCGCATGAGGCCATGGTGCCGCACGACGGGCCCGGTTTGGCCCTATCTTGAGCCTGTGCCCCGACGTGACCCCCTCGCGAGCCCCGCCACATGAACATCGTCATCGGCGCGCTGATCACGCTCGGCGTCACGGCGTTCACGGTGACCGCGATGCTGCTGGTGCGGCGGCGCGCACCGGAGGGCAGCTACTTCAGCGACGGCGACCGGGCGTCCGGCGTGTTCGGGGTGCTCGCGACGGGCTTCTCGGTGCTGCTCGGGTTCATCATCTTCCTGGCGTTCCAGTCGTACGACGAGGCGCGCTCGGGAGCCGAGACCGAGGCCGTCACGGTCGCGCAGCAGGTCCAGACCGCGCAGTTCCTGCCCGCCGACGTGCGCGAGGAGCTCACGGGCCAGCTCGTCTGCTATGCCCGGGCCGTGGTCGGCGTGGAGTGGCCACGGATGCAGGAGGGGACGCTGGGCGACGCGTTCAACCCGTGGGGTCCGGCACTGTTCGAGACGATCGAGACCGTCGAGCCGCAGACCGACGTCGAGCAGTCCGCGTACGACCGCTGGATGGACCAGACGGCGGACCGCGAGCAGGCGCGCATCGACCGCGTGCACGGCGCGGAGGGCCTGATCCCGCTGCCCCTGTGGCTCGTCCTGTACGTCATCTCCGGGGTGATCTTCGTGTACGTCCTCTTCTTCGCCGACTCGGCGGAGGGCCCTGTCACGCAGGGCCTGCTGATGGGCAGCGTCACCGTCGTCATCACGCTCCTCCTGCTCCTCCTGGGCTTCTTCGACCACCCGCACGGGGACGAGGTGGGCAAGCTCGAGCCCGTCGCGATGGAGCGCACCGTACGCATCGTGGACGCGGAGCTGGTCGAGGTCGGCCTCGACGTGACCCCGCCGTGCGACGCCGCGGGCAACGCGAGCTGACCTACCGCCGCACCCCGCGTACAGGCGCCGCTGCGAGCGGGTCGTCCGGCCACGCGTGCTTGGGGTACCGGCCACGCAGCTCGGACCGGACCGCCGGGTAGCCCGTGCTCCAGAAGGACCCCAGGTCGGCCGTGACCGCCGCGGGGCGCCCCGCTGGCGAGAGCAGGTGCAGCAGCACCGGGACGCGCCCGTCGGCCAGCCGCGGCGCGGCCCGCCACCCGAAGACCTCCTGCACCCGGACCGCGAGCACCGGCTGGTCCCCGCTGTAGTCGACGCGCAGGCTCGACCCGCTCGGCACCGTCAGCCGTTCGGGCGCCAGCGCGTCGAGCCGGCTCGCGTCGGGCCACGGCAGGAGCCTGCGCAGCGCCTGCACGACGTCGACGCGGCTCAGGTCCCGGGCCCCCCGCACGCGGGCGAGGTCCGGCCCGAGCCAGTCCTGGAGGTCCGCGAGGAGGGCGCCGTCGGACACGTCGGGCCACGGCGCACCGAGCGCGCGGTGCAGGAACGCCACGCGCTCCCGCAGGCCCGTGGCGGCGTCGGACCAGCGCAGCAGGGCCAGGCCCTCGCGCGCCAGCCCGTCGCGCATCGCCTCCACGAGGAGCGCCGGCGAGGGGTCCGCGAGGGGCACGGACGTCAGCTCGATCGCACCGAGCCGCCGGACGCGCCGCGCGACCACCGCACCGTCCGCCCACGCGACGACCTCGTCCTCGCCCAGCAGCGCCGGTGCGGCCTCCGTGGCAACGTCGAGGTCGATCGGTGCGGCGGAACGGATCGTGGCGTCCCGGCGTCCGGCGCCACGGTCGGCGTCGGCGACGGCGAGCCACGGCAGCCCGGTCAGGCCGGACCCGGGCGGCAGCCCCGCCCCCGTGCCGGAGGTCATGAGGTACGTCGACCCGCCGGGACGCAGCCGGGCGATGCGGTCAGGATGGGCGAGCGCGACGACGAGCCCCACCGCGAGGTCGTCGCCGAGGTCGTCCTGGCCGCGCCCGTCCGGGACCGACGCCCGCAGTCGCCCCACCTGCGCCCGCCACGGTCCGGACTGCGGTCCGCCGCGCCGCAGCGCCCGTAGCGCCGCCACCAGGTCACCGCCGGGCGCCCGCACGTCGTCCGTCAGCAGGGCGACCACCTCGGCCGCCCGGCGTGCCCCCACGAGCGCGGCACCGTCGAGCAGAGCCCGCGCCAGCCGCGGGTCGGCGGGGACCGCGGACACGGCCCGACCGCGCTCGGTCGGGTGCC
>NZ_JBFULY010000014.1:0-99138 GCF_054049655.1 Cellulomonas sp. P5_C5 | reverse complement strand
GCCTGCTCGGCGGCAGCCTGCTCGGCGGCAGCCTGCTCGGCGGCAGCCTGCTCGGCGGCGGCCTGGTCCGCAGCGGCCTGGGCGGCTGCGAGGTCCGCGGCGACGCGGTCGAGGGCCGCGTCGATCTCCCGGTAGCGCGCGGTGGACACGTCCCCCGCGTCGACACCGGCGTCGAGCGCCGCCTGGGTGTCGGTGAGCAGGACCTGGGCGTCGGCCCACCGCGCGTCGCTGGCGGCCTGCGTGACAGCGAGCACCGACGCCTGCAGCGCCTGGGCACGGTCGGCCGCGAGCTCGGGTGCGCTGCCACAGCCCGCGCACGCCAGCGCGACGCCGAGCGCCAGTGCGGTCATGGCGCGCCTCATGGTTCGACGCTCTCCTGCAGCTGCGTCAGGGACTCGCCCACGGCACCGTCGACCGCCGGGTACGAGGGGGCGACGACGGGGGTCCCGGCGTCGCCGCCGGCGAGCTGGCCCACCAGGACCGTGCCCCCGATGAGCAGGACGACCGCTCCCCCGACGAGAGCGGTCCGGGCCCAGCGACGGGGAGCCGCCACCGGGACGCTCTCCGGCGCGGGGACCTCGGCGGCGGGCAGGACGAGGGTCTCCCCCGACGCGCCCGCCAGGATCGCTGCCAGGTCCTGCGCCACGTCGCGCGCGTCGGGCCGGTCCTGCGGCGACATCCGGGTCATGCGCGCCAGGAGGTCCCCGAGCCGGGGGTCGAGGTCGACGGGGATGTCGGGTGCGGCGACGAGCCGAGCGGTGGCGACCTCCGCCATGGTGCCGGTGAAGGCGGGCCGACCGGTCGCGCACTCCAGCAGCACCAGCCCGAGCCCGTACACGTCGCTGCGCGGCCCCAGCTCGCCTCCGGTGGCCTGCTCGGGGCTCAGGTAGCTCATCGTGCCGAGCGTCATCCCCGTGAGGGTCAGCCGGGTCGCGTCGGCCAGCCGGGCGATACCGAAGTCGGCGAGCTTGACCGCGGGCTCGCCCCGGCGCCGGGTGGCGTCGAGCGCGTCGGCGCTGGTCAGCAGCATGTTCGCGGGCTTGATGTCGCGGTGGACGATGTCCCGCTCGTGGACGGTCGCCAGGGCCTCGGCGACGTCCCGACCGACCCGCGCGGTCTGCTCGACGTCGAGCGGGCCCTGCCGGAGCCGCTCGGCGAGCGTCGGCCCCTCGACCAGCTCCATGACCAGGTACACCTGCTCGGACCCGTCGTCGCCGTGCACGCTCCCCGCGTCGTGCAGCGTGACCAGACCGGGGTGGCTGAGCGTGGCCAGCACGCGGATCTCGGCGCGGTTGCGCAGGAGGTCGTCGTGGCCGTCGAGCACGGCGGGGAACACCTTGACGGCCACGTCCCGCTCGAGCAGCACGTCGTGCGCGCGGTGCACGGTGGCCATGCCGCCGCGGCCGAGGACCTCGTCGAGCCGGTACCGGCCGCCCAGGAGAGGGCGCCCGTCCGCGTCGGACGAGTCCGCAGGCGACTCGCTGAGGTGTTCCAGCATGGGAACCGACGCTAGGCGCAGGTCACGGCCGTCGCATCCGGGGACCGGGCGAACCTGCGGTGCAGAATGCGCGCATGAGCATCCCGGAACCCCTCGCGTTCAGCGCGGCCTGGGAGGCGGCGTTCAACGCGCACGACCTCGAGGCCGTCCTGACGCACTTCCACGAGGACGTGGTCTTCACCTCTCCGACGGCGGCCCGCGTGGTGCCGGCCAGCGGCGGGGTGGTGCGCGGGAAGCAGGCGCTGCGCGAGTACTGGACCGAGGGGCTGCGGCTCATGCCGGACCTGCACGTCACCGTGGAGCGCGTGTTCGCCGGGGTGGGCGTGCTCGTCCTCACCTACCGCAACCAGGCGGGTGGGCTGGTCGACGAGGTGCTCGTGTTCTCCGACGGGCTCGTGGTCGAGGGCCACGGGACGTACCTGGTGCCTGACAGCCGATAGATATCGTTATCAGCGGTAAGCGCGTTCCGATGAAAGGTTTCACTCCGTAGTTGCCCACCTGTGCCAGTACCTACGTTCCCCTCAGGGCAGAGCCCCGTGCCCACCGACGAAGGCGTCGGCCGTGAACGCAGGAGGAGCACCATGTCGCACCCTCGCAGAACCATCCCCTGGCTGATGGCAGCCACGATGGCCACCGGTGTCGGGCTCGCCGTCGCGCAACCCGCTACTGCGGCAGCCGGCTGCCGTGTGGACTACACCGTGACCAACCAGTGGTCCAACGGCTTCGGGGCCGACGTGAAGGTCACC
Source organism: Cellulomonas sp. P5_C5 (assembly GCF_054049655.1). Lineage (NCBI taxonomy): Bacteria > Bacillati > Actinomycetota > Actinomycetes > Micrococcales > Cellulomonadaceae > Cellulomonas > Cellulomonas sp. P5_C5. The sequence continues at coordinate 96,894 of NZ_JBFULY010000014.1, read as the reverse complement.
AACCTCGGGGACGCCGTCACCGGCTGGACCCTCACGTGGTCGTTCGGCGCCGGGCAGACCGTGATCCAGGCCTGGAACGCGGCGACGTCGCAGACCGGCTCGCAGGTGACCGCCACGAACGTCGCCTACAACGGCGGGATCGCGTCGGGTGGGAGCACGTCCTTCGGGTTCAACGGCACGTGGTCGGGCAGCAACCCGGTCCCGACGACCTTCGCGCTCAACGGCACCACGTGCACGGGCGGCACGTCGACACCGACGGCCACGCCCACCACGACCCCCACCAGCACGCCCACGAGCACCCCGACCTCCACCCCCACGGCCACCCCGACGGCCACGCCCACCCCGACGCCCACCAGCACCACCCCGCCCGCCGGGGCGTGGCAGGCCGAGAAGCTCGACCGCGGCCTGATCAGCGTGCGCTCGGGCAGCAACAACCTGGTCCAGTGGCGCCTGCTCGGCACGGAGTCAGCGAGCACGGGCTTCAACGTGTACCGCGGCGGCACCAAGATCGCCGGCCCGATCACCGACTCGACCAACTACCTCGACGCCGGGGCCTCCGCGAGCGCCAGCTACACGGTCCGCGCGGTGGTGAACGGTGCCGAGCAGGCGGCGTCCGCGACGTCCCTGACGTTCGGCAACGGCTACCTCGACGTCCCCATCCAGAAGCCGAGCGGCGACTACGTGGCCAACGACGGCTCCGTCGGCGACCTCGACGGTGACGGCCAGCTCGAGGTCGTCCTGAAATGGGACCCGACCAACGCCAAGGACAACTCCCAGTCCGGGGTCACGGGCAACGTGTACGTCGACGCGTACAAGCTGAACGGCACGCGCCTGTGGCGGATCGACCTGGGCCGCAACATCCGGGCCGGTGCGCACTACACGCAGTTCCAGGTCTACGACTACGACGGGGACGGCAAGGCCGAGGTCGCGATGAAGACCGCCGACGGCACCCGCTCGGGCACGGGGCAGGTCATCGGCGACGCCAACGCCGACTACCGCAACTCCTCCGGGTACGTGCTGTCCGGCCCCGAGTACTTCACGGTGTTCACCGGGCAGACCGGCGCGATCGGCGCGACGACGAGTTACGTGCCCGCCCGCGGGACGGTGTCCAGCTGGGGCGACAGCTACGGCAACCGCGTCGACCGGTTCCTCGCCGGCACGGCCTACCTGGACGGCCAGCGCCCGTCGATCATCATGGCCCGCGGCTACTACACGCGGACCGTGGTCGTGGCGTGGGACTACCGCAACGGCCAGCTGACCCGGCGGTGGACGTTCGACTCGAGCAGCTCCACCTCGGGCAACAGCACGTACGCGGGCCAGGGCAACCACTCGCTGTCCGTCGCCGACGTGGACGGGGACGGCAAGCAGGAGATCCTCTACGGCGCCTCGGCGATCGACGACAACGGGACGGGCCTGTGGAACAACCGCACCGGACACGGGGACGCCGGGCACGTCGGCGACCTGATCCCGAGCCGCGCCGGGCTCGAGTACTACAAGGTCACGGAGAGCGCGAGCCAGCCGGACTCCTGGATGGCCGACGCCCGCACGGGCCAGATCCTGTGGAGCACCCCGGCCACCACGGACAACGGTCGCGGCGTCTCCGACGACATCTGGTCGGGCAGCGCGGGAGCCGAGTCGTGGTCGTCGTCGGACTCGCAGATGCGCAACACCTCGGGCCAGACCATCGGCCGCAAGCCCGGGTCGACCAACTTCCTGTCGTACTGGGACGGGGACACCTCCCGTGAGCTGCTCGACGGGACGCACATCGACAAGTACGGCACGGGCGGCGACACCCGCCTGCTGACCGGCGCCGACGTGCGGTCGAACAACGGCACCAAGTCCACCCCGACGCTGTCAGGCGACATCCTGGGTGACTGGCGCGAGGAGGTCATCTGGGCGAGGTCCGACGAGTCGGCGCTGCGCATCTACGCGACACCGACCGTCACGAGCACCCGGGTGTGGACCCTGCTGCACGACCAGACCTACCGGGTCGCGATCGCGTGGCAGAACTCGGCGTACAACCAGCCGCCGCACACCGGGTTCTTCCTCGGCACGCCGTTCACGCTGCCGGCCCAGCCGAAGATCTCGACGCCCTGATCTACCCTGCCGGAAGGACCGTCGCCACACTGGCGGCGGTCCTTCCGCCAGCCCTGGAGACTCGTGACCACCGAGACGACCCTGCGCTACGACTCCCCCGCCGACCTCTGGACCGACGCCCTCCCGCTCGGCAACGGACACCTGGGCGCGATGGTCTTCGGGGGCGTCACGGTCGAGAGGCTCCAGCTCAACGACGACACGTGCTGGTCGGGGGCGCCGCGCTCGACCTCGGCAGCCGACGGGCCGGTCGCGCTCGCTGCCGCCCGGGACGCGCTCGACGACGGCGACGTCCGCGAGGCGGAGCGACAGGTCCAGCGCCTGCAGGGCGGGTTCGTGCAGGCCTACCAGCCACTCGTCGACCTCTGGCTGGAACAGGACGCGTCGACGGACGGGTACGAGCGCTGGCTCCGGCTCGACGACGGTGTCGCGGGCCAGTCCTGGGCGACCGGTACCCAGGAGGCGTTCGTCAGCCGGCCCGCGTCCGTCGTCGTCGTGCACCGCACGTGGTCCGGCGGACCGTTGCGCGTCCGCCTCACCTCTGAGCACCCGCTCGACGCGCCGACCGCCGACGGCTCCGGCTGGTCGGCCACCCTGCGCCTGCCGTCCGACGCCCCGCCCGACTACGTCGCGGGAACGCAGGTGGTCCGCGACCGCGCCCCGGGAACGAGCATCACCGCCGCCGTGTCGCTGCACGTGGACACCGACGGCGTCGTCGCCCCCGGCCCGGACGGTGTCCGGGTGCGCGACGCGACCTGGGCGACGCTCGTCGTCGCGACCGCGACCGACTACGCCGGTGCGACGACCCCGCTGCACGGGGACGCCGACGCGCTGCGGGCACAGGCGACGACGACGGCGGCGACCGCCGCGGCACGGGGGGTGACAGCGCTGCGCGACGAGCACGTCGCCGACCACACCCGGCTGTTCGGCCGGGTGACGCTCGACCTGCCGAGCACGGGGAGCGACCGCCCGACCGACGAGCGGATCCGACGGCACGCGGCCGGCGGCCCCGACCCGGGGCTGGCCGCGCTCGCGTTCCACCTCGGGCGCTACCTCCTCATCGCCGGATCGCGTCCGGGCACGCTGCCCATGACCCTGCAGGGGATCTGGAACGACTCCGTGCGGCCGCCGTGGTCGAGCAACTACACGCTCAACATCAACACGGAGATGAACTACTGGCCGGCCCTGAGCACCGACCTCGCGGAGTGCCACGAGCCGCTGCTGCGCTGGGTCGGCGCGCTGGCCGCGTCGGGCACCCGCACCGCCGGCGAGCTGTACGGGCTGCGCGGCTGGACCGCGCACCACAACTCCGACGCCTGGGCGTTCACGGAGCCCGTGGGTGACGGCAGCAGCGACCCGTCGTGGTCGTTCTGGCCGTTCGGCGGCGTGTGGCTCGCCCGGCACCTGGTCGACCACGTCGACTTCACCGGCGAGCCGGTCGACCTGTCCGTGCTGCACGGTGCCGCGCGGTTCGCCCTCGACTGGCTGGTCGAGCTGCCCGACGGCTCGCTCGGCACCCGCCCGTCGACGTCCCCGGAGAACACCTTCGTCGCACCGGACGGTCGGCCCGCCGCGGTGACCACGTCGACGACGGCCGACCTGGCGCTGGCCCGCGACCTCCTGGAGAACGTCGTCCGGCTCGGCGGGCCCGCGGACCTGCTGGCCGAGGCGTCGGCGGTGCTCGAGCGGCTACCGGAGGAGCGCATCGCCCCGGACGGGCGGCTGGCGGAGTGGCGCGACGACGTCGTGGACGTCGAGCCGGAGCACCGTCACCAGAGCCACCTCTTCCGGGTGCACCCGGGGACGTCGATCGACCCCGACCAGGCGCCGGACCTCGCCCGGGCCGCGTTGGCCACCCTCGACGCGCGCGGCCCCGACTCGACGGGCTGGTCGCTGGCGTGGCGCCTCAACCTGCGCGCCCGCCTGCGCGACCCGGCGGGTGCCGAGGCGATGGTCGACGCGTTCCTGCGTCCCGCGGGGGCGGGTGCCGGCGTCTACCGGAACCTCTTCTGCGCCCACCCGCCCTTCCAGATCGACGGGAACCTCGGCTTCACCGCGGGCGTCGCCGAGCTCCTGCTCCAGTCGCACCGGACGGTCGGCCCGCTGCGGGAGCTGCACCTGCTGCCGACGCTCCCCCCGTCCTGGCCGTCCGGGTCCGTGCGCGGGCTGCGGGCGCGCGGCGGGGTGTCGGTCGACCTGACGTGGGACGGGCACGTGCTGACCGCCGCGCGCCTCGTGGCGGACCGGGACCTCGCGGTCCTGCTCCGCCACGACGGCACCACCGAGCGGCTCGACCTGCGCGCGGGCGAACCCTGGTCGCTCACACCGTGACCGGGACCGCCGCACCGGCGGACACCGAGATGGTCCGGCCGGTCAGCGTCGCATCCTGGACCGCCTCCGCGAGGAACCAGCCGACCTGCGCGCGCGAGACCTTCGTGCCCTCGATGGAGCCGTCGGTCGACGTCGTCGGTGCACCGGCCCACGGCACGTCGGTGAGCGTGACCGGCTGGACCTCGACCCAGTCGAGCCCGCTCGCACGCAGCTCGGCGCCCTGCCGCTCGGTGTCCGCGATCTGCGGCCGGAGCAGCAGCGCGAAGATCAGCCGGTTGACCAGCGGGAGGCCGACGCTCGTCGGTCCGGTGCCGTAGGACGTCTGCACGACGACGCGACGCACCCCGTGCCGGCGCATCGCGGCCAGCACGGTGTGCGTGCCTCGCGAGCGGATGTCGGGCGGCGTGCCCGACGGTCCGCGCAGGCGCACCCGGACCGCGCTCTCGCTGATGCCGAGCGTGACGACGACGGCGTCCTGGCCCTCGACGAGCCTTCCGACCAGTGCGGCGTCGGTGGCGTCCCCGTCGATCCCGCGGACACCCGGCAGCGAGGACGCGTGCCGCGAGAGCGCCGTGACGTCGTGGCCACGGCTGACCAGCTCGGTCACGGCGGCGCGGCCGGAGCCGCCCGTCGCTCCGACGACGAGAACCTTCATGATCTGTCTCCTTCGGTGCGGCGTGGATTCCTGTGATTCCCACCTCACCAGCGGCACACTGGACGGTCTATGATGAGTCGTCGCCGATCTATGGCAGATCATCCAGGAGGCCCCGTGACCGTCGTCGATCTTCCCTGGACCCCGATCGACCCCGTCGGCGAGGCCCTGCACCACCTGCGCGTGACGGGCGTCTTCTACAGCCGCACCGAGGCGGACGGCCCGTGGGCGGTCGAGATGCCCGCGTTCGGCGACTGCGTCAGCTTCCACGTGGTGACCGTCGGCGAGGCGTGGGTCCAGGTCGAGGGCGGGCCGCCGGTCCGGCTGGTCCCGGGCGACCTCGCGCTCGTCCCCCACGGCCGAGGACACCTGCTGCTCAGCGCTCCGGGCGAGCCGTCGCTGGGCCGCGTCGACGAGCTGCCGCAGGAGTTCCTCAGCCCGAACTACTCCGTCCTGCGCCACACGGGAGCCGGCAGCCACGTGGAGCTGATCTGCGGCGTGCTCTCCGTCGACGGGGCGGCCTCCCGGCTCCTGCTGGACCTGCTGCCCCCGGTCGTGCACGTCGACGGCCGGCAGGGCGGGGCGTGGATGGCGGCCACGCTCGCCCTCACGACCGAGGAGCTGACCCACGCCCGGCCCGGCGGCGAGGCCGTCACCACCCGGCTGGCGGACATCCTCGTGATCCAGTCCATCCGCGCCTGGCTCGACGCCCAGCAGGTCACCACCGGCTGGCTCGGTGCCCTGCGTGACCCCCAGCTCGGCGCCGCGATCACCGCGGTGCACCGCGAGCCGGGCCGGCCGTGGACCGTCGCGGCGATGGCGCACGAGGCGGCGATGTCCCGGTCCGCGTTCTCGGCACGGTTCACCGAGGTCGTCGGCGAGCCCGCGATGCAGTACGTGACCCGCGTCCGGATGCACGTCGCGGCCGACCGGCTCGGGTACGGCCGTGCCACCGTGCGCGAGGTGGCCGCCGAGCTCGGGTACGACTCCGAGGCGTCCTTCAGCCGCGCGTACAAGCGGGAGGTCGGCGTCTCCCCGGGCCGCACCCGGCGTGCCCCAGGATGGTCGGCCCCGACCATGGCGTGACCGTCGTGCCCCGGCGTAACGTCGCCCGGACCAGGGTCCGACGGGCAGCGACGAGGGGTGAGCAGCGATGAGCATGATGGCCGACATGATGAAGTCCATGCCGATGGCGGGCATGGCCGGCATGGAGATGCCGATGATGCAGGACTGCATCGAGGCGTGCTCGGCAGCCGCGATGGCCGCCACCATGTGCGCCGACGCCGACGGCGGAGAAGGCATGGGGCGATGTGCCTCGATGTGTATGAGCACCGCAGACGTCGCCACGACGATGATGCGGATGATGATGCGCCCGGCCGGCTACGACATGGGCGTCATGACCTCGATGATGACGGCGTGCATGACGATGGGTGAGGCCTGCGCCGCCGAGTGCGCGATGCACGCGGACATGTCGGAGCACTGCCGGATCTGCGCGTCGGCGTGCACCGCGATGGTCGAGGCGTGCCGCGCGGCGATGTCCTCGATGCAGATGGCCTAACCGACCACCGGTCGCGCCGAGTACCAGGCGCCACCGAGCGCGACCACCTCGGCCACGAGGTGCACCGCGACGGGCTCCCCCGTCGCCGGTGCCGCCCTGGTGGCCAGGGTGGTCGCACCACCGTCCAGCAGGGCCACGGTGATGGTGTCGGGCTCCCGGGCGATGACGATCCCGTCGCGCCAGGCGCGCGGTGAGGCCGTCGCGACGGCCTCCTGGATCGGGAGGAGGTCGATACGGGTACGGTTCGGCACGGTGTGCTCCAGGTCTGGCGATGTCCACTGTCGGTCCGCACCGTCGTCGAGCACGGTGTCGGGCTGCGCCGCGGGGCGGCGGGTCTGGTCCTACCTGCGGTGACACACCTGCAGGGAGCTCCTCAGAGCTGCACGGACCGGGAGGACGAGGTCCTCAGAGACACATTCGACACAGACACCGGCGCGTCGACATGACGTCGACGGATCCCGCGGTGCTGGTGATGGACATGCCACGAGTGTGAGTACCGGTCCACATGCTGTCAAGCAGTCTCGGATGGCGGACACCCGCCGCTCACCGCCCGAGCTGCCGGGCCAGCTCCTCGGCGCTCGTCGTCGGCAGGGCGCACACGAAGCCGCGGCACACGTAGGCGGCCGCGACCCCCGAGACCAGCGGCCGGTCGTGGAGCAGGGGTGGCGCGTCGGCCCCGGGCTCCCCCACCGCCACGACGAGGCCGGGTGCCACCGACCGCAACGCTGCGAGGTGCAGCGCCGACCGGGCCGGGTCGCCGTCCGGCCCGACCACCGCCACCTCGCGAGGTCCGTCGAGCAATGCCTCCAGCACCGTGAGCGCGGCTCCGGCCGCCCTCGGGAAGCGGGCCGCGATGCCGAGCGGACCGCGCAGCGCGCGCTCGGCCGCCTCGCGGTGCCGCGCCGACCCCGTCAGCGCGGCGTAGGTGAGCAGGGCGTTCGCCGCGGCTGACTGACCGGCCGGCGTCGGTCCGTCGGCAGGGTCCTGCAGGACGCGGATCCGCCCGACGACGGCGTCGGTCTCGTCGTCCGCGGTGTCCCGCAGCCCGCCGTCCGCGGCGGCGAAGTGCACCAGCACCGTCTCCAGCAGGTCCCCTGCGGCGGCGGACCACGCCGGGTCGCCCGTGGTCGCGCCGAGCGTCAGGAACCCGTCGGCCACGTGCGCGTAGTCCTCCAGGATGCCGGGCGCGGAGCCGGCCACCCCGTGACGGGACGCCCGGACCAGCCGCGCCGACCCGTCCGGCGCGCGGCGCACGTGCGTCTCGCGCAGGTGGCGCGCCGCGGCAGACGCAGCGTCGAGAAGGTCCGGGCGCCCCAGCAGCGCACCGGCCTCCGCGAGCGCCGCGACCGCCAGCCCGTTCCACCCGGAGACGACCTTGTCGTCGAGCGCCGGGCGGGGTCGGCGCTCGCGGGCCGTCCGCAGCCTCGAACGGACGTCGTCGAGGCGGGCAGAGTCGCTCAGGTCGGGCGGTTCCGTCCGACGCTGCAGCACCGAGGTCCCGTGCTCGAACGTGCCGGCGTCGGTCACGCCCAGGACCCCGGCGGCCCAGGTGCCGTCGTCGTCCCCGAGCACCTCCCGCAGCTGTGCCGGGCTCCAGGCGTAGAACGCGCCCTCGCGGCCCTCGCTGTCCGCATCGAGTGACGACGCGAACCCGCCCTCGGCCGTGCGCAGCTCGTCGAGCATCCACTGCGCGGTCTCCGTGGCGACGCGCTGCGCGAGCGCCGAGCCCGTCGCCCGCCACGCGTGCACGTACGCCCGCAGCAGGAGCGCGTTGTCGTAGAGCATCTTCTCGAAGTGCGGGACCACCCACGCGGCGTCGACCGAGTACCGGGAGAAGCCGCCGGCGAGCTGGTCGTACATCCCGCCGCGGGCCATCGCCTCGAGCGTCGCACCGGCCATGTCGGCCGCTCGCTCGTCGCCGGTGCGCGCGTGGTGCCGCAGCAGCCACTCGAGCACCATCGACGGCGGGAACTTCGGCGCTCCCCCGAAGCCGCCGCGCGCGGCGTCGAACGTCGTCCCCAGCCCCGCGAGCGCGCGGTCGACGACGTCGGGACCGGACTGCTCCCCCACGGCCGGTCGCTCACCGAGCGCCTCCGCGATGATCCCGGCGCTCTCCACCACCTCGTCCCGACGCGTCGCCCACGCCGCCGCCACGCTCGCCAGCACCTCCGAGAACGACGGCATCCCCTGCACGGGGCGCGGCGGGAAGTAGGTGCCGCAGAAGAACGGCTCGCCCGTCGGCGTCGTGAACACCGTCATCGGCCAGCCCCCGGACCCCGTCAGCGCCTGGGTCGCCGCCATGTAGACCGCGTCGACGTCGGGCCGCTCCTCGCGGTCCACCTTCACGCAGACGAAGTGCTCGTTCAGGAACGCCGCCGTCGCCGCGTCCTCGAACGACTCGTGCGCCATGACGTGGCACCAGTGGCACGCCGCGTACCCCACGGAGACCAGCACCGGCACGCCGCGGGCCGCAGCCTCCTCGAACGCCGCGTCGCCCCACTCGACCCAGTCGACCGGGTTGTCGGCGTGCTGCAGCAGGTAGGGGCTCGTCGCGGACGCGAGGCGGTTGGGCACGACCCCAGCGTGGGCCGGATCGCGGGGTGGAGCGACCCGGACGCCCGTCGCGCAGCATCCTGCTCGGGCTCCTACCGTGAGGGCATGCCCCGGACCATCGCCACCACCCGTCCCGTCGACCTGCCGGAGCTGCTCGACTTCGTGCGGGAGCGGCACCACTTCGTCCTGGTCACCACGCGCAAGGACGGCCGACCGCAGGTGTCGCCGGTGAGCGGAGGTGTGGACGGGGAGGGTCGGCTGGTGATCTCCACCTACCCCGACCGCGCCAAGGCCCTGAACGCCGAGCGCGAGCCGACCGTGAGCGTGTGCGTGCTGTCCGATGACTTCGGGGGCGCGTGGGTGCAGGTCGACGGCCGCGCCGAGGTGCTGCACATGCCGGAGGCCGAGGACGCGCTGGTCGACTACTACCGCTGCATCGCCGGCGAGCATCCCGACTGGGACGAGTACCGCGCCGCGATGCGGCTGCAGGGAAAGTCGCTGATCCGGATCACCCCGGCCAGCTGGGGTCCTGTCGCCACGGGCGGCTTTCCGGCCGACGTGGCCGCTCGGCTCGGCGCCTGACACCAAGGGACGGGTGATCAGCGGCGTCGGGCGGCCCACCGCAGACTGACGCGGGCCGCGCGACGTCCGCGCCCAGACACGACCGGAGGCTCATGGACCACCAGCCCCGCCCCCGCCGTCTCGCCGCCGGCGGCTACGAGCTCGCCGTCCTCACCTCGCCCGGTGAGCCCGGCGCACCGGTGTTCGTCCTGGTGCACGGCATCGGCATGTCGCACCGCTACCTCGCGCGCCTGCAGGGCGAGCTCGCGCCGGCCGGCACGGTCCACGCGGTCGATCTGCCCGGGTTCGGCGGCACGGCCAAGCCGTCGCGGCGGATGTCCATCGCCGACGGTGCTGCGGCGCTCGGCGGCGCCCTCGACATCCTGGGCGTGTCCGGGGTCGTGCTCGTTGGCCACTCGATGGGCGCCCAGTTCGTCACAGAGCTCGCCGCGCAGCGACCTGACCTGGTCTCGCACCTGGTGCTCATCGGTCCGGCCGCGGACCCGCGCCGCGCGCACGCCGTCGTCCAGGCCGTCGACCTGACGCGGGACGCCCTCAAGGAGCCTCCGTCGGGGAACGTCCTGACCTTCGTCGACTACCTGCGGTGCGGCCCCCGGTGGTACCTCACCGAGCTGACGCCCATGCTGCGGTTCCGCACCGACCTGCGGCTGCGGGACGTCGCCGTCCCGACGCTGGTCGTCCGTGGCGGGGACGACCCCATCGCGCGGCAGGAGTGGTGCGCCGAGCTGGCCGCGATCGGTCAGGACGGGTCGCTCGTCACGATCCCGGGACACCGGCACCTCGTGCAGCACACCGCCGCCGCGCGGACCGCCGCGGTGGTCCTGACGTTCGCCCGGCGGGACGTCGCCCTCGAGCCCTGACCCGAAGCAGAGGTCCGACGCGCGATAGTGGAGCATGCAGAGAATCGCGGTCCGTCGACGGGTCACGCGCATCGACCTGGACAGCGGCGTCCGCCGGGTCGAGGACGTCCTCGCCGCCGAGGAGCCCCTCGAGATCCGCGTCGGTGGACGCTCGCTCGCCGTCACCATGAGGACCCCGGGCCACGACGTCGAGCTCGCCGCGGGGTTCCTCGTCTCGGAGGGCGTCGTCACCGCCGCGGAGCACGTCGTCGCCGCGCGGTACTGCGCGGGCGCGACCGACGAGGGCGTCAACACCTACAACGTCCTCGACGTCACGCTGGCCCGCGGCGTCCCCGCACCGGACCCGAGCCTCGAGCGCTCGTTCTACACGACGTCGTCCTGCGGGCTGTGCGGCAAGGCCAGCATCGACGCCGTCCGCACGCACTCGCACTGGACGGTCGCCGACGACGCGCTCGTGCTCCGGGCCGACCTCCTGGCGACGTTCCCGGACCGGCTCCGCGAGCACCAGGAGGTGTTCGCCCGGACGGGCGGGCTGCACGCGGCCGCGCTCTTCGACGGGACCACGGGCGACCTGCTGGTGCTGCGCGAGGACGTGGGCCGTCACAACGCGGTCGACAAGGTGGTCGGGTGGGCGCTCACGAGCGGTCGGCTGCCGCTGCGGGGCACGGTCCTCATGGTCTCGGGGCGTGCGTCGTTCGAGCTCACGCAGAAGGCGCTCATGGCGGGCATCCCCGTCCTGGCGGCCGTGTCCGCGCCGTCGTCGCTCGCCGCCGACCTCGCGCACGAGGCCGGGATCACGCTCGTCGGGTTCCTGCGGGGATCGTCGATGGTCGTGTACTCGCGGCCGGAGCGCGTCGCCCTGCCGGTGCAGGTCTGATGGCCCGCGAGCCCCGGTTCTCCGCCCACCCGCCCGAGGGGTGGGCCGTCGGGCTGCCCTCCGTCATCAGCGCCACGACCTACGCGCTCGAGGCGATGGGACCCGGCCGCGCGCTGAAGCTCCTCACCAAGGTGAACCAGAAGGACGGCTTCGACTGCATGAGCTGCGCGTGGCCGGACCCGGCCCACCGGGCACGGGCGGAGTTCTGCGAGAACGGCGCCCGCGCGGTCGCGTGGGAGGCCACGACGGCGACCGTCCCGACGTCGTTCTGGGCGGAGCACTCCCTCACCGACCTGCTGGACCGGTCGGAGTACTGGCTGGGCCAGCAGGGCAGGCTCGTCGAGCCGGTCCACAAGCCCGCCGGCAGCGACCACTACGTCCCCATCAGCTGGGTCGACGCGTTCCGGCTGGTCGCCGGCAAGCTCCGCGCGCTCGACTCCCCCGACCAGGCCGCGTTCTACACCAGCGGCCGCACGGCGAACGAGACGGCCTTCGTCTACCAGCTCTTCGTGCGCGCGTTCGGCACCAACAACCTGCCCGACTGCTCGAACATGTGCCACGAGTCGACGGGCACGGCGATGCTGGCCACGGTGGGCATCGGGAAGTCCACCGTCGCCTACGACGACTTCGCCCAGTCGGACCTGATCATCGTGATGGGGCAGAATCCGGGCACCAACCACCCGCGCATGCTGACCGCGCTCGAGAACGCCAAGCGGCACGGCGCGACGATCGTCTCCGTGAACCCGCTGCCGGAGGCGGCCCTGCGGCGCTACAAGAACCCGCAGACCGTGCGTGGGGTCCTCGGCCGCGGCACCGACCTGGCCGACCAGTTCCTCCAGATCCGCAGCGGCGGTGACATGGCCCTGCTGCAGTGGGTCTCCCGCCGCGTACTGGAGGCCGAGGACCGTGACCCTGGGACCGTCCTCGACCACGAGTTCCTCGCGGAGCACACGCTCGGTCTCGACGAGCTCCGCGCCCACCTCGCGGCGCTCGACGAGCAGGAGGCGCTCACGGCCACCGGTCTCACGGCGACCGAGATGGACCTGCTCGCCGAGCGCTACCTCGCCGCCGACCGCGTGATCATCACGTGGGCGATGGGCCTGACGCAGCACCGCAAGGGCGTCGACACGATCAAGGAGATCATCAACCTCCTGCTGCTCCGCGGGAACATCGGCAAGCCCGGCGCGGGCGCCTCCCCCATCCGCGGGCACAGCAACGTGCAGGGCGACCGGACCATGGGCATCTGGGAGCGGATGCCGGACAGCTTCCTCGACGCGCTCGGCGCCGAGTTCTCGTTCGAGCCGCCCCGACGGCACGGGCTCGACTCCGTGCAGTCGATCCAGGCGATGCAGCGGGGCGAGATCAAGGTCTGGTTCGCGCTCGGTGGCAACCTCGTCGCCGCGATCTCCGACACCGCCGCAGCCGAGGCCGCCATGCGCGGGACCGACCTGACCGTGCAGGTGTCCACCAAGCTCAACCGCTCGCACGTCGTCACCGGCGCGGAGGCGCTCATCCTGCCGACGCTCGGCCGCACCGACGTCGACCTGCAGGAGACGGGACCGCAGTTCGTGTCCGTCGAGGACTCGGTCTGCGCCGTGCACGCGACCCACGGACCCCTCCCGCCCGTCTCGGACCTCCTGCTCTCCGAGGTCTCCATCGTCACGCGGCTCGCGCGCGCCGTCCTCGGCGACGACGGCCCGATCGACTGGGCCGGCTTCGAGCGCGACTACGACACCATCCGCGACGCGATCTCCCGCGTCGTGCCCGGGTTCGCCGACTTCAACCAGCAGGTCCGGCGCTCCGGCGGCTTCGTCCTGCCCAACGGCCCGCGGGACTCCCGGACCTTCCCGACGGCGACCGGCAAGGCCATGCTCACGGTCAACCACCTCGTCCCCGTCGAGTGCCCGCCCGGCCGGCTGATCCTGCAGACCATCCGCAGCCACGACCAGTTCAACACCACGATGTACAGCCTCAACGACCGGTACCGCGGCATCAGGGGCGGCCGCGATGTCGTCTTCGTCCACCCGGAGGACCTCGCCGACCTCGGCCTCGCCGACGGTGACCGCGTCGACATCGCGAGCGAGTGGCCCGGCGAGCCCGACCGCTGGCTGCGCAGCTACCGTGCCGTCGCGTACCCGACGTCACGTGGCTGCGCCGCCGCGTACTTCCCCGAGGCGAACGTGCTGATCCCCCTGGCCAGCACCGCGCTGGGCAGCAACACCCCCGTGTCGAAGGCCATCGTCGTGCGCCTGGAGAAACGTACGGGCGACCAGGATGCAGGGAAGTCGGTGCCGAGCGGCTAGGGTCGGGCCTGCCGGCAACCTTGCCGGCACTCAGTGCAGACCACTCGTTGACCGTTGGGCGTACCGCCCGGCCACGATCCCGTCGCCTCCTCTGAGCCTTCTCAGAGGAATGCCATGTCTGCGCTCACCAACAGCTCCTCGCTGCCCCACGCCTTCCGAAGTCTCGACGAGACCGCCCCGGCCGAACCCTTCGCCCTGCCCGTCGGCACGACCGCGGTCGTCTACTGCGAGGGCCAGTTCGGGGAGCAGGACGGCAAGACCGGCAACGGCCTGGTCCGGCACTCGGAGAAGTACGAGATCCTCAGCGTCATCGACAGCAGGTGCGCCGGAGCCGACGCCGGGACGTTCCTCGACGGGGTCCCGAACGGCATCCCGATCGTCGCCACGCTGGGAGAGGCCGTCGCCGACGCCGGGTCGGTCCCGGACTACCTGATCTGCGGTCTCGCGCCGGCCGACGGCCTGCTGTCGCAGGACCAGCGGGTCGTGCTGCTCGACGGGATCGCCCGGGGCATGCACGTCATCAACGGTCTGCACGAGTTCCTCAACGACGACGCCGAGTTCGTCGCCGCCGCCCTGCTCGCGCAGGTGACCATCACCGACGTGCGCCGCCCGAAGGACACGCGGGACCTGCACCTGTTCTCGGGCCGGATCTTCGACGTCACCTGCCCGCGGATCGCGGTGCTGGGTACCGACGGCGCCATCGGCAAGCGCACCACGGCGACGCTGCTGGTCCAGGCGCTGAACGCCCGCGGAATCCACGCGGTCATGGTCGGGACGGGCCAGACGACGCTGATCCAGGGCGGGAAGTACGGCGTCGCCCTGGACGCCCTGGTCCCGCAGTTCTGCTCGGGCGAGGTCGAGCACCAGGTCGTCGCCGCGTTCGAGGGCGAGAACCCCGACGTGATCGTCGTCGAGGGGCAGGGCGCGCTGAGCCACCCGGCCTACCTGACGTCGGGACACATCCTGCGCGGCAGCCGCCCGCAGGGTGTGATCGTGCAGCACGCACCGAAGCGTGAGGTCCTCGGGGACTTCCCGATGATGCCGATGCCGACCGTGGCCAGCGAGATCGCGCTGATCGAGGCGTTCGCCGACACCCGGGTGATCGGCGTGACGATCAACCACGAGTCGATGACCGCAGCCGAGCTGGACCAGTCCATCGACGACCACCGGCGGGACCTCGGCCTCCCGGTCACCGACCCGCTGACCCGACCGGGCCAGGACCTGGTGGACATGGTCCTGCGCGCGTTCCCCGATCTCGCACCGAAGGTGGAGCCCAGCGCGTCGATCCGGTGAGCGCCCCACGGATCGAGATCGACCTCGACGTGGTCGAGCGCAACACCCGGGTCCTGGTGGGCCGGCTGGCTGCGCGCGACGTCCAGGTCCTCGGCGTCACCAAGGCGGTCCTCGGCTCGCCGCGGGTCGCCGACGCGATGCTCCGGGGCGGAGTCGTCGGCCTGGGTGACGCGAGAGTCGAGAACCTGGCCCGCCTGGACGGGTCGGCACCCCGCACCCTGATCCGCTCGCCCATGCTCAGCCAGGTGGGACGGGTGGTCCGCACCGCGACCGCCAGCCTCAACACCGCACCCGCTGTCCTCGCCGCCCTCGACGACGCCGCGACCCAGGCAGGGCTCCGCCACGACGTGATCCTCATGGTCGAGCTCGGCGACCTGCGCGAAGGCATCGCCGTCGACGACGTCCCGGCAGCGGTGAAGGTGGTGCTGGCGTCACGGTCGCTGCACCTGCGCGGCCTCGGCACGAACCTGGCCTGCCAGAACGGGGTCGTCCCCGACGACACGAACATGGACGTCCTGCACCGGCTCGTCGACCGGACCGAGGCGCACCACGGCATCACCCTCGACGTCGTCTCCGGCGGGAACTCCGCCGCCCTCGACTGGGCGCTGACGACGGCCCGGCTCGGCCGCACCACCGAGCTGCGCCTCGGCGAGGCGATCCTGCTCGGCACCGAGCCCCTCGGCCGCAGCCCGATCACCGGCCTGAGCACGACCGCGTTCGCCCTGGTGGGCGAGGTCATCGAGGTCGCCGACAAGCCCGCACGACCCTGGGGCACCCAGGCGCTGGCCACCTACGGCGAGCCACCGGCCCGCGCCGCGGGAGGAACCCGCCGGCAGGCGATCGTCGCCCTCGGCCGCCAGGACGTCGACCTCGACGGCCTGGTCCCGCCAGCGGGCGTCTCGGTGCTGGGGATGAGCAGCGACCACCTGGTCCTCGACGTCGGCGACCACCCGACGGCGGTCGGGGACGAGCTGCGCTTCCGGCTCGGCTACGGCGCGCTCGTGCGGGCCATGACGTCACCGTTCGTCACCAGAGCCGAGGCTCCCGCGTCGCCGGCCCTCACGACTCAGTCAGCCGGCTGGCCGAGCGTCACCGAGATCACGACGTCGTCGCCGGCCGCGATGCTCACGTCGGACACCGTGACCCCGGCAGGAAGCTGAGCCGCGAGGTCGATCCTCCGGTCGGCCTGCGCCGCGACCCGGGAACGGAACGGCGCGATGAGCCCTTCGACGACGGGGTTGCCGCTGGAGATCGTCGCGTCACCGACCTCGAGCACCAGCGCCCGGTCGATGGACGCGGAGGCGGTCACCGTCACGCCCGCGCGCAGGATGCTCCGCTTGACCTTGGCATCGGCGCGCACGGACAACGCGCGCGGTCCCCGGTTCTGGAGGTCGAGATCGAGGGCCGTCAGCGTGAAGCCCTTCTCCTGCAGGATCGCGGTCAGCGCGGTCCGGACCGCGGCTTCGAGGTCCCGGTGCGCCACGGCGATGCGGGCGGTCCCGACCACCGGCTCGGTGTCCGACGGCTCCCTCACCTCGACGTAGAGCTGGTCGTCCGCCGCGACCACCCAGTCGAAACGGACGTCGCTCGCCGCGACGTCCACCTCGGCGGGGACACCCCGGACCGACACCGGGTGGGCGACGACCTCCAGGCTGCGGACCGTTCCCGGCTCGCGACGCACGACGTCGACCGGCGGCACCGCGGGCGGCGCGGCCCTCAGCCGCTGGTCGTCGACGGTGACACCGGAGGCATCCACGCGCAGCGACGCGAGGTCCGCACCGTCGACCTCCGCCGCGACCTGGACTCCGCCGAGGCCCCCGACGCCCGGCTGCGCCAGGGTCGCCAGGAGAGCGGCGGCCCGCCTCTCGACCTCGGCACCGCTCGACGGCACCGGTGCGGAACCGAACGGGAGCAGCCGTGTCTCTGTCATCGCGATACGTCCTTCTGTCGGGGTCGTCCGGGCGGTTGGCTGCCTCGATCGAAGCACAGGCCTCCCGACGGGGCCTGTGCGGGGCCACCTCCGTCCGATTGGCTGTCGCGGCCCCGGCAATCCGCAGGGACGATCGGGGGATGGAGATCCTGAGGTACCGGGCGTTCACCACAGTCGAGCCGAACCCACGGTCGGGGAACCCGGCCGGTGTTGTCCTGGACGCGGAGGAGCTCGACGACGCGGACATGCTGCGGATCGCGGCGGACCTCGGCTTCAGCGAGACGGCGTTCCTCACCGCGATCGAGCCCGACGCGGCGCGCGTGCGCTACTTCACCCCGCGCGCGGAGATCGCGTTCTGCGGGCACGCGACGATCGCGTCGGGCGTCGCCCTGGCGCGACGACGGGGCGCGGCACCCGTGGTGCGGCTGACGACGAACGCCGGCCTCGTTCCCGTGGAGGTGACCGAGGACCGCGCGACCCTGGTGGCGGTCGACACCGAGGTCGAGGAGCTCGACCGAGACCTCGTCGACGAGCTGCTGGCGACCCTGAGGCTCGACCGGGGCGACCTCGACC
Source organism: Cellulomonas sp. P5_C5 (assembly GCF_054049655.1). NCBI lineage: Bacteria > Bacillati > Actinomycetota > Actinomycetes > Micrococcales > Cellulomonadaceae > Cellulomonas > Cellulomonas sp. P5_C5. The sequence goes on along the minus strand of NZ_JBFULY010000014.1, from coordinate 79,288 downwards.
CCGTGCTGCGTCCGGCGCTCGTGCACGGCGGCAACCTGCATCCCCTCGTCCCGGTGCGGGCAGGCGTCCTCGAGCGCCTCGACCACGACGGCGACGCGGTGCTGGCCCTGCAGGACGCCCACGGGTGGGACGGCACGGTCCCCGTCGTCCAGCGGCTCTCGGCGACGACGTTCGCCTCGCGGAACCCGTTCCCGCGGGGCGGGATCCGCGAGGACCCGGCGACCGGCTCAGCGGCAGCCGGCCTCGGCGCGTACCTGCGGGCAGTCGGGCACCTCGACACGCCTGCGGTGCTCACCGTCGACCAGGGGTCGGAGACCGGGCGACCGTCGCTCATCGTCGTGGAGGTCCCCCGAGAGGGCCGCGTGCGGGTCACAGGGACCGCGGAGGAGATGTAGCCGGGTGGTCTCACCCGGTCGTCGTGCAGAGCGTGCCGTTGAGGGTGAACAGGTTCGGCAGGACGTTCGGACCGGCGTAGCTGCCGACGTACCCGACGTTGATCGTGGCGCCGGGCGCGATGGTGGCGTTCCAGTCCGCGTTGGTCGCGGTCACCGCGTCGCCGGCGGCCGTCCAGGTCCCGTTCCAGCCGCCTCCGAAGCTCACCCACCGCCGGGGGTAGGAGAACCCGAGGGTCCAGCCCTCGACCGCGACGTCACCGGTGTTGGTGATGTCGACGCTGCCGACGTACCCGTTGCCCCAGTCCGACGCGTTGGTCAGCCGCACGCTGCACCCGCTCGCCGTGGGGGTGCCGGTGACGAACGAGACCGCCGGCGTCGACCAGCTCTCCGCACCGGCCTTGTCCCTGGTCACCACGGTCACCGTGTACCGGGTGCCGGGCTCCAGGCCGGTCAGAGCCGTGGAGGTGCCGTTGACGTGACCGGCCAGCCGGGCGTCGTCGCCGTCCTGGAGGTAGACGTCGTAGCCCGCGGTGCGGACGCTGGCCGGCACGGCCTTCCAGGTCACGGTCGCCGCGCTGTCCGTCACCGCGGAGACGGTGGGGGTGCCGGCGGCGGGTGGGAGCGTCCGGGAGAGCTTGGGCTTCAGCGTGAAGGTGGTCAGCGAGTACGCCGGCAGGGTCTGCGAGGCGGCGGTGCCGGTGCGGCTCTCGACGATGCCCGTCCCCCCGTTCAGGTAGGTGGAGACCTTGGGCGCGTTGGGCGACGGCGTGTAGCCGGCGTAGTCGATCGCGACGGTGCGCTCACGGTCGGGGTCCTCGTTGAGCAGCATCACGGCGAGCTCCCCGTTGGGTCGCCGCACGGCGTGCCCACGAACCGCCGGGTCGTTCGTCGTGACCCGGAGCAGCTGGTCACCCGCGTTCGCGAACCTGTCGAGCAGCGCCAGCGCGTGGTACGGCGCGAACGGCGTGTTCAGGGGCGGCTCGCAGACCGACCCGTCCTCGTTGCAGCTCCCGCTGGAGAACAGCCCGAAGTCGCCGTAGTCGGTCTGCCCGGCGACGGTGCTCACGGTGCCCATGCCGTTGCGGACGTTCCACCAGTCGACGGTGAACACCCCGGCCGCCCACAGCGCGGGCAGCGTGTCTGCGGCGAACAGCGCACCCGGCTGGGTGTTGACGCCCCACCCGGCATTGAGCTCGGTGAGTGAGATGCCGATCCGGCCCGAGTCCGCGCCCGCGTGCCGGCTGATCTGCGCGCGCGTCATCTCCGCGATGTCGACCACCTGGTCCGGCTTCGCCAGCGCGTCCGCGGCGTCGGCGCCACCCGGGTACCAGTGCAGGACCACGAAGTCGATGGACGGCCCGGCGATCGACAGCACGGTCTGGTTCCAGGGCGCGGAGTCACCAGGTCCGACGATGTTGTCCGGCCAGTTGCCCGGCGTCGTCAGCACCGCGCCGATCTTGACGCTCGGGTCGACCGCCTTCATCGCCGCCGCATAGGCCACGACCTCGTTCGCGTACTGCGTCGGGCTCTTGTCCTCGTGGTCGTCGGCCTCCCAGCTCGTGCCGTAGTGGCCGTTGCCGTAGTTCTCGTTGCCGATCTCCCAGTACCTGACGCCGTACTTCTTCGTGACGTTCGCGTACCGGACCCAGCCGGCAGCCTCCTCGGCCGAGCCGGTGCCGTAGTTCGCGATGACGATGGGCTGGGCGCCCGTGCGGCGCGCACCCGCCATGAACGTGTCGAAGTCGGTGTTCGGCGCCACGTACCCGCCCGGCGCGGTGTGGTCCTGCCAGTGGTAGATGTCCGCGTACGAACCACCGGGGTACCGCAGCATGGTCACCCCGGCCGCCTTCAGCAGCGTCGACGTCTCCTCGCTCCCCAGCTCGGTGTCCCAGATCGCGTGATTGGCACCCGTCCCGAGCTTCGGCACCGTGCCGAGCCCTGCATGGGTGTCGACGGTGACGTCGACCGGCTGCTCGGCGGCGACGGCCGGCCCGGCAGCGACGAACCCGCCCGCGACGGACACGGCCGCAGCCACGACGACGGCAGTCAGACGGCGCACGCTCATGGTTGGACCTCGCTTCGATCGGGCGATCGGCGACGAGCCGTCGCCGAGCATGCGTCGCACCACCGTGATGCGGCCGGACCAGGACCTGCCCGACTGTGGGCGGGTGCCCGTCCCGCACGCCGGCCAGGCCCGCGACGCTGCGGACTCCCGACCCAGGTGCGGGCGGACGCGCCCACCCTGGGATACCGGCGACGGCCGAGTCCAGGGTGCTAATCCTTTCCACCGGGATTCCGCCGCGACCTCGACGACGAGGCCGGCCACACATGCAGCCACGCGAGGCCGACGGCCGACCGGGCCGCGGTCGGCCCGGCGAGGCAGGATGAAGACTGGCGCGCCGGACGTGCGTGCTGTCGGGGACCGGAGGAGATGAGATGGCCGCAACCGTGCTGTACATGTCCATGTCCCTGGACGGCTTCATCGACGGGCCGACCGACCGGCCCGGCGACGGCATCGAGCGACTGCACGAGTGGATCTTCCCCGGCACCGAGGGCGGTGACTTCGACGCCGCCGTCGCTCGCCTGCGCGGCGTGAACCGCCAGGTCTACGACGAGCTGATGGCGACGGGCGCCGTGGTGGCCGGCCGTGGGACCTTCGAGCCGGCGGGAGGCTGGGGCGGCGACCATCACCACGGTGTGCCCCTCTACATCCTGAGCCGACACGCTGCGCCCGACTGGGCCGCGGCGTGGCCGGCCGTCAGGTACGTGAGCGACCTCGCGGCCGCGATGCGCGACGCGAGGCTCGCCGCCGGCGACAGGGACGTGCTGGTCCACGGCGCCGGCATCGCTCAGCGTGCCCTCGCGCTCGGGATCCTCGACGAGCTCGAGATCCACCTCGTCCCCGTCCTCCTCGGCGAGGGCCGTCGACTCTTCGAGGACCTCGGCGTCGAGCAGCGGGAGCTCGAGCGTGTCCGGGTGCTCGAGGGGGAGGACGGCGTCGTCCACCTGCGCTTCCGGGTCGTGCGGTCAGCCCGCGGAGGCACGCAGCACGCTTGAATGAGGCATGGCCCCGGAACACTCACCCGCCGTGGAGCTCGAGGTCGGGACCCGCACCGTGCGGCTCTCCAACCCCGACCGCGTCTACTTCCCCGCCAGCGGCGCGACCAAGCTCGACCTCGCGCACTACTACCTCGCCGTGGGTGACGGGATCGTGCGTGCGTTGCGGGAGCGTCCGTGCATGCTGCACCGCTACCCGACGGGCGTCGCCGGGGAGAAGGTGCACCAGAAGCGGCTGCCGCGCGGGGCCCCGCCGTGGATGGAGACGGTCGAGCTCTACTTCCCCCGCTACGGCCGCACCGCCGACGAGCTGTGCGTGACCGAGCTCGCCCACGTGATCTGGGCGGTGCAGATGTCGACCGTCGAGTTCCACCCGTGGAACAGCCGCCGGGCCGACACCGAACGCCCCGACGAGTGGCGCATCGACCTGGACCCGATGCCGGACTGCCCCTTCGACCGGGTGCGTCGGGTCGCACACGTGGCCCACGAGGTCCTGGACGAGCTGGGCGCAGTCGGCTGGCCGAAGACCTCCGGCGGCTCCGGCCTGCACATCTACGTCCGGATCACCCCCGAGCACGGCTTCGCGGACGTCCGCCGAGCGGCTCTGGCCTTCGCGCGCGAGGTGGAGCGCCGCGCTCCGGACGACGTCACGACCACGTGGTGGCGGCGCGACCGGGACCCGTCCCTCGTGTTCGTCGACTACAACCAGAACGCGCGCGACCACACCATCGCCTCGGCCTACTCGGTGCGCGGGACTCCCGACGCCACCGTGTCGACGCCCCTGCGCTGGGAGGAGATCGATGACGTCGATCCCCGCGACTGCACCCTGCACACGGTCCCCGCACGGTATGCCGAGCTCGGTGACCTCCATGCCGGCATCGACGACGCGGTGTTCGACCTGGCGCCGCTGCTGGGCTGGGCCGAACGCGACGAGCGCGACGGCGCCCCGGCACCCCCGGACGACGCCGAGTAGCCGACCAGGGACCGAGAACGACGAAGGCCCGGACCACCAGGTCCGGGCCTTCGTCTTCTTGTAGCGGGGGCAGGATTTGAACCTGCGACCTCTGGGTTATGAGCCCAGCGAGCTACCGAGCTGCTCCACCCCGCGTCGGTGGTTACAACTTACCCCACCCCTCAGGGGGGACCAAATCGCCGGTGCCCGGCCAGCGGTGGCGTACGTCACCCTCCGCCGGCCGGGCCCAGCACTCACTCGTCGAGCCGGGCCTCCGCCTCGAGGGCGCTCTGGACGGCCTGGTCGAGCCGCTGCTGCGCCTCGCCGTAGGCGGCGAAGTCGTTGCGCGCCAGCGCGGACTGGCTGTCGGCGATGGCTTCCTTGGCCTGCTGCAGGGCTCGGTCGAGGTCCGCACGGGCGGTCGCGTCCGTGCCGGTCCCGGTCCCGGGGTCGGTCGGTTCCGGGGTCGGCCCGTCCGTCGGTTCGGCGGTCGGTTCGTCCGTCGGCGGCGTTCCCGCGTCGGGGTCGGTCCCGGCGTCGCCGGCGTCCGCGCCCGAGTCGCCGCCGAACACCTGGTCGAGGGCACCGTCGAGGGTGTCCGCGAACCCGATGTCGTCACCGAACGCGACGAGCACGCGCTGCAGCAGCGGGAACGTGGTGCCGGACCGCGCCTGGACGTAGACCGGCTGCACGTACAGCAGACCGCCGCCCATGGGCAGGGTCAGCAGGTTGCCGCGGACCACCTGCGAGTCGCCACGGCCGAGGATGTTCAGCTCGTTGGACACGTCCGGGTCAGCGACGAAGTTGTTGTTCACCTGACCGGGGCCGGGCACCGTCGAGTCGCGTGGCAGCTCGAGGAGGCGCATCTTGCCGTAGTCCTCCGAGACCTTCCCGTCCTCGTTGCCTGCTTCCGCGTCGACCGCCAGGTACCCGGTCAAGACGTTGCGTGCGTTCGTGCCGGTCGGGATGAAGGACGACATCAGCGAGAAGCTGGCTGCGTCCTGGTCGGGCATCCGCAGCGTGAGGTAGTACGGCGGCTGCGGGACCGCGACGCTGCTGGTCGGGTCGTTGGGGTTGGCCCAGAAGTCGTTACCCGAGAAGAACTGGCCGGCGTTCGTCACGTGGTAGCGGGCGAGCAGGTTGCGCTGCACCTTGAACAGGTCCTCGGGGTAGCGCAGGTGGCTCATCAGGCTGCCCTTGATGGACGACATCGGCTCGAGCGTCGACGGGAACACCGAGTCCCACGCCTTGAGGATCGGGTCCTCGGCGTCCCACGCGTACAGCGTCACCGAGCCGTCGTAGGCGTCGACCGTCGCCTTCACCGAGTTGCGGATGTAGTTCGCGGTCTTCGGCTGGAGCGCCTGGATGGTCTCGGATGACTCGGTCAGCGAGTCCGTCGTGGCGTCGTCGAGCGACTTCGGCTCGGAGTAGGGGTACTGGTCCGACGTCGTGTAGCCGTCGACGATCCACTTGACCCGGCCGTCGACCACCGCGGGGTACGCCCGGCCGTCGAGCGTGAGGTACGGGGCGACCTTCTGCACGCGGTCGCGCGGGTCGCGCTCGTAGAGGATCTGCGAGTCTCCCGTCACGCGGTCGGAGAAGAGGATCTGTTCCGAGCCGAACTTCAGTGCGTAGAGCAGCTTGTTCAGCGGGTTGCCGATCGACGGGCCGGCGGAGACGTCCTGCGTGGGGAACGTACTGTTCACCGCACCCTCCGAGTCGTCGGCGGGGTAGTCCAGCTCCCACGGGTCGGTACCCGAGGGGGCGCCGACGATCGAGTAGAGCGGCGCCTTCGGGCTGAAGTAGATGCGCGGCTGGTACTCGCCCATGTCGCCGGAGGACGGGATGCCGCCCTCCCAGAAGTCGGGCGCGCCGCGGCCGGCGGTCGTGTTGCCGTAGGCCGCGACGACGCCGAAGCCGTGCGTGTACACGGTGGTGTCGTTGGTCCAGTTGCGCTGCTGCGCGTCCAGGCCCTCGAGCGACAGCTCCCGGACCGCAATGACGGTGTCACGGCTCTCACCGTTGACCTCGTACCGGTCGACCGACAGGGAGTCGGGGAAGTCGTAGAACGCCCGGATCTGCTCCAGCTGCTTGAACGACGGGCTGACGATCTGCGGGTCGAGCAGGCGGATGGAGGCCGTGGTGTCGGCGTCGGCGCGCAGCGCACCGGCCTCGGCCGTGACCTCGGCGTCGTAGTCCGTCTTCTCGACGTCCTGCAGGTCGTACGCGTCGAGGGTGGCGTCGATGTTGCGCTTGATGAACTCGGACTCGGCGTCCTGCTGGTTCGGCTGCACCTGGAAGCGCTGGACCACTGCGGGGTAGATGCCGCCGACGGCCACGGCCGCGACGACCATCAGGCCGACACCGATCGCGGGCAGCCGCCAGTTGCCGCGGATCGCGGTCGCGATGAACATCACCGCGACGAAGATCGCGATGCCCGCCAGGATCGCCTTCGACGGGATGACGGCGTTGACGTCGGTGAACGAGGCGCCGGCGAACTTGCGGCCCGTCTTGGTCAGGATCGAGAACCGGTCCAGCCAGTAGCTGGCGGCGATGAGCAGCATGAGCACGGCCGCGATGACCGACAGCTGGATCCGCGCCGCCCGCGTCGTCCGGGGTGCGCCACCGCGCTGACCGCCGACGCGCAGGCCGCCGTAGAGGTACTGGGTGGCCAGGGCGCCGATGCCGGAGAGCACGACGACCGCCATGAGGAACGACACGACGAACCGCAGACCCGGCAGCGTGAACAGGTAGAACCCCAGGTCGATGCCGTACTGGGGGTCGGACTTCCCGACCGATCCCCCGTGCATCCACAGCTGGATGGTCTGCCACTGCTGCGACGCGGCCGCGCCGGCGAACAGCCCCAGGACGGCGGGGCCGACGATCATGACCAGCCGGCGCAGCGGCTCGATGGCCTCGCGGTACTGGTCGAGGTTCGCCTGCTCCTGCGTCGACGGCGCGTACACGGGGCGCGAGCGGTAGCCGAAGTTGAGGCTCCACCAGACGGCGCCGCCCATGACGAGGAAGCCGAGCACGAACAGGATCGCCCGGGTGCCCCACTCGGTGCGGATCACGTTGCCGAACCCGAGCTGCTGGTACCAGAGGACCTCCGTCCACACCTGGGCCAGGATCAGCACGGCGACGACGAGCACCCCGAGGACGACGAGCGTGGGGGCGAGCGCACCGCGGCGGCGCGGGCGCGCCGGGCTCGGGCGGGGCGGCGGGCTTCCGAAGGTCACGGCGTGGCAGTCCTCGTCGTCGGCAACAGGTGAGCACAGATCAGCACGGCGCGAAGATCACACGCCACTCGCACGGGAGAACGTGCCGGTCGAGGCACAGGTTCCCACAGGAATGCGACGATGAACCTGTGAGTGAGCCCTCCCCCGACCTGGCCGCACTGGCCGAATCCGTCCGCGAGATCGAGCACCACGTGGCTGAGGCCGGCTGGGACGGACCCGTGCGGGTGTTCGCGCTGGTCCGGACGCAGGAGATGCTGCGGACCGAACCCGGACTCGCCGCGCAGCTCGACCCGTCCGTGCTGGCCGCCGCCCGGTCGCAGCCGTCCCACCTCACGTCCGTCGAGCAGGAGGAGCTACCCGCCGCCCCGGACCTCGAGACACTGTTGGCCGGCCTGTCCTGGCCGTCGACGGTGGACGGGATGGCTGTCACCGTCGAGCGCGTCGTCCTCCCCCCGGCCGCGGAGGAGGACATGCCGCTGGACACCGACGCCGCCCTGGAGTACCTGCTGGGCCACCCCGACCGCCAGGACGTGCGGCTCGTCGTGGGTGCGCTGCGCGACGGCCCGTCCTGGTGCGCGGTGCGCAGCCGCGCGAACGACACCGCCGACCAGGTCGGTCAGGGACCGGACCTGGTGCCGGGGCTGGTGGCGGCGGTCCGGACCACGCTCGAGTAGCGCTGCTCGGCCGCCTGCCGGACCCACGACGGCTGGTCCTGGAGACCGCCAGGGGTCGACCGACGTGCCAAGGTGTGCGGCGTACGGCCGAGTCGGCGCTGCCGCCGGCGCGCAACTAGCCCGTGCAGGTCGGCAGGTCGTCGGCCGTGCCGGCACCGATCGCCGTGATCGCCTCGCGCGCCTCGTGCAGCGTCTCGATGCGCACGACGCGCAGACCGTCCGGCACGTGGTCGACGACCTCGTCGCAGTTCGCGGCCGGCGCCAGGAACCACGTCGCCCCGTCCCGCGTCGCGCCCGCGAGCTTCTGCCGGATGCCGCCGATCGGACCGACCTCGCCGGTGACGTCGATGGTCCCGGTCCCCGCGATGTCCTTGCCGTTCGCCTCGTCCTCCGGCGTCATCTTGTCGATGATGCCGAGCGCGAACATGGTCCCGGCGCTCGGACCGCCGATGTCGTCGATGCTGATCGTGACGTCGACCGGCATGTCGAACGCCGGGTCGATGAACACCCCGATCTGCGCGCCGCCGTCGGGCCGCTCGGTGGTCACGATCGGGATGTCGACCGCCTGGCCGTGCCGCCGGACGGTCAGGGTCACGGTGTCCCCCGCCTCGACCGCCTCGAGCAGCCCGATGAGCGACTGGTAGTCGGGCACCGCGGTGCCGTCGAGGGCGACGATGACGTCCCCCTCCTCGACCTTGCCCTCCGCGTCGGAGCCCTCGACGGTGCCGGCGACCACGAGCGTCGCAGGAACCTCGTAGCCGAGCTCCGTCAGTGCTGCGACGGCGGCGTTCTCCTGCGAGGAGACCATCTCGGCGGTGTTCGACTCGTCGATCTCGTCCTGCGTCCGGTCCGGCGGGTAGAGCAGCTCGACGGGCTGGACGACGGCCCAGCGCGACAGCCAGCCCTGCAGCACCCCGACGACGCTCGACGGGAAGCCGGGTCCGCCCGTGCCCGAGACGGTGGTCAGTCGCAGCTCGCCGGTGGAGTCGAACGTCTCGGCGCCGGAGATCTGGATGAGCGGGGTCCCGTCGTGCTCGCCCAGCACGTCACGCGTGGGCCCGGGGCTGCTGATCGCGTACGGCACGGGCAGCACGACGAGGACGGCGAGCAGCAGCGCGGTCGCCATCATGCCCACCGAGAGGGTCAGCGACCGGGGGCTGATGCGGTCGGGCTGACCGGGGGCGTCGTCGACGTCGTACGGCGAGGTGGGCTGGTCGAGCACGACCACATCATCCCCCGACTCGGCACCGTCGGCGTTCACGGCCGCCGCCGGGCACGCGCCTGCCGCCAGACCGCCGCGGTGCCGATGAGCGCGACCGCCGCTCCCGCTGCCCCGAGCGCCGCCGCGTCACGGGTGCCGACGCGCCGCCCCGCGACGGCGACCCGGCCCTGGACACCCTCGAGCAGCACGTCCAGGCACGCGGCGCTCGACCAGCGTGGAGCCCAGCCCGCCGCGCGCAGCCTGTCCGCCGCGACGGTCCACGGGTAGACGACGAACGCGAGCTCGGAGGCCGGCGCAGGCAGCACGCCGACGCGGTGCAGGCGCTCGGCGGTCCCGAACGCCGTCGTCGCGGCCAGCTCGATCCGCCGCATCCCGGCCGCCGCCTCGACCTGCGCGGGCTCGAGGACGTCGTCCGCGCCAACGGTCAGGACGCCCGCCAGCCGGTGCGCCACGGCGAACCTGGCAGCGGCGGCGAGGTCCTCGACGTGCACGAACTGCCACTGCCGGACCGCCCCGCGCACCGTCAGGAGGCGCGGCGCCTCGAAGTGCCGCGTCACGAACGTGTCGATCCCGGTCCCGACCACCGCCGCTGGACGCAGCACCGTGACGAGCGGAGCCTGCTTGCGCCGGGCGCGCTCCAGCACGGCCTCGGCCGCCAGGAGGTCACCGACCAGGCCGTCGCGGGCCGCCTCGTCCGCGCGCGGGAGCGGGTCCGCGTCGTGGATCACCGGGCGGTCGGCCCAGGCGCCGTGCACGACGGCGGACCCGATCGCCACGACGTGCCGGGCACCGACGGCGCGCGCCGCACCCAGGACACGCTGCGTGTGCGCGACGACGGCTGCCTCACGTTCACGACGCCCCTTGACCGGGGAGTCGACGAGGTCGCCCGGGTGGGCGACGAGCACCACGACGCCGGCGCCGACCAGCGCCTCGTGCGGGCTGTCCGCGGGGAGCTCGTCGATCGTCCGCACGCCGGCGCCCCACGCGGCCGCGACCGCGGACGCGATCGGTCCACGGCCGACGACGACGACCTCGTCCGTCGGCTCGCTCGTCTCGACCGCACCCGCCGGCAGACCGCCACCTCGTCGGCTGCTGCGCCCTGAGCGAATCTGCTCGCCCACCATCCCTCGATCCTGTGCTGCGCGGTTACCGTGGATCGCAGCCGGCCCTATCGTCGCAGGAGGTCCACGTGAGCCCCGACAACCCCGCCGTCCCGGGATCCGATGGTGGCGTGCCCGCCTGGGAGCAGGTGATGCGCGCGATGCTGGGCGACGGCGCCGACGAGGCGATCCGCGAGCTCCAGGAGCGCGGCTTCGACCCCGGCGCGATGGCCGCAGCGTCCGGCCTCCCGGACGACCCGGCGGCACTCCAGCAGGTGTTCTCGCAGGTCCAGGCCCTGCTCGCCGCATCCGGCGACGACCCGGTGAACTGGCAGATGGCCCACGACCTCGCCCGTCAGCAGGCCGCGGCAGGGGGCGACCCGTCCCTGACCCCCGCCCAGACCCGCCAGGTCCTCGACGCGCTCGGCGTCGCCGAGCTGTGGCTCGACGCCGCCACGGACCTGCCGCCGTCCACCGGCACGCCGCGGGCCTGGAGCCGCGCGGAGTGGGTCGAGGCGACCCTGCCGACCTGGCGCACGCTGACCGAGCCGGTGGCGTCCTCGCTGTCGGTCGCGCTCGTCGGGGCGCTCGGCGGCGCCCTGCCCGAGGAGTCCCCGGAGGACCTCGCGCTGCCCGGCGGGATCGAGCCCGGCCAGCTCCTTCGCCAGCTGGGGTCCGCCGTCTTCGGCATGCAGGTGGGTCAGGCCGCGGGCACCCTCGCGCACGAGGTGTTCGGCACCACCGACATCGGCCTCCCGCTGCTCGACCGACCGACGCCCGCGCTCGTCGCGGCCAACGTCGACGCGTTCGCCGAAGGGCTCGACGCGCCCGCCGAGGAGGTCCGCCTCTTCCTGGCGCTGCGCGAGGCCGCGGCCACCCGCCTGTTCACACACGTGCCCTGGCTGCGGGCGCACCTGCTCGCCACGGTCGAGGCCTACGCGCGCGGCATCACCATCGACGCCGACCAGCTCGAGGAGGCCGTGCGCTCGATCGACGTGACCGACACCGCGGCACTCCAGCAGGCACTGTCGGGTGGGGTCTTCGCGCCGCACACGACACCGGCGCAGCAGGCCGCGCTCGAACGCCTGGAGACGGCACTGGCGCTGGTCGAGGGGTGGGTCGACGAGGTCACGACGACCGCCGCGCTCCCCCACCTGCCGCACACGATGGCGCTGCGCGAGATGATCCGCCGACGTCGCGCCGCCGGGGGTCCGGCCGAGCAGACGTTCGCCAACCTCGTCGGACTCGAGCTGCGCCCGCGCCGCCTGCGTGACGCGGCGGCCCTGTGGGCGCAGATCACCCGCGACAACGGGGCGACGGCGCGCGACGCCGTCTGGGATCACCCCGACCTGCTGCCCGGCACCGAGGACCTCGACGACCCGGCCGGCTACGCCGCGCGACGGGCGACGGCCGTCGACGACGCCGCCGAGGTCGACCGCGCGCTGGCCGAGATCCTGGGCGAGGACCCCAACACCGACCCGACTACCGACCCGACCACCTGACGCGCGCCGACCGGATCGCGCCGGGCGGTCCCGGGGCGACCGCGCGTCGACGGCCGCGGTGCTCGAACCACGGTCGACGGGCGAGCGCGTTTGGCACTGGCAACCCACGAACGCTCGGACGAGCGCGCCTGGGCTCGCGACCACGGCCCTCGGACGAGCGTGGAGCTGGCCCGGACGAGCTGCGTCATCGACCTCAGGCCTGGCGCTCGGACTCCAGGCCGTCGAGCTCCAGCTCCAGCTGACCGACCACCTCGTCGACGACCTCAACAGCGTCGATCTCGTCGTCGACCGCGTCGTCGTCGGACGGGAAGTCCTCGACGTCCACCTCGTCCGCCACCACGCCGTCCGGCTCCTCGATCCCGCCGTCGTCGACCTCGTCGGTGCCGATGTCGCCCGCGTCCACCAGGTCGTCGTCCGCGTCGGCCTCGCCGGGCGGGGTGTGCGCGCCCCGCTCGGCGGCGTAGGCGTACCCCTCGAGGAACCCCCGCGCCCGCAAGGTGCGGGGGTACGCGTCGAGCACCGCCCAGAACTCCGGACCGTGCCCGGCGTGCAGCAGGTGCGCCAGCTCGTGCAGCAGCACGTAGTCGAGCACCCACCGAGGCATCCCCCGGACGCGGTCGGAGATCCGGATCGTGCTGTCGGACGGCGTGCAGGAGCCCCACCGCCGACCCTGGTTGGTGGACCAGCGCACCGTCGTCGGCCGCGCCCGCCCGCCGAGGTACTTGGCCGAGAGCTCCGTCGCGCGGGACATCAGCTCGTCGTCCGACGGTCGCCGTCGCCTCTCCTGCGCCGCGAGCCGGGCCAGCATGCGGCGCACCCACTCGTGCTCCTGAGCCCGCGTGAACCGCGCGGGGATGGCCACGATGGTGCGGTCGCCCTCGCGCCAGGCGGTCACCGTGCGCACGCGCTTGCGTGAGCGGCGGATCTCCACCTGCGACAGGTCCTGCGTGGGCTGCACGGAAGAACGCTAGCGCGCAGGCCCCGCACGGCCCGGTTCAGCGTCGACACACGGCGAGTCCTGCACGATTCCGCGGGCTGCGGGTGCCTCGACTACTACTGTGAAAGTCGCGCGGGCGTGGCAGCACCACCACGCCCGGCCGCCGGCCGGCGGTTTCCCGGTCCGGTGCAGGACACCGAGGGAGGGCCCCATGGCTGAGACATATGCAGGCGAGTTCTACTGCGTGAAGTGCAAGGAGAAGCGCCAGGCGGAGGGTGACGTCGTCGTCTCCGAGTCCGGTCGGAGGATGGCGAAGGCCGTCTGTCCGGTCTGCGGCACCAAGCTCAACCGCATCCTCGGCAAGGCCTGAGCACCACCACGTCGCCCAGGGGCATCGTCCGCACGGACGGTGCCCTTCGGCATGCCCGGGCCCTGTGGACGACGAGCACGGGACGACGGCCGCCGCTGCCACAGTGACGCCCTCGTCCTGAGGGGAGCGCCATGCGACTGCGTGCCGGGCTGCGGGTGCTGCGACGCACCGCCACAGAGGTCCAGCTGGGCACCGACCCGCGCTGGGCGGTCCGCCTGACCGACCTCACCCCGTCCGAGGCGGACGTGCTCCAGCTGATCGACGCGCGCACGGACCTGACCCGGCTCGCGGACCTGACGTCCCGGCACGACGTCGACCCGGACCGGGTGCGTGCGCTCGTCGAGGTGCTGGTCGAGGCGCGGCTCACCACCGGCGACGCGCCTCGCGCGACCCTGCTCGGGCCTGCGTCCGTGGACGCCGCGGTGTGGTCACTGCTGCGGGCCGACGGCGACGGGGCGGGCGTCGTCCGGGCACGTGCGGACCGGGTGGTCGCGGTCCTCGGGCTGGGTCCGACGGGCCTCGGCATCGCCGTCGGGCTCGCGGCAGCGGGAGTCGGCACGCTGCTCGTGGACGACGAACGACCCGTGCGCTCGACGGACATCGGCCTCTGCGGGTACCGGTGGGCCGACGCCGGGTCGGTGCGCGAGCACGTCACCGCCCGGCTGCTGCGCGACGTCGCCCCGCACGTGTCGACCGCGTCGGACCGGACGCCCGACATCGTCGTCCTCGTCGAGGACGGGGTCGCGGATCCCGGGCGCGGACCGCTTCTCGTCGCCGGGGGTACCGCCCATCTGGGTGTCGTCGTCCGCGAGGCCGACACCGTCGTGGGCCCGTTCGTCGTGCCCGGCGTCGGTCCGTGCCTGCGCTGCCTCGACCTGCACCGCGCGGACGCGGACGCCTCCTGGCCCACGGTCGCCGCGCAGCTGCGCGTCGGCGGGGGCGCCGACGAGGCCGGGCAGGTCGCCGCGGTCTGTGCCGGCCTCGGTGCCGCGGCCGTGCTCGCGCACCTGGACCGCGTCCGCGGCCTCGCGCCCGGGGCCACGTTCGAGGTGGCACTGCCGGACGCGGTCCCCCGCAGACGCACGTGGGCGGTGCACCCCGAGTGCGGGTGCACCGCCCTCCCGGCGTCGCTGGTGGCGAGCCGGGTGCAGTGACGGCCGTCAGGCCGCGGGGACCGCGTTCTTCCGGGGACGGCCACGACCACGCTTGGTCGCGACCACCACCCCGCCGACGAACACCTCGCCACCCCACACGCCCCACGGCTCGGCGCGGTCGATGGCGCCGGCCAGGCACCCCTCCATCAGCGGGCACTCACGGCACAGGGCCTTGGCCTGCTCGACCTCGGCGGTGCGCTCGGCGAACCAGAGCTCGGGGTCGTTGGACCGGCACGGGATGAAGTCGGCGACGAGCTGGTCGAACGTCTGGCGGTCGTCGGTCGTCGAAGTGCTGTCGGTGACGGGCCACGGGCCGGATCCGCCCTGGTTCACCGTGTCGAGCAGCGTCGTGAGCCGCACGATGTCCTCCTGATGTCCTTGCTGGTGAGCGTGTTGCGTCGGTGCCGGACCGACTGCCAACCCGTTCACCCGACTCATCGGGAGAACAGAAAGGCCGCGGGTCCGAGTTCGGACTCCGCGGCCTGTGCCTCGTTCGAGGTCAGATCATGGGAGTCCGGATCAGGTGCGTGCGGGGATCTGTCGCCGTGCGACGCTTCGACCCGCCGATGGGCTCGAGGGCGCTGCCGCCGACGGGCAGAGCGATCCCCTGGAACCAGAACGCGGTGGGCGCGACGGATCGCGGCAGGAACGCGTAAGCGTTCGGCGTGGCGATCATCTTGGTCTCCATCTGTGCACCCACCCCCTCTCCGGCTCGGACCCTCACCTGTCGGCGCGGTCCCTCTACAAGGACGTCGCCCAGACTAGAACCGGCCTCGCGCGGGGGACAACCGAATAAACGAACTTTCGTCGACGAGTTTCTGCCATCGCCCGATCGGCTCAACGAGCGGGTTCGCGCACCGTCGCGCGCACCGCTGCGAGGACGTCCTCGCCGACGTCCGCGAGCGTCATCGGGCCGACTCCACGGACCGCGCCCAGCTCCTCGAGCGTGCTGGGGCACCGCTCGGCGATCGCGCGGATGGTCGCGCTGGTGAGGACGGACGCGGGCTGGCGACGCAGCTCGGCGGCGTGCGCGTCCCGCCACGCGGTCAGGACGTCGACCAGGGCCTGCTGACGCGCGTCGAGATCACGTCGTGGGACGCCCGGCCGGCGCCGCTCGTCGGGCCACAGGTCCGTGAGGAACCGGGACACCCCACGGTTCGCGCGCGCCCGCGGGTGGCGGGCACGGGAGTAGGACAGCTGCAGGTGCTCCCGCGCGCGGGTGATCCCGACGTAGAGCAGGCGGCGCTCCTCGGCCACGGTCGCGTCCGTCTGCGCCTGGACGGTCGGCAGGAGACCGTCGGACAGCCCCACGAGGAACACCGCGTCCCACTCGAGGCCCTTGGCGGCGTGCAGAGACGCGAGGGTCACGCCCTCGACGGTCGGTGCGTGCTGCGCCGCGGCGCGCTCGTCGAGCTCGGCGACGAGGTCGGACACCGTGGGCGGCCCGTCGCCCGTCGGCGGCGCAGCGGCAAGGGCGTCGGCGAGGGCCACGAGGGCCTGCAGCGCGTCCCAGCGTTCCCGGCCCGCTCCCCTGCCCTCCGGCGGCGTCTCCGACCACCCTGCGCTGCGCAGGATGTCCCGGACGGACTCCGGCATCGGTGTCCCCGGGTCCGCGGCGCGGGCACCGCCGCGGAGCAGGACCATCGCCGTGCGCACGTCCGCGCGAGCGAAGAACCGGGCGTTCCCGCGCACCTGGTACGCGATCCCCCGGTCTGCCAGCGCCGCCTCGAACGCCTCCGACTGCACGTTGGTGCGGAAGAGGACCGCGATGTCCGCCGCCGCCACGCCTCCACGCACCAGGGTCGCGATCGCGTCGGTGACCCCGGCCGCCTCGGCCTCGTCGTCGGGGTAGGTCACGTAGGACACGTCCGGTCCGTCCGGCCGTTGCGCCCGCAGCTCCAGCGGCGCCGGACCGCCCGCCTTGCGGGACGCGTGCATCACGTGGTTCGCCAGCGACACCACCTGCGGGGTCGAGCGGTAGTCCCGGACGAGCTCCACGGTGGTCGCCCGCGGGTACGTCCGCGTGAACGACGTGAGGTGGTGGGCGGAGGCACCGGCGAACGAGTAGATGGTCTGGCTCGGGTCACCGACGACGCACAGCTCCTGCCGACCGCCGAGCCACTGGTCGAGCAGGTACTGCTGGAGCGGGCTGACGTCCTGGTACTCGTCCACGACGAAGTGCTGGTACTGCTCCCGGACCGACTCCGCGACGTCCCGCCGCTCGGCCAGCATCGCCGCGAGCAGGAGCAGCACGTCCTCGAAGTCGATGACGCCCTGCTGGTCCTTGGCCGACTCGTACGCCACCATCAGCCGCGCCACGGCCTGCGGGTCCGTGCCCCCCGGACCCGGCCGGTCGGTCGCGGCGGCCGCCTTCGCGTAGTCGTCCGGGGTGACCAGGCTGACCTTCGCCCACTCGATCTCGGAGGCCAGGTCCCGCACGCTCTCCCGGTCGGTCTCGAGCCCGACCAGCGCAGCCGCGTGCGCGACGAGCTTGACCTTCTGCTCCAGGATCCGCGGCGGCGGACCGCCCACCACCTTGGGCCAGAAGAACCCCAGCTGCCGCAGCGCGGCCGCGTGGAACGTGCGGGCCTGGACGCCCGGCGCACCGAGCAGCCGCAGGCGTGTGCGCATCTCCCCGGCGGCGCGGGCCGTGAACGTCACGGCCAGCACGTTGGCCGGGCGGTAGGCGCCGACCTGGATGCCGTACGCGATGCGGTGCGTGATCGCCCGCGTCTTGCCGGTGCCCGCTCCGGCGAGCACACGGACGGGCCCCCGGAGCGTGGTGGCGACGGCACGCTGCTCGGGGTCGAGGGCGTCCAGGAGGGCATCGGCGGACATCGGGCACAGTCTCTCAGTACCGGCCGACACCCTCGTCGCCACCCTGTGCACATCGGGTACCGTCACCCGTCCACGCGACCCGGGAAGAAGCCTCGACGCCCGGACGTTGCTGCCTTGGGCGACGAGATCGCCCCACCGCTCCGACAACCGAGGGACCGATGACCACGCAGACCCTGCCCGACGCCGGCACCATCACGATGTACTCCACGACGTGGTGCGGCTACTGCCGCCGGCTCAAGACGCAGCTGGACTCGGCGGGCATCGGCTACACCGAGGTCAACATCGAGGAGCACGCCGACGCGGCGACGCTGGTCGAGTCCCTCAACGGCGGCAACCAGACGGTGCCGACGGTCGTGTTCCCCGACGGGTCCGCGGCGACCAACCCGTCGCTCGCGCAGGTCCGCGCCCGGCTCAGCTGAGCGGTCCCCCGAACCACTCCTCCACCAGCGCCCGCGCGATCGACGCCCGTCCTGGCGGGAGGACGTCGCCGGTGCGGACCGCCTCGGCGAGCTCCGCTCGGGAGAACCAGCGCGCCTCGGTCAGCTCGACGCCGTCCACCGTCACCTCCGTCGAGATCGCCTGCGCGCGGAAGCCGATCATGAGCGAGGCCGGGAAGGGCCACGGCTGGCTGCCGCGGTAGTCGACGTCGCCGACGAGCACCCCGGTCTCCTCGGCCACCTCGCGGCGCACGGCGTGCTCGAGCGACTCCCCCGCCTCCACGAAGCCGGCGAGCGTCGACCACCGGCCGGCCGCCCAGTGCGCGGCGTGCCCGAGCAGGATCCGGTCGTCGGCGTCGACCACCGCCATGATCACCGCCGGGTCGGTGCGGGGGTAGTGCTCCGAGCCGTCCTCGACGCACACCCGCGTCCAGCCGGACTGCGCGACCCGCGTCGGCGCTCCGCAGCGCGGGCAGCGCGGGTGCCGTGCGTGCCAGGCGTCCAGCGCGACAGCGGTGGTGGCCAGCCCCGCGTCGTGCGCGCTCAGGTCCGCGCCGATGTCGCGCAGCGGAGTCCAGCGCAGGCCGTCGGGGAGGACCAGCGTGTGCGCAGGCTCGACGCCGGTCGGCGCCGCGTGGACCAGCACGTCGGACGCCTCCCCGACCCTGGGCGCGGGCACGCGGTCCGGGACCCGCAGGGCCAGGTACGTCTCCCCCGCCGCACCACGACCGAGCAGCAGCCAGCCGTCGTCCCCGGTGGCGGGTGCCGGGACCTGCGACGGCTCGAGCAGGGCGAGCCGCGACGCCGCCGAGGTCACGACGGCTCCGTCGCACACGAGCAGCACCCTGGTCGCGTCGTCGGTCAGAGCCGACCCCACGAACCCCTCCTCGGGACGCGAGAGAGCGGCGCGGTCGACGCCGGCGCGGGACAGCGGCAGGTCATCCGGAACGATCACGCGGTCACCGTACGCGGCGGCGATCGAGCGTGCGCACGCGCCCGCAATCCGGCGCCGCGGGAGCAACCGGGCGAAGACACGCCGTGCGGCTCGGCCAGGACGGCTCCATGGCCCGCCTATCCTGGACAGGTGGTTCGATCCCCTCTCGCCCTCGCCGCGCTGGCGACCGTCGCCGTGCCGGGACTCGACGCCTTCGACGTCCGGCGGCCCGCCCAGCCCGGGTCCGACTTCGACACGGCGGTCGTGATCGACGCCCACCGCAACCGGTGGGTCGTCCGCGCGCCGCAGCACGCCGCGGCCGGCGCCGCCCTCGAAGCCGAGATCGTCCTGCTCGGTGTGCTCGCCACCGAGGCCGAGCGCGGGCGGCTCCCCTTCGCCGTCCCTGCACCCGTCGGGTTCGCGCACCTGCCCGAGGGTGGACGCGCCGCCGTGCACACCGAGATCCCCGGCGAGCCCCTGCGGCTCGACCGTCTCGCCCCCGGGCCCGGCCTCGCCGCCGACCTGGGTCGCGCGATCGCCGCGGTGCACGAGCTCCCGACCAGCCTGGTCGAGAACGCCGGGCTGCCCGCCTACGACGCCGGCGAGTACCGCAGGCGCCGCCAGGCCGAGGTCGACGAGGCCGCACGCACCGGCAAGGTCCCGCCCGCGCTGCTGCGTCGCTGGGAGGACCGCCTCGAGGACGTCGCGCTCTGGCGCTTCCGGCCCACCGTCATCCACGGCGACCTCACCTCCGAGCGGGTCCTGGTCCACGGCGACAAGGTCACCGGCATCCTGCACTGGGGAGACGCCTGCGTCGCCGACCCCGCCGACGACCTCGCCTGGCTCCTGGTCGCGGCCCACCCCGACACCACCGACTCGATCATGGAGGCGTACCAGCTGCGCCGGACCGAGCTCACCGACCCGCACCTGGCCGACCGCGCACTCCTCGCCGGGGAGCTCGCCCTGGCCCGGTGGCTGCTCTACGGCGTGCGCACCCAGGACCCCGAGATCATCGACGACGCCGTCGCCATGCTCGAGGAGCTCGACGCCCACACCCGCGAGGACCAGGGCGCCCCGGCCGAGCCACTGCTCGCGTGATCGACCGCTCCGTCAGCTGGGGCGGTCTGCACAACGCGCGGGACCTCGGCGGCCTGCCCGCCGGGACCACGGTCACGCGGACCGGGCGCATCTTCCGCACGCCCCGGCTGGACGGCCTCGACGCGCAGGGGTGGACCGAGCTGGTCGACGCCGGAGTGCGGACGATCGTCGACCTGCGCAACCCGCACGAGATCGAGCCCCTGCCCCTGCCAACCGACGTCACGCGGCACCACCGGCCCGTCGAGGTCTGGGAGGACCGCGACTTCATGGCCCGCTGGGGCGGCGTGCTCGACTCGCCGGAGTACTACCACGCGGCCCTCGAGACCTGGCCGGGACTCGTGGTCGATGCCGTCCGCGCCGTGTCGGACGCCCCCGACGGTGCGGTCGTCATCCACTGCGCCGCCGGTCGGGACCGGACGGGCCTGGTCTCGGCGCTCCTGCTGTCGGTGGCCGGGGTGTCGCAGGAAGCGATCGTCGAGGACTACGCGACCTCGGTCGTCGCGATGAATGACTACGCGCTGGCCGGTCTCGGCGACGAGACCGGGCGCACCCACGACGAGCTCGACGCGCGGCTGGCCGAGGTGACCGGTCACCTCCGCGACCTCTTGGCCGACCTCGACGTCGCCGGCTACCTGACCGGGCACGGCATGTCCACCGACGAGCTCTCGCGCATCCGGGCTCGGCTGCTCGACTGACGCGCGGCGCGCGCCGCTCTCGCGGGGCCGCAGCCTCGCGCCGGTCGACCCGCCGGGTCCCCGACGGGCGCCCGGTCGCGGTGCCCAGCTCAGCAGGCGCCCCTCCGAGAGCCCCGAGCTGGGGGCTCACGCAAGCGGCGACGACCTGCTCGTCGCGGATCGGAGCGCCGCACCGCTCAGTCGACGTCGAAGAGCGTGGGCGCAGGCTGCTGCGCGGACCGGCGTGGCGGAGCCGCGTTCGTGCCTTCCCACCCCGGTCGGCGACGAGCTGGCGTGTTCGTGCGCGAGCCGCGACGGTTCGACCGTGGTTCGCCGGCGCCGGTGCCGGTGCGCTGGGGACCCTGGGTCTGCGTCGCCGCGCGCAGCAGCTCCGTGATCTCGGCCTCGTCGAGCAGCCGGTCCGGGTAGACGGTCACGCCGGCACCGACGTAGCAGAACGCGGCGCGCACCTGACCCAGCGGGGTGCCGGTCCACCGCGACCACGCGAGCCGGTACACGGCCAGCTGCAGCTCGCGGGACGCCCGAGCGACCTCGTCCTTCGGCGGGGCACCGGTCTTCCAGTCGACGACCACCACCGGCTGCGGCGTGCCCGAATCGCCCCCGCCCGCCGCGGCTGCTCCCGTCGCGCCCGTCGCGACGTCCGTGAGCACCGCGACGTCCGGGAACACCGCGTCGATGCGGGAGCGCAGGACGTAGCCGTCGACCGAGATCTCGATGTCCACCTCGACCGCGACGGGTGACCTGTTCGCCCACTCCGTCGCCAGGAACGCGTCCCGGAGCGCCTGCTCGTCCAGGTCGAGGGCCGTCGAGTCGTCGTCGGCACCAGGCAGCGCGTCGACGTCCACCAGAGAGGCGCTGCCGTACCAGCCCTCGACCCACGCGTGGAACCGGGTGCCACGACGAGCCTGCGACGACGGTTCGGCCGGGACCGGTCGACGCAGGTGCTGAGCGAACTCGCCAGGGTCGCTCTCCAGCCTGACCAGCGCCGATGCCGACAGGTGCGCGGGGAGCTCCACCTCGCCCGACGGTGTCCGCACCCGCTCACGCTCGGCCAGCAGGCGGTCGGAGAGCACGTCCCACGGGTGCGCCACCGGCACCGGAGCCGTCTCCTGGGCCGGCGTCACGTCCGGAGCCGACGTCGCCGCCGGCGTGGCCCCCGAGCCTTCGACGACGTCGACGGGGACGATCGCGACAGCGGGCGGAAGGTGGGTCGCGTCGACGGAGGCCTCGGACTGCCGCGCGCCGCGCGCCGCCATCGCCTCACGCACCCGCGCGGCCGCGTCCTCCACGTACGTGCGCCGCGTCGACCCGGCCTCGGTACCGAAGGGGTCCGCGGGCCAGGACGCCGTGAGCACGAGCGAGGCGCGCGGGTTGGTACTGCCGTCGTCGGGCACGCCCTCCCAGCCGCCGGTCTGGACGAGGCCGGCCTCGGCGAGCTCCGTGAGGAACACGGAGACCTTGCGCACGCGGGTGCCGTCACCCCACCACGCCGCGGTGAGCAGCAGGTCGGAGCGGGCCCGGGTCAGCGCGACGTAGGCGAGCCGGCGTTCCTCGGCGACCTGGTGGTCGCCCGCGTCGAGCACGAACTGCTTGCGCCGCTCCTCCAGCTCCTTGGGGTCGTCCGCACCCGCGTACGGGAACACGGGCAGGTCGTGGCGGTCGCCGCGCAGCGGGTACGGCAGCGATCCGAGACCGGTGAGCCACGCCGAGTCCTTCGGTCCGTCCTTGCCCTGGGTGGCAGTGGCCGGCAGGCTCCCGTCGACCAGGCCGGCGACTGCGACGACGTCCCACTCGAGCCCCTTGGCCGCGTGCACCGTGATGAGCTGCACGGCGTCCGGATCGGGCTCGGAGACCGGCATGTCCAGACCGTTCTCCCGGGTGTCGGCCGCCTCGAGCCAGGCGAGGAAGCCGCCGAGGTTCGGGTGGTCGGCGGAGCGGGCGAACTCGACGGCCACGTCCCGGAACGCGTCCAGCTGCGCACGTGCCCGGCCGGGCGAGGTCCGCGCGCGCGCCGCGACCTCGATGTCGAGCCCGAGCAGCCGCTCCGCCTCGCCGACGAGCTCCGGCACGGACAGGTAGCTGTGTGCACGCAGTGCCCGCAGCGTCATCGCGAGGTCCGCCAGCCGCGCGCGGCCGACCGCGCTGAGCGTCCGCCCGCCACGGCTGGTCCAGCCCTCGGCAGGAAGCTCGGTGATCGCGTCGAGCGCGTCCACGATGCTGCGTTCGTCCACCGCGTCGGCCTCGACGACCACGTCGACCGACGCATCGGCACCGACGGCCGCCCCGGCGGTCGCGCCGGCAGGCTCGTCGAGCACCGGTCCGCGGCTCCGGGACCGCGGGCCGCCACCGTGCCGCGCCGCCAGCTCACCGGACCACGCCGCGAGCGCATGCAGGTCCGACGCCCCGAGACGGGTGCGGGCACCGGTGAGCAGACGCATCAGGGCGTCGCCGCGGGCGGGGTCGTGGGCGGTCTGCAGGAGGGCCACCAGGTCGACCACCTCGGGCGCGGACAGGAGGCCCCCGAGCCCGACGACCTCGACCGGCAGCCCTGCGTCACGCAGAGCGCGGCGCAGCGTCTCGAACTGGGACCGCTTGCGGCAGAGCACGGCCGCCGTGACCCGGTCGTGCCCCTGGCCGGCGGGCCGCCAGCGGTCGCGGACGAACTGCGCGACGGCACGTGCCTCGTCCTCGACGGTCTCGGCGACGTGGGCATGCACGTGTCCGTCGCCGGCGCCGGGCCGGGCGGCGAGCACCGGCACGGGCACGCGGGTGGCGGACGCCCGCAGCGGCGCGGCGACGTGGTTGGCCGCCGCGAGGATCAGGCGGTCGTTGCGCCACGACGTGGACAGCTGGTGCACGTCGGCCGGCGAGCGGTCGCCGTCCGCGTGGACCTGCGGGAAGGACGTGGGGAACCCCTCCAGGCCGCCGGCGCTCGCTCCGCGCCACCCGTAGATCGACTGGTTCGGGTCACCGACGGCGGTCACCGGGTGCCCGCCGCCGAACAGCGCGCCGAGCAGCGTGAGCTGCGCGTAGGAGGTGTCCTGGTACTCGTCGAGCAGCACCACCCGGAACCGGCGGCGCTCCCCGGTGCCGACCTCGGGCACGTCGAGCGCCAGCCGGGCCGCGAGCGCGACCTGGTCACCGAAGTCGATCGCGTCGGCGGCGCGCTTGCGGTTGCGGTACTCGGCGACGAGCTCGAGGACACGCACGCGCTCCCCCAGCGAGCGCATCAGCTTCCTGACCTCGGCGTACGGCTCGCGCGGCGGGGTGCCCGGCGGCGTCGCGGCGAGCCCGTCGAGGATCTCCTCGATCCCGGACCGGGCCTGGGCCGCGTCGAGCAGGTGCTCGTCCAGCGCACCCGACAGCGCGAGCACCGCCTCGATCACCGTGGAGGTCGCGGCGTCGGTGTCGAGGTCGTCGCTCCACGCCTCGACCACCTCGGACGCGAGCTGCCACTGCGCGGCCTCGCCGAGCAGCCGCGCCGACGGGTCGAGGCCGAGCCGCAGCGCGTGGTCGGCCACCAGGGAGGCCGCGTAGGAGTTGTAGGTGGAGATCGTCGGCCGCGCGAGACCCGCCAGCCCGTCGGTCCGTGCGGTGTCGACCGTCCCGCCGAGGACCAGCCCGTCGGCCGCGGCCGCCCGGGCGAGTGTGCGCAGCCGCTTGCGCACACGCTCGGCGAGCTCCCCGGCCGCCTTGCGCGTGAACGTCAGGCCGAGCACCTGCTCCGGCTCGACGATGCCGTTCGCCAGCAGCCAGACCACGCGGGCGGCCATCGTCTCCGTCTTGCCCGAGCCGGCGCCGGCCACGACGAGCGACGGGCCGAGCGGCGCCTCGATCACGACGCGCTGCTCCGGGGTCGGGGGTGGCTGACCCACCAGGGCAGCGATCTGCGCGGCGGAGATCGTCATGCGACCACCTGCCCGCCCTCGCCCCGGACCGGGCACGAACGCCGGACGGGGCACCGGTCGCACAGGTCGTTCGCGGTCGCCTCGAACGTGGACGCGGCCATCTTGTCCGCCACCTGGTCGACCATGGTCCGCGCCCAGCTGGGTCCGTCGACCTCGGGCCCGAGGGGCTCCTGGGACCGCGTCACGGCCGCCGCGCCCGTGCCGAGGAAGACGAGCTGCGCGCCGCCGCTCGTCGTCCCGTCGGGCAGCCCGTCGAACGCGCCGGAGTCGACGGCGAGCTGGTAGGCCCCGAGCTGGGGGTTCTCGGCGGCCTTGGTCACGCTGGGCGGGCTGGCGCCGGTCTTGAGGTCGACCACGCGCACGACCGGCCCTGCGGCGCCGTCGTCGACGAGCTCGATACGGTCGACGGACCCGCGCAGCGACGCCCTGTCGGTGTCCACGGCGAACGCCCCCTCGACCAGGAGCGGCTCCCCCGCGCTGCGCAGGTAGACAGCGAGCCGGTGCACCATCGCGTCCGCCTTGCGACGGGTGGCCAGTGCGGGCCACCCGGCGCCGAGCCCCAGCTCCGCCCACCGCCGGTCGAGCGCCGCGGACAGCTCGGCCTCGGTGCCCCGCGGGTGCTCCTGCGCGATCGCGTGCAGCAGCGTGCCGAGGTTCTGCCCCCCGCTCGCCGAGGACGTCCCGCCTGCCGCCTCGAGCGCCCACCGCAACGCGCAGCGCTGGGCGGTCTCGACCTTGGACGGGGAGACCGGCACGCGCGTGTCCGCGTCCCACAGGGGTGCCCGGCTGGACGGCTCCGCGAGGCCGTACCACTGCGCCGGGTCCGCACCGGGCACGTCGGCCGCCGCCAGCCGTGCGAGCGTGCGCGCCGCCGCGGGGTCGGGTTCCGCTCCGTCGACCGCCGCCTGCTCGAGGTGCGCCCGCAGCTGCGCGACGAGGCCGCGCAGGTCCAGCGGGGAGGGCACGCTCGTGCGCCGGGTCTCGCCCTCGTCGTCGGAGGGGTCCACCAGCTCGAGGAACGGGGACGGCTGCTGGTCGGCGTCGTCCACCGCCGTGACCAGCAGCGACCGACGGGCGCGGGAGCAGGCGACGACGAACGACCGGAGCTCGTCGGCCAGCACGGCGTCCCGCGCGGCGGCCGCCGTCTCGGTGTCGTCCGCGCCGCTGGGCAGCGCGCGGCCCGCGACGAGGTCCACCAGGGCCTGCGCGCCCAGCAGCGAGTCGCGCAGCCGCAGGTCGGGCCATGCGCCCTCCTGCACCCCGGCGACGACGACGAGGTCCCACTCCCGGCCGGCGGCTCCCGCCGGCGTCAGCACCTGCACCGAGGCACGTCGGGCGCGCGCCGCCAGCGAGTCCGACGGGAGGTCCTGCGCCTGGAGCCAGTCGACGAACGCGCCCGGCGTCGAGCGCGGCATGCGGTCGACGAACGTCTCGGCGGCGCGGAACAGCGCCAGCACCGCGTCGAGATCGCGGTCCGCGCGCTCTCCCGCCGCACCCCCGGCGAGCGCAGACCTGCGCCACGGCTCGGCCTGGTCGGCCGCGCTCCAGAGCGCCCACAGCACCGTCTGGGCGTCGGCACCGGTCACCGCCGCAGCCTGCCGACCGGCCGCCAGGACGCGCGCGAGCCGCGCGACCGGGCGCGCGCCCGGCACATCCAGCGCGCCGTCCGAGCCGAGCGCCTCGACGAGCAGCGTGTCGCTGGTCCGGCCACCGCCCTGCGCCAGCTCGTGCGTGCGCAGCGCCCGCCGCACCCGCCGCAGGCCCACGGTGTCGAGGCCGCCGAGGGGCGAGCACGCCAGCCGGGCCGCGGTGGTGGCGTCGAGGTCCGCGGCACCGACGCACACGCGCATCGCGTCCAGCAGCGGCCGCGCCGCCGGCTCCTCGCGCAGCGGCACGTCGCTGCCCAGCACGCTCACCGGGACCGAGGCCCCCGTCAGTGCCCGCCGCAGCGCGGTCACCTGGGCGCCGGACCGCGCGACGACGGCCATTTGCGACCACGCCACGCCGCGCTCGACGTGCGCGCTGCGCAGCGCGTGGGCCACGAACGCCGCCTCCTGCGCGGTGCTGGGCAGCACCGCGACCCGCACGTCCCCGTCGCCCGGCCTGGCCGCGACCGCCCGTCGGTGCTGCACCCCGCCGACCGCGCCGACGCGCTCCGCGACCCGCCCGACGACCGCCCGCAGCCCGGCGTCGTGCCGCCACGCCGTCCGCAGCACGATCGTGCGCGCACCGAGCTCACCGGGTCCCGGCCCGCGCACGCCCGCGCGTCCGACCAGCGACGGCGTCGCGCCGCGGAACGTCTGCACGGCCGCGTCCGGGTCGGCGAGCAGCAGCAGCCGGGCACCGTCGTCGGCGAGCACCCGCAGCAGCCGGGCGGTGGCCGAGGTGCTCTCCTGGTGGTCGTCGACGACGACGAGCCGCCAGCGCGGACGCACCGCACCGGGGACCTCGTCCTCCCAGGTCAGCAGCGCCTGGGCCGCCTCGTCGACGACGACCGCCGGGTCCAGCCGGGCGCCCAGGTCCGGGGTGCCGGCGCGCAGCTGCACGACGTCGAGGTACTCCTCGTACAGCCGCGCGGCGCTCGCCCAGACGGGCCGGCGGTGCGCGTCGGCGAGGGCGGCCAGGTCCACCGGGGTCAGTCCGCGCTCGGCCGCGCGCATCAGCAGGTCGCGCAGCTCGTCGCGGAAGGGTCGCAGACCGAGCACGTCCGGCCGGACCTCGGCCGGCCACGCGAGCGGCACCCCGTCGCCGGCGGCGTGGCCCGCCAGGAGGTCCCCCAGGAGCAGGTCCTGCTCGGCGCCCGAGACCAGCGTCGGGACCGGGTCACCCAGGAGGGACGCGCGCGCCCGGAGCACCGAGAACGCCGCCGCCGCAGCGGTCTGCACGAGCGGGCGGCCCGACGTCCGTCGCAGCCGCGCCGATACGCGGTCCCGCAGGTCCGCCGCGGACCGCCGGCCGGACGAGAGGACCAGCACGTCCTCCGGGGACAGTCCCCCCTCGACCGCGGCGACGACCGCCTCGAGCGCGACCGTCGTCTTGCCGGTGCCCGGGGCGCCGAGGACGAGCACGGCGGGATCCGTCGCGGCGACCGCCGCAGCCTGCTCCGGGTCCAGCTCCACGAGGGCACCCGCGCCCTGCCCCGGGACGTCCGCGAACGCCGGGCGCACGAGGCGCAGGGCGTGCGGGGAGCCGGTCACGCGCCGATCCCATCACGAGCCACCGACACCCGGGTGCACGACCCGCGCGCACGACCGACGTGCTACGGGAACGGCCAGGAGCTCGGGATGCAGGGTGCCGCCTTGTAGCTCTGCTGCTGCATCAGCGGAGCCGGCTGCCCGGCGCCGGGGCACCGCTCGTGCCGGTGCCCGAGCAGGTGACCGACCTCGTGGTTGACCAGGTACTGCCGGTAGCCCGACTTGTCGGCGCCGTACTCCTGCGTCGCCAGGGTCCACCGACGCAGGTTCAGCACCGCCCGACCGTTCGTGCCGCACGACACCTGGCCCCCGGTGTCGAGGGGCGCGCACAGGTCGTCGACGGCCGTCGGCGAGGCCAGGATCACGCGCAGCTCCGCGTCGCCGTCGGTCCGCGCGAACGACAGCGACCCGTCGGCGCCCCACCCGCGAGGGTCGTTCAGGGTCGCCATGACGGTCGCGGCGAACGCGGTCCCGTCGACCAGGAGGCCGTCCTCCACCTCGACCCGCACGGTGCGGACCGCACCCGTGCCCGGACCCGGGTCCGCACCGGGGACCACGGTGAACGTGCCCGCGCCGGACTCGACGACGTCGGGCGTGAGCAGCCCCGCGTCGACGTCCTGGGCCGTCAGACCGGGAGGCAGGGCGACGATGCCGGGGGGCGGGTCCGACGGCAGCATCCCGACCGGGACGTCCACCGGCTCGGGCACCAGGAGGTCGCGCCCGCTGGACCCCCGGCTCTGCAGACCGGTCCGGTCGACGGTCTCGACGGGGGCCGGCGACGAGGTGCCGAGCGCGGTGCTCACCAGGGCCGCGGTCTGCGGGGCGCCTGCGGCCCAGAACGCGCTGCCGGCGCCGAGGCCGAGCCCGACGACCGCGACGACGGCCGGGAGAACACGCCCGGCGGACCGACGCCGGCCCGTCCGGGAGACCGCGCGGTGTCGACGACGGGAGGCCGACGGCCGCAGGGAAGCGCGCGTCGGCCCCTGGTCGGTCCGTAGCGGTTCCGGGGTCGTCACCCGGTCATCGTCGCATCCCTGACACGTGCCGTGGCTACCATCGCGGGATGACGGACGGGACAGACGACTCGACCCCGCGGGCACGCAGCCCGCGGATGGCTCGCGACGAACGCCGCGCCCAGGTGCTGCGCATCGCCCAGGAGCTCTTCTCCTCCGAGGGCTTCCACCACGTCTCCATGGACGACATCGCCGAGCGGGCCGAGGTCAGCAAGCCGGTCCTCTACCGCCACTTCCCCTCGAAGCTCGACCTCTACCTCGCCGTCGTGGACCAGAACGGCGCCGACCTGCTGGTCGCGGTGGACGCCGCCGTGTCCGGGATCGAGCAGGGTCCGGTGCGCCGGGGCGACGGGCGCGACGTCATCGCCGCGATCGTCGAGGCGTACATCATGTTCGTCGAGGGCGCAGGAGAGTCGTCCGCGCTGCTCTTCGAGTCCGACGTCACGCACGACGCCGACGTGCGTGCCCGGGTCGAGCACGCCTCCTCCGAGGCCGCCCGTCGCATCTCGGTGGTCCTGTCGCAGGTCACAGCCCTGCCGCTGGATGACGCGAGCATGCTCGCCGTCTCGTTGATCTCGATGGCGCAGGGCGCTGCGACGTACCGATTGCGCCAGCCGTCCGACTCCGGGCCCGAGCGCACCGTGGAGCTGGTCACCCAGCTGGCCTGGGGCGGGGTGTCCGCGCTGATCCGGCCCGACTTCGAGTACGAGGACGCCTAGGATCGGACGACGTGCCCCGGCCCACCGGACGCGGGCGCCCGAGAACCACAGCGTGGAGTAAGGACGTGAAGGAGATGACGGTGGAGATCACCATCGGCGTGCAGAACCTGCCCCGGGAGATCAGCCTCGAGTCCGACCAGACGCCGGACGAGGTCGCTGCCGCCGTGGCCGCCGCCCTGAGCGGTCGCCCGGCTCTCGAGCTGGTGGACGTGCGTGGCCGTCGGGTCATCGTGCCGACCGCGAGCCTCGGCTACGTCGAGATCGGTTCCGAGTCCAAGGGTCGCGTCGGCTTCGGCAACATCTGACAGCGCGCACGACGAAGCCCCGCACGGATCCGTGCGGGGCTTCGTCGTGCGGTCAGGCCGTCAGGCGCTCAGGCGGTCAGGCCCAGGCGGCTCATCCGACGCGTGTGCTGGGCGGTGAGCTCTCCGAAGAGCTTGGTCGGTGCGTTCGGCGGTGCGGCATCCGAGCTCGCCGACCCCACGGCGACGAGCCGCACCAGCGCGGGCCGCTGGACCAGGAGCCGCTGCACGACGCCGAGCGCCTCGCCGACCAGCCGCCGGCCCCACAGCGCGAGCCGGGCGGTGAGCACGCCGTCAGCCGACCCTGCGGCGTCCAGCTCCGCGACGGCGAGCTCCGCGTGGGACGCGTCGTCGAGCACCTCGAGCACGACCGCGCGCGAGCCCGCGTCGAGGCCCTCCGCGGCGAGGCGGCAGAAGTCGTCGGCCACGCCGTACCCGACGTAGGACTTGAGCAGCCGCTCCCACCACGAGCCGGGCTGCGTGCGGGCGTCGAAGTCGTCCAGGACGTCGTCGTACTGGCGCACGGCCTCGACCGGGTCGCCGCCGATCTCGGTGATGCGGGCCAGGACCCGGTCACGACGCTCGACGGCCGCCGACGCGAAGCGGCTGAGCTCGAGCCGCTGCTCGATCGTGGGCGCCAGCGCGGAGTCGGCGGCGAGGCGCGCGAAGGCGACGTGCTCGAGCTGCGCGACCAGGCCGAGGAGCTCGATGGCGTCGGAGTGCTCGAGGGAGCCGGCCTCGGGAACGGCCTCAGCACGCGTCGTCGTCATCCGAGGATCGTAGCCCCGGCGGGGCGGCGACCGACCGACCGGGGGCGTCGGATAGACTGTGCAGGTAATTCGGTTGCCCGGTCGTCTAGGAATCCCCGCTTTTCGACGATCAGACCCATTCTCGCGCAGCCCCGGATCCGTCCGGACGACGCGCGCGAGTCGACTTGCACGATCGGCTGCCGGCCAACCCGCGTGGTGAACTCCGCTGTCGCCCGGGACGCTCCGACACCCGTCGGCCCCGGCAGCGCGCGGCACACCACCCTTCGCAG
Organism: Cellulomonas sp. P5_C5; assembly: GCF_054049655.1. Taxonomy (NCBI): domain Bacteria; kingdom Bacillati; phylum Actinomycetota; class Actinomycetes; order Micrococcales; family Cellulomonadaceae; genus Cellulomonas; species Cellulomonas sp. P5_C5. The sequence continues at coordinate 48,509 of NZ_JBFULY010000014.1, read as the reverse complement.
TGAAGAGTCCTCGTGACCACCACCGACGAGACGCCGGAGCAGGTCTCTGCTCTGGCCGAGCCCATGACCCGCCCCCTGAAGAACACCTGGTCCTCCGTGCAGGCCGTCGAGGCCTCGTTCGCGGACTTCGACGTCCGCCCGGAGATCGTCCAGGCGCTGGCCGACGCCGGCATCACGCACCCGTTCCCGATCCAGGCGATGACCCTGCCGGTCGCGCTGTCCGGCCACGACATCATCGGCCAGGCCAAGACCGGCACCGGCAAGACCCTCGGCTTCGGCGTCCCGCTGCTGCACCGCGTGGTCGCCCCCGGCGAGGAGGGCTACGAGCAGCTCCCCCACCCGGGCAAGCCGCAGGCGCTCGTCGTCGTCCCGACGCGTGAGCTCGCCGTGCAGGTGGCCGGCGACCTGGCGACCGCCAGCGCGCGCCGCTCGGTCCGCGTGCTGCAGGTCTACGGCGGCCGCGCGTACGAGCCGCAGATCGCCGCGCTGAACGCCGGTGTCGACGTGGTCGTCGGCACCCCGGGCCGCATGATCGACCTGCTCAAGCAGCGTCACCTCGACCTCTCGCACGTCAAGGCGGTCGTCCTCGACGAGGCCGACGAGATGCTCGACCTCGGCTTCCTGCCCGACGTCGAGACGCTGCTGGCCGCGACCCCCGCGAGCCGCCACACGATGCTGTTCTCGGCCACGATGCCGGGCGCCGTCGTCGCGATGGCCCGCCGCTACATGACGCAGCCGACGCACATCCGCGCCGCGGACCCGGACGACGACGGCCAGACCGTCAAGAACATCAAGCAGGTCGTCTACCGCGCGCACGCCCTCGACAAGGTCGAGATGCTGGCCCGCATCCTGCAGGCCCGTGGCCGCGGCCTGACCATCGTGTTCGCGCGGACCAAGCGCACCGCCGCGAAGGTGGCCGACGACCTGGTCGAGCGCGGCTTCGCGGCCGGCGCGCTGCACGGCGACCTGGGTCAGGGCGCCCGCGAGCAGGCGCTGCGCGCGTTCCGGCACGGCAAGGTCGACGTCCTCGTCGCCACCGACGTGGCCGCCCGCGGCATCGACGTCGAGGCCGTCACGCACGTCATCAACTACCAGTGCCCCGAGGACGAGAAGACCTACCTGCACCGCACGGGCCGCACCGGCCGCGCGGGCGCCAAGGGCACCGCCGTCACGTTCGTCGACTGGGACGACATCCCCCGCTGGGGCCTGATCGACAAGGCGCTCGGCCTGGGCATCCCGGCGCCGATCGAGTCGTACTCCTCGTCGCCGCACGTGTACGAGGACCTCGACATCCCCGCGGGCACCAAGGGTCGCCTGCCGAAGTCGCAGCAGACCCGTGAGGGCCTGGGCGCGGAGAAGCTCGAGGACCTGGGCGAGACGGGCAAGCGTGGCGGAGGCCGTCCCGGCGGCTCGCACTCCGACCAGATCCGGGGCAACCGCGGTGGCGACTCTCGTCGTGGCAGCGACTCGCGCTCCAGCGACTCGCGTCCCGCCTCGGCGCCGCACAGCTCGGGCCCGCAGGCCGAGCGTCCTGCCGACGAGTCCGGCGAGCCCCGCGAGGGCGGCACCCGTCGTCGCCGCGGCGGCCGCGGTCGCGGTCGCGGTGAGGGCGGCACCGAGAACAGCAACCCGGCCCCGGAGTCGGCGTCCAACGGCGCCACCGCGGAGCAGGGTGCCGAGGGTGGCGGCACCAGCCGCCGCAGCCGCAACCGCCGGCGCACCCGCAGCGGCCAGCCCGCCGAGGGCGGCGGCGCCGCGCAGGCGTCGGCCACCGAGGGCTGACGACAGACAGACGGACGGGGTGCGGCTCAGCAGAGCCGCACCCCGTCCGGCGTCTAGGCCGCCTTGATGAAGGCCTCGACCGCGTCGGCCACGAGCTGCACCGCGATGGCGGCCAGCAGCAGGCCCGCGATCCGGGTCACCAGGATGGTGCCCGAGTCGCCCAGGACGCGGTGGATGACGTTGGCGAACCGCATCGCCAGATAGAGGGTCACGTGCACGGCGACGACGCCGAGCGCGATGGCCACCCAGTCGGCGACGGTCTTGTCGGACTGCTGGACGAAGACCATGGTCGCGACGATGGCACCGGGGCCGGCCAGCAACGGCGTGCCCAGGGGCACCAGGGCGACGTTGACCTTCCCGTTCCCCGACGGCTGCGGCTCCTCCATCTTGCCGGTCAGCAGCTCCATGGCGATGAGCAGCAGGAGCAGCCCGCCGGACGCCTGCAGCGCGGGCAGCGTGATGTGCATGTAGTTCAGCAGCGACTGCCCGAACAGCGCGAACGCGACGATGACGCCGAGCGCGACGAGCACGGCCTGCCGCGCGGCCCGGTTGCGCTGCTGGCGGGTCATGGCCCCCGTCAGGCCGAGGAAGATCGGGACGACCCCGGGCGGGTCCATGATCACGAACAGCGTGATGAAGACGGACGCGAAGAGGTAGGCGTCGAACACGTTGCTCATGGCCGCACCACGTCCGTCGTCCCCTGCTCCTCGATCGCTGCGAGCGCCTCGGGCGCGGTCAGGTTCTCCCCCAGCCGGTTGGCCTTCCCGGTCCCGTGGTAGTCGCTCGACCCGGTCACCAGCAGCCCGAGCCGGTCGGCGATCGCGGTCAGGCGCTCGCGCTGCGCGGGCGAGTGGTCGCGGTGGTCCACCTCGATCCCGCCCAGGCCGGCCGCGGCGAGGCGGTCGAACACGCGGTCCGGCACGATCCGGCCGCGGGCATCGGCACCGGGGTGGGCGAAGACGGGGACGCCGCCGGCCGCCCGGATCGCCCGCACGGCGTCGGGCCCGTCGGGGGCGTAGTGGGGCACGTGGTACGGCCCGGCGGCGGAGAGCAGGTGCGCGAACGCGGCGTCCCGGTCGGGCACGATGCCCAGGGCCACCAGGGCGTCGGCGATGTGGGGACGGCCCACGACGACCGCGTCGCGGGAGTGCTCCAGCACGTCGTCCCAGGTGATGGGGACGTCGACGGCGAGCAGCTCGACGATCGCTCGCGCACGGTTGAGCCGCGCGTCCCGCGTCTTGTCCAGCTCGACCGTGAGCGCGGGGTGCGTCGGGTCCTGCAGGTAGGACAGCAGGTGGATGCTGATCCCGTGGGCGCGGGCCGACACCTCGGTCCCCCGCACCAGCGCGATCCCGTGCGCACGGGCCGCCGCTTCCGCCTCCGCCCAGCCGGCCGTCGTGTCGTGGTCGGTGAGGGCCACCACGTCGAGCCCGGCGGCCGCCGCTTCCGCCACTACCTGCGTGGGTGCACCGGTCCCGTCCGACGCCGTCGAGTGGGTGTGGAGGTCGATGCGCACGGCCTCACGGTAGTCGGCGTCAGTGGGAGGATGGCGCCATGAGTGAGGACCTGACGCCCGAGACCACTGCCGAGCAGCCGTTGGAGGACCGGGGCAGCAACCGCTCCCAGCGCCCCAGCTCGGCCGAGTTCGTGCGGTTCATCACGTCCGGCTGGGGCGAACGCCCGTCGTCGAGCCTCCAGCGCAGCCCGGCCGCCGACCACACCTCCGCGCGGCGTTCCGCGCTCTCGGCGCAGTTCCCCGGCGAGCGGCTCGTGATCCCCGCCGGCACGTTCAAGCCGCGGTCCAACGACACCGACTACCGCTTCCGCCCGCACTCCGCCTTCGCGCACCTCACCGGGCTGGGGTCCGAGCAGGAGCCCGACGCGGTGCTCGTGCTGCACCCGGTCGAGGACGGCACGGGCGACGACGGCAGCGGCCACCGCGCGGTCCTGTACATCCGCCCGCTGGCGGGCCGGGACTCCGAGGAGTTCTTCTCCGACGCCCGCTACGGCGAGTTCTGGGTGGGCGCCCGTCCGACGCTGGAGGACCTCGAGACCCTGACCGGGGTCCGCACCGCGCACGTCGACGACCTGCGCGACGGCCTGGCCAAGGACGTCGGCCCGGACGGTGTGCAGGTGCGCGTGGTCCCCGACGTCGACGAGGCAATCGAGGAGCTGGTCGAGGAGATCCGCGCGACGGAGGCCGCCGGGCAGCGGGACGAGAAGCTGGCCGAGGCGCTCTCCGAGCTGCGCCTGGTCAAGGACGCGCACGAGATCGAGCAGATGCGCCTCGCGGTGGACACCACGATCGACGGCTTCGAGAAGATCGTCCGCGCCCTCCCCGACGCGATCGCGCACCGCCGCGGTGAGCGGGTCATCGAGGGCACGTTCATCGGCCACGCCCGGGTGGAGGGCAACGCGGTCGGCTACGAGACGATCGCCGCGTCCGGCGAGCACGCCACGACGCTGCACTGGACGGACAACGACGGCCAGGTCCGCGCGGGCGAGCTGGTGCTGGTCGATGCCGGCGTCGAGATCGACTCCCTCTACACCGCCGACGTGACGCGCACGCTGCCTGTCGACGGCACGTTCACCGACGTCCAGCGTCGCATCTACCAGGCGGTCCTCGACGCGGCCGACGCCGCGTTCGCCGCCGCCGTGCCGGGTGCCAAGTTCCGGGACGTGCACGCCGCCGCGATGCAGGTCATCGCCGAGCGGCTCGAGGAGTGGGGGCTGCTGCCCGTCACCGCGCAGGAGGCGCTGCTGCCGGAGAACCAGCACCACCGCCGGTGGATGGTGCACGGCACCAGCCACCACCTCGGCCTTGACGTGCACGACTGCGCGCAGGCCCGCGCGGAGCTCTACCTCGACGGGATCCTCGAGCCCGGCATGGTGTTCACCATCGAGCCCGGCCTGTACTTCAAGTCCGACGACCTGCTGGTGCCGCAGGAGTACCGCGGGATCGGCGTGCGGATCGAGGACGACGTGCTGGTCACCGCGGACGGCAACGAGAACCTGTCGGCCGCGCTCCCCCGCGACCCCGACGCCGTCGAGGCGTGGATGGCGGGTCTGCTCGGCCGCTGAGTGTCGATCGGGCCGGCGGGTCCGCGTCACCACCTGTGAAGGGACACCCCGACACAGGAGGTAGACATGGACCCGAACCTCGCACTGCTGTTCTCGAAGGGCTTCACCCTGCGAGAGGTGCACAGCGCAGAGCCGGACGCCCCGCAGGTCGATCCGGAACCGACCTTCCGCGAGCGCCTCAGGGCGCGGTCGGCGGCCCGCTCGGTGGCGCGATCGTCGGCCCGGGCTGCCCGGGTTGATCGGAAGGCTGTCCGGGCGGCGGAGCGGGTGGTCCGGGCGGCGCGACCGGCGGCACGGTCGGCGAGCCCCACGGCTGCGAGTCCGCAGCCGGTGGGTACGCACCCGACGGATCCGACGGGCTGGTGGTGGTGAACGGCGCCGGCGGACGCGCCGGCCAGCCGGACTGGACGCCCCCGATCTCCCGCAGGAGCTCACGCGCCTTGTGCGCCTGCTCCTGCCGGCAGAGCACCGCGTAGGACGACGCGACGATCTGGCTGGTCGACGTGAAGTCGCGCTTCCCCCGGGAGAACGAGTACGTGAGGATCGCGAACAGCAGGCCGAACGCACCGCCGATGAAGATGGCGGGCACCAGCGGGCTCTGCGCGCCCGGCGTGGTGAACAGGCTGAGCAGGAGCCCGACGAAGAGGCCGAACCAGGCACCGGACAGGAACCCGCCGAGCGCCACGCGCGGGTAGGAGAGGCGACCGGTGACCCGCTCGACCATCTTCAGGTCGGCTCCGACGATCGTGACCAGCTGCACCGGGAACGCACTGTCGGCGAGGTGGTCGACGGCCTTCTGCGCCTCGAGGTAGGTGGCGTAGGCGGCGACCGTCTCACCCTGCGGCGGCGTGGGGGTGCGCGGGGGGCGGGCGTTACCGGAGAACGACATGTCGCGATCCTCTCCCAGGGCCGCAGAGATCGCCAGGCCCGGTCGACGCGCGGCCGACGCGCGCCCGAACAACTGGCGCTGCGGCATCCGACGTCCGGTGCCCGGTCTAGGCTGACCGACGTGAGCAGCGTCGGGACCAGGGTGTTCGTCGCGCGCCTTGCCGGGACCAACGTATTCGACCCCCTCGGTGACCAGGTGGGACGGGTGCGTGACGTCGTCGTGCTGGTGCGCCCCAAAGGGCTGCCCCGCGCCGTCGGGCTCGTGGTCGAGGTGGCAGCGCGCCGCCGCGTCTTCCTCCCGCTCACGCGTGTCACCGCGATCGACTCCGGGCAGGTCATCTCGACCGGCCTGGTGAACATGCGCCGGTTCGAGCAGCGAGCCTTCGAGACCCTCGCGGTGGGCGAGCTGCTGGACCGCACGGTCGAGTTCGTCGACGGCTCCGGGCCGGCGACCATCGAGGACGTCGCCATCGAGCTGCAGCGCAACGGCGACTGGGTCATCTCCAAGGTGTTCGTCCGCCGCAACCCCGCGGGCCGCTCGGGCATCCTGCGCCGGCGCGGCGAGACGCTGCTGGTGTCCGTCGACGAGGTCACCGGGCTCGGCCAGGCGAGCGCCGCCCAGGGCGCGGAGCTGCTGCTCGCGCAGTACGAGGACCTCAAGCCGGCCGACCTCGCCGACGTCCTGCACGACCTCGGCCTGACCCGGCGGCTGGAGGTCGCCAGCGCGCTGGACAACGAGCGGCTGGCCGACGTGCTGGAGGAGCTGCCCGAGGACGACCAGGTCGGCATCCTGCAGGGCCTCGCCCTGACGCGCGCCGCCGACGTGCTCGAGGCCATGCAGCCGGACGACGCCGCCGACCTGCTGGGCGAGCTGCCCGACGAGCAGGCCGCCGAGCTGCTCGAGCTCATGGAGCCCGACGAGGCCAAGGACGTGCGGCGCCTGCTCGCGTACGAGGACAACACCGCGGGTGGCCTGATGACCACCGAGCCCGTGATCCTCGGCCCGGAGACGCCGATCGCCGCCGCGCTGGCGCACGTGCGCCGCCAGGACCTGACGCCCGCGCTGGCGTCGATGGTGTTCGTGGCACGCCCGCCGCTGGAGACGCCGACCGGCCGCTTCATCGGCGTCGTGCACCTGCAGCGCCTGCTGCGCGAGCCGCCGCACGAGGCGATCGGCTCGATCGTCGACACCGACATCGAGTCCATCACCGTGGACGCGCCGCTGCTCTCGGTGACGCGCAACCTGGCCACCTACAACCTGCTGGCCCTGCCGGTCGTCGACGCGGAGAAGCGCCTGCTCGGTGTGGTCTCCGTCGACGACGTCCTGGACCACCTGCTGCCCGAGGACTGGCGGGAGACCGACGACGAGGGCAACTTCCCGGACACCAGCGTCCTCGGCATCACGCGCCCGGGGGTGAGCCGTGGCTGACCGCCTGGACACCCCGCTGGAGACGCGCCGCCGGTTCATCCGCCGGCCGCAGCTGGACGAGGACGCCTCCGGCAAGATCTCGGAGAGCATCGCGCGCTTCCTGGGCACGCCGCGCTTCATCATCTACCTGAGCGTGTTCTGCCTGGTCTGGATCGCCTGGAACGCGAACTGGGGCCCGGACCGGCCGCGGTTCGACGACCCCGCGCAGGGGTTCACGGCCCTGACGCTGATGCTCTCGCTGCAGGCGTCGTACGCGGCCCCGCTGATCCTGCTCGCGCAGAACCGGCAGACCGACCGCGACCGCGTGCAGGCCGAGCAGGACCGTCAGCGCTCCGAGCGCAACCTCGCGGACACGGAGTTCCTGGCGCGCGAGATGGCGGCGCTGCGCATCGCGCTGTCCGAGGTGGCCACCCGCGACTTCGTCCGCTCCGAGCTGCGCAACCTGCTCGAGGACCTCGCCGCCGAGCAGCGCGACGGGGACAAGGAGCACGACGGCGACCGTCCGGACAAGAAGGGCGATCGTTCCGAGAAGAAGGCCGACCGCTCCCGCGGCAGCGCGGACCGCCAGGCACGGGGCTGAACGCCGGGTCCACGTCCGACCGACCTACGATGGGCCCCATGCCGGACCCCACCGACCCCCTGCTCGACGCCATCCGCGAGGCGCTGACCCACGTCCTCGACCCGGAGATCAAGCGGCCGATCACCGATCTCGGCATGGTCCGCTCCATCGAGGTCGCCGGCTCCCGGGCGACGGTCGGCATCGACCTGACCACCCCCGGCTGCCCGTTGAAGGACACGCTGACCCGCGACGTCAGCGCGGCGGCGGCCACCGTGGCCGGCATCGACGACGTCTCGGTCGTGTTCGGCGTCATGTCGGCGGAGCAGCGGGCGGCCCTGCGGACGCTCCTGCGGGGCACCGACTCCGAGCCCGTCATCCCGTTCGCGCAGCCCGGGTCGCTGACCAAGGTGTTCGCGATCGCGTCGGGCAAGGGTGGCGTCGGCAAGTCGTCCGTCACGGCGAACCTGGCGGTCGCGATGGCTGCCGACGGGCTGAAGGTCGGCATCGTCGACGCGGACATCTACGGCTTCTCGATCCCGCGCATGCTCGGGGTCACGCGGCAGCCGACCCGGGTCGACGACATGCTGCTGCCGCCGGAGGCGTTCGGCGTCCTCGTCGTCTCGATCGGCATGTTCGTCCCGCCCGGTCAGCCGGTGGTCTGGCGTGGCCCGATGCTGCACCGCGCGCTGCAGCAGTTCCTCGCGGACGTGTTCTGGGGCGACCTGGACGTGCTGCTGCTCGACCTGCCGCCCGGCACCGGCGACATCGCCATCTCCGTGGCGCAGCTGCTCCCGAGCTCCGAGATCGTGGTCGTCACCACCCCGCAGCTCGCCGCCGCGGAGGTCGCCGAGCGCGCCGGGTCCGTCGCCGTGCAGACGCGGCAGCACGTGGTCGGCGTCGTGGAGAACATGGCCTGGCTCGAGCAGCCCGACGGCTCGCGGCTCGACCTGTTCGGCTCCGGGGGCGGGCAGACCGTCGCGGACAACCTCTCGCGCATCACCGGCGGCGACGTGCCGCTGCTCGGGCAGGTGCCGATCGACGTGCGGCTGCGCGAGGCCGGCGACGCGGGCACGCCCGTCGTGCTGAGCGCCCCGGACTCCCCCGCGGCCCAGGCCCTCCAGGCTGTCGCCCGCTCGCTGACGTCCCGCCGCCGTGGCCTCGCGGGCCGCTCCCTGGGCCTGACCCCCGCGGGCCGCTGACGCGGCCTCCGCCGCCCTCTCACGACGTCCGCCCGATCGAGCGCTCCGCGACCAGCCCTGCGGACGCAGCGCCGGCTTCCGCAGCGTCCGCACTCCGTCGTGCTGGAACCCGCACGAGCGCGGACGCCCCTCGTCGCCGTCGGCAACGTCCGCACTCCGTCGCGCTGGAACCCGCACGAGCGCGGACGTGCCTCGTCGCCGTCGGCAACGTCCGCACTCCGTCGTGCTCGAACCCGCCGGAGTGCGGACGTACCGCCCCCCTCGAGTGTTGAAGTTTGTTTGATTGCGTGCGAGAGTGTTCGGGTGCTCGCCTCCCAGCGTCAGGACCGGATCCTGGCCGCCGTGCGTGCCGACGGGGCCGCGCGCGTCGCGGACCTGGTGGAGAGCCTCGACGTCTCGGACATGACCGTCCGGCGGGACATCGCCGAGCTCGCCCGCGCCGGACTGGTGCGTCGCGTGCACGGCGGCGCGGTGGCCCCGGACGCCCTGGGCAGGCCCACCGACGAGCCCGGCTTCGACGCGAAGCGCTCCTGGGCCGGCCCCGAGAAGGCGGCGATCGCCCGCGCGGCGCTCGCCACGGTCGAACCGGGTCAGGCCGTCGCGTTGTCCGCGGGGTCGACCACGTACCTCCTGGCCGAGCTGCTCGCGGGCGCGGGCATCCCGGACCTCACGGTCGTGACCAACGGGCTGCGCATCGCGGACGCCCTGCACGGCGCGCCCGGGGTCGAGGTCATCCTCACGGGCGGGGTCCGCACCCCGTCGGACGCGCTCGTCGGCCCCGTCGCGGACGCCACGCTCGCGAGCCTGCGCGTCGACCGGGCCTACCTCGGCGTGCACGGCCTCGACGCCAGCGGCCTGACCACCCCCAACCTCGCCGAGGCCGCCACCGACCGCGCGCTGATGGCGTGCGCCGCCGCGACCACCGTGCTGGCCGACCACACGAAGTGGGGGGTGGTGGGCCTGGCCCGGATCGCTCCCCTCGACGACATCGACACCCTGCTCACCGACGACGCCCTGCCCGCCGACGCTCGACGACACCTGACCGGCGCGACCCTGCGCCTGGTCACCACCTCAGGAGCCACCCAGTGACCCCAGCTGTCCGGATCACGCCGACCACCCTCGCCGACGGCCGCGAGCTGATCTACTTCGACGACTCGGAGCCGTACGTCTCGGGCGGCGCGACCCGCACCCTGACCGACGCGCGCCCCCTGCCGGACCGGTTCGCCCCCGTTCCCGACGCGGCCGGCGTGCCGCAGCCCGTGACCGGCCCGGAGCTGCGGCGCGACCCGCTCACGGGTGAGTGGATCCCGATGGCCGCGCACCGGATGAACCGCACGTTCCTCCCGCCCGCCGACGCCAACCCGCTGGCCCCCGCCAAGCCGGGCGCGGTCTACCAGGACGGCGAGATCCCCGCCGAGGACTACGACGTCGTCGTGTTCGAGAACCGGTTCCCCTCGCTGCTCGCGGTCCCGGGGGTTCCGGACGCGCCGGTGCAGCGCGACGGCGAACCGCTCTGGACCGTCCGGCCCGCCGCCGGGCGCTGCGAGGTCATCTGCTTCTCCTCGGACTCGACGGCGTCGCTCAGCACGGTGACCCCCCGCCGGATGCGCACGATCGTCGAGGCCTGGACGCAGCGGACGGCGGCCCTCAGCGCGCTGCCCGGCATCGAGCAGGTGTTCGTGTTCGAGAACCGCGGCAAGGAGATCGGCGTCACGCTGCACCACCCGCACGGGCAGATCTACGCGTTCCCGTACGTCACCCCGCGGACGACCACGATGCTCGCGGAGGCCCGCGCGTACCGGGAGCGGACGGGGCGGCTGCTGGGCCGGGACGTGCTGGACGCCGAGCTGGCGCACGGCGAGCGGGTCGTCGTCGAGTCGGAGCACTGGGTCGCCTACGTGCCGTTCGCCGCGCGCTGGCCCGTCGAGGTGCACCTCGTGCCGCGGCGCGACGTGCCCGACCTGCCGGCACTCACCGACGCCGAGCGCGACGACCTGTCGACCGTCTACCTGGCACTGCTGCAGCGGCTGGACCGGTTCTTCGTCGGCCCCGACGGCGAGGCGATCCCCCTGCCGTACATCTCCGGCTGGCACCAGGCACCCACCCGCGAGGGCCGGGACGTGTCCCGGCTGCACCTGCAGCTGTTCTCGGTGCTGCGCGCACCGGGCAAGCTCAAGTACCTCGCCGGCGTCGAGTCCGGCATGGCCGCCTGGATCAGCGACACCACCCCCGAGCGCATCGCGACCCGACTGCAGGAGCTGGCATGACCGCCGACGTGACCTGGCTGGACCACTGGAGCCCGCAGGAGGGTGCCGACCGGGTCCGCGCCCTGTTCGCGGACCGGTTCGACGCCGAGCCGGCGGGCACGTGGTCGGCACCCGGGCGCGTGAACCTCATCGGTGAGCACACCGACTACAACGGCGGCCTGTGCCTGCCGATCGCGCTCCCCCACCGCACCTACGCGGCCCTGCGGCGGCGCGACGACGACGTCGTGCGGCTCGTGAGCGCGCAGGAGCGGGCGGGGCTGCGGACCGTCGACCTCGCCGACGTGGCGCCGGGCACGGTGGACGGCTGGGCGGGGTACGTCGTCGGCGTCGCGTGGGCGCTGCGACAGGCGGGCCACGCCGTCTCCGGGTTCGACGTGGCGATTGACTCCTGCGTGCCGTACGGGGCCGGGCTGTCGTCGTCCGCGGCGCTCGAGGCGTCCACCGCGGTCGCGCTCGACGCGGTCTTCGGGCTCGGGCTGGCGGCGTCGGACGAGGGCCGCGCCACACTGGCGGCGCTGTGCGTGCGCGCGGAGAACGAGATCGCCGGGGCGCCGACGGGTGGCATGGACCAGGCGGCGTCGCTGCGGTCGCAGGACGGTCACGCGCTCCTGCTCGACTGCCTCGACGGTTCGGTCCGGCACGTCCCGTTCGACCTCGCGACGCACGACCTCGCACTGCTGGTGGTCGACACCCGCGCCGAGCACGCGCTCGTGGACGGGCAGTACGCCGCCCGCCGGGCCTCCTGCGAGGCGGCCGCCGCACGGCTCGGTGTCGCGACGCTGCGCGAGGTGTCCGACGACCCCCGCGGGCTGGAGTGGGCCCTCGACAAGCTCGACGACGAGGTCCAGGTCCGGCGCGTCCGGCACGTCGTGAACGAGATCGACCGCGTGACCTGGTTCGTCGCGCTGCTCGACGCCGGGGAGGTCGGCCTGGTCGGGACGCTGATGAACTCGTCGCACGCGTCGCTGCGCGACGACTACGAGGTGTCCTGCCGCGAGCTGGACCTGGTGGTCGACACAGCCCGGGCGGCCGGGGCCGTCGGGGCACGGATGACCGGGGGTGGGTTCGGCGGGTCCGCGATCGCGCTCGTCGCGGCGGACGAGGTGGACCGCGTGGCGCAGGCCGTGGCGGACGCGTTCGCCGACGCCGGGCTGCGGGCGCCGGGCTTCCTCGTGGCGACGGCGTCGGACCCGGCCGCCTGAGGCGACACCGACGGCGGCGTCTCGTTGTCCACCCGTCGGTCCGTGCGGGGAGCGGTCAGCAGCGCCTAGGGTGCAGAACCATGCGTGGACGTCGAGCGGTGACCGCGGTGGGCCTCCTCGTCCTTGCGGGCTGCTCGAGCGGCCCGAGCCCGTCGGACGAGGGCGCGCTCTCCGCGTATCTCGGGGAGTACGCGGCGCGGATGCACGCAGGGGATGCGGCGCGAGCGGTCGCCGTCGAGGAGGAGATCGCGTCCTGCATGCACGCGCAGGGTTTCGACTACGAACCCCGCCCGGACGGCGCCTGGCAGTCCGAGCTCTCCGTGGTCCCGCGCCAGCAGAACCCCCTGGCGTGGGCGAAGGAGCACGGCTACGGCATGGTCGACGCGAGCGCGACGTCGGTGCAGCTCGCACCGCCCGACCCGAACGCCGACCTCCTCGCGGCGATGTCCGCGAGTGAGCGTGATGCCTACGACGAGGCCCTGGTCGGCGCGGCGGCCGACGATCCGCTCGCGCCGGTCGACGGGTGCGCCGCACCGGCGGAAGCGGCCATGACGGGCGCCTTGCAGGACCCGACCTACGAGCACTTCCTGGACGAGGCGCTGCGGATCGAGGAGTCCGTCAGGGACCACGCGCGCGTGACGGCCGCCACCACCGCCTGGCGCGACTGCGTCGCCGAGCGCGGCCACCCCGAGCTCGAGGAGCCGGGCGACGGGATGCTGCTGATGGACGAGGAGATCGCCCCGTTCCAGACCGGCGGCCCGGGGCACATCCCCGCCGGGCAGAAGACGCGGCTCCTGGCTCTGGAGATCGAGCTGGCGACCACCGAGGCGGAGTGCGACGACGAGGTCGGGCTGACCCGCACCCGGGACGAGTTGATCAGTGCCGCGCAGGAGGCGTTCGTCGAGGAGCACCGCGGCGAGCTCGCGGACTGGGAGCTGAGCTGGCCGGCGCCGTCGCCGTCGTCGTGACACGCCGCAGGATCGTTGACCTCTAGTACGTATGGCGCAGTAGTGTCTGCCCCGCGGTATCAGGGACGCATCATCCCCACGACGGGTCCTCCGGGCGCCGCCGGGTCGGTACGTTCCCGTCGCACGTCCCAACGACACCGAGGAGCCCGACCGTGGGGGTCACCCGCAGGATCATCTTCCCGACCATCCGCCTGATCCTGTGGGCGGTCATCGCCGCCGCCCTGGTCAAGATCGCGTTCGCTGGAGCCGACGTCAGCACCGTCGGCACCTCGCTGCAGCCCACCGGCGCCGTCGTCGAGCCCACGGTCGAGGTGTCCACGGCGACCGTGACCAACGCGGTCACGGTCCAGGCGTCGGTGACCGCGGACGCCGCCGTCGTCGTCCGCGCCACGCTGGCCGGCACGGTGTCCAAGCTGCTGGCCGTCGACGGTGCCGCGGTCGACGCGGGGACCCCGATCCTGGAGATCCGGCAGGAGACCCCGCAGGACCCGATCGTGAGGACGGACCCGGAGACCGGTGAGCAGACCACCACCGAGCGCCGACCCAAGGTCGCGATCGAGACGGTCACCGCGCCCGTCGCCGGCACGCTGACGCTGCCCACGCTCAAGGACCAGGTGGTCTCCGTCGGCGACGAGGTCGGCAAGGTCGCCCCCGGCACGCTGTCGGTCACCGGCACCCTCACCCCCGACCAGCAGTACCGCCTGGTGGGCGCACCCACGCAGGCCGCCGTGACGCTCACGGGCGGGCCGGCGCCGTTCGAGTGCACCGGCCTGCGGGTGGGCGCGGCACCGACGACCGGGACCCAGCAGGTCGCCGACGGCACCCCGAGCTCGTCGGGCACCGTCACCTGCGCGATCCCCGCGGGCGTCACGGCGTTCCCGGGCCTGGGCGCGACGATCGAGGTCACCAACGGCACCGCGGCGGACGCCGTGGTCGTGCCGATCACCGCGGTGCAGGGCACGGTCCAGGCGGGGAACGTCTGGGTGGTCGCCGCCGACGGCACGAACGAGAAGCGCGCCGTGGTCCTGGGGCTGACCGACGGGAAGAACGTGCAGGTCACCGAGGGCCTGGCGGCCGGCGACACCATCCTCGAGTTCATCCCGGTGCCGGGCGGCTCGGGCAAGGAGGTCGACTGCAGCGTCGACTACGACCCGATGGTCTGCGGCGGATGAGCCTCCTCGAGCTCACCGACGTCACCCGGTCGGTCCGGCTGCCCGACGACCGGCTGCTGCACATCCTGCGGGGCGTGACCGTCGCGGTCGACGCCGGCGAGCACGTCGCGGTCGTCGGCCGGTCCGGGACCGGCAAGTCGACGCTGCTCAACATCCTCGGCCTGCTCGACGCACCGACGTCCGGCCAGTACCTGCTGGAGGGCGTGCCCATCGGGAAGCTCTCGAACGGCACGCGGACCCGGCGCCGGGGACGCGACTTCGGGTTCGTGTTCCAGCAGTTCAACCTGCTGCCCGGCCGCACGGCCCTGGAGAACGTGTCCGCGCCCCTGCTCTACGCCCGGGGCCGGCAGTTCTGGTCCCGCACGCGCCTGGCCGCCGAGATGCTCGAGCGCGTCGGCCTCGGCGACCGGGTGGACACCATGCCCGACAAGCTGTCGGGCGGTGAGCAGCAGCGCGTCGCGATCGCCCGTGCGCTCGTGCGCGGCCCCCGTGTGATCCTGGCCGACGAGCCCACCGGCGCCCTCGACGTCGAGACCGGCCGGGAGGTCATGGACCTGCTCGACGAGATCGCGTCGCAGACGGGCGCGGCCCTGGTGACGATCACCCACGACCTCGCGGTCGCCGCCCGCGCCGAGCGCCAGTACCGGCTCGCCGACGGGATCCTCCTGCCGATCAGCCTCGACACGACGTCCGAGTGGGTGGGCGACGTACCGCTCGTCGCCGACCGGTCGTCGCACACCGAGCGCCGCCTGCCCGACGCGGAGGTCAACGCATGACCGGCGTCGTCGGCGCGATCGTCGAGGCCTGGGGCGAGCTGCGGATCCACAAGCTCCGCGTCCTGCTCGCACTCATCGGGGTGGCCTGCGCCGTCACGGCGATCACCGGGGTGACCGCCCTCGTGTCCATGCTCAACCAGTCGTTCAAGGAGCAGAGCGAGCGCCAGTCCGGCCGCAGCGTCACGCTCACCGTCAACGCGTGGCCACGGGACGCGGACGCGGTGACGCCCGCCGGGTGGGACGACGCGTTCGAGCAGGTGCTCGAGCGCTACGACATCACCTACGCCAGCCGCGACGAGTGGACCCAGGCCAGGATGCGGTTCCCCGACGGGACCCGCCTCACCCAGGTGCGGGCGGTCGACGCGGACCTGGGCGTCATCAACCGCGTCGTGCCCGAGCAGGGTCGCTGGTTCACCGAGACCGACGAGCAGGCGCTGGCGCCGACGCTCGTCGTCAACGAGGCCTTCCTGCAGGCCTACGGCCTCGCGGACCTGTCGTCGCACCCGACCGTCGAGCTGGGCGACCGGGCGCCTGTCACCGCGACCGTCGTGGGCGTCCTGCACGACGACTGGCCCGGCGCCGAGCCGATGGCGTACGTCCTGTACGAGCAGCTGCACCGCTGGATCGGCGCGGACGGCTCCGGGGTGCAGTCGGGCGGCTCGGGGCCGGGCGTCGCGAGCCCGATGCAGGCGCAGATGCCCGCGATCCTGCTCTGGGTCCCGCCCGACCGGTCGGAGGCGATCGGCGACACCATCGCGCGCGACCTCCAGGCGACGGCCCCCGGCTGGCAGGTGGACGTGATGGACAACCAGTACGACAGCGGCGGGCTCGACCGCGCCACCAAGTGGGTCGGCATCGGCGTCGGCGGCTTCGCGCTCCTGCTCGGCGGGCTCGGCCTGGTCAACATCGCCCTGGTGACCGTGCGCTACCGGATCCGGGAGATCGGCATCCGGCGGTCGTTCGGCGCGACCTCCGGCCGGGTGTTCTTCGGGGTGCTGCTCGAGTCGGTGGTCGCGACCGTGGTGGCCGGCCTCGTCGGGGTCGTGCTGGCCGTCGCGATCATCAAGAACATCCCCGTCGAGCGCGTGTTCGGCGGCGGGATCCAGGACATGCCCCCGTTCCCGTTCAGCGCCGCGCTCGTGGGGATGACGGCCGCGGTGGCGGTCGGTGCCCTGGCCGGGCTGATCCCCGCCACGTTCGCCGTCCGGGTCAAGGTCATCGATGCCATCAGGTACTGACGTATGACACCGCGAAAAGGTTGTGCACCCTGCGGTGGATGTTCCGCGGGAACCGAGTGCCTAGCCTCGAGACCTGCACGACGAGCTCGTGACGACGTCGCCGGGCGCCCGCGGAGGGCGGGCGTCCGGCGTCACCCCGGCGGAGGCCAGAGATCACCCTGCGGGAGGATCTTTGTCCCGATCTCGGCCGATATCGTCCTGGGCGACACCAGTGAGAGCGACTGTGACTCCCCCGCGCCGAAAGGGCCCGCCACGATGAGAACCACGACCACCACCGCGATCACCATGGGAGCGGTCGCCCTGGCACTGCTCACCGGCTGCTCCTCCGGCGGCGGCCCGTCGGACGACGCGACGCTGACCTACGAGGACAGCCCGCTGTCGGCGTACTGGGAGAAGCTGGGCGGGTCCCAGGACCAGGCGGAGATGGACGAGCAGATGGCCCGCTCCGAGGAGATCGTGGCCGCCTGCATGCAGGACGAGGGCTTCGAGTACACGCCGCAGGACACGTCGGGCATGAGCAGGAGCTTCGACGAGTCCGCCGACGACGGCATGCCCGCGTGGGACTCGCTCGAGTTCGCCGAGCAGTACGGGTACGGCGCGACGACGTCGGAGGACATGCCGATGAACCAGGGCGCCGACGAGGAGTGGGTGGACCCGAACGCCGACTACGTCGCCACCATGAGCGAGACCGAGCAGCAGGCGTTCTACGAGGCCCTCTACGGTGCGCCGACGATGTCGGACGAGCCGACCGACGAGGAGATCGCCGAGGCCGAGGCCGAGGAGTACGACTGGACCACCGCCGGCTGCCAGGGCAAGGCCCAGCACGAGGTCTACGAGGCCGGCCAGGTCTGGGACGACCCGGAGTTCAAGGACCTGACCGAGGCGATGAACGAGCTCTGGCAGGACACGCAGACGGACGAGCGCACGACGCAGGCGTACGCGAAGTGGGCCGACTGCATGGCGGACGAGGGCTACGACTTCGCCAACCCGCAGGAGGCGCAGGACAGCATCTACGAGCTGACCAACGAGATCCCCTACGACGAGGAGACCGGCACCCAGGACGCGGCCGCCCTCGCGGAGATCCGTGAGCAGGAGATCGCCACGGCCGTCGCCGACCGCACCTGCCAGGACAGCACCGGGGCCGGGCGCGCAGCGCTCGAGGCGCAGTTCGCCATCGAGCAGGAGTTCATCGACGCACACAAGGACGAGCTCGACGCGATGGTCGAGAAGGCGGCACAGGCGTCCGAGTGACGCCCGCGCCCGCCGGTCCGTCCGAGGTCCCACGAGGAGAGCAATGAGCACGCAGGTCACCGGAGGGCGGCGAACGATCGTCGTGATGGCGGTCGTCGCCGTCGTCTGCCTCGCCGCAGGCGTCCTCCTGAGCCGGCTGATCGTGTCGCCGGGCAAGGCGGCCGCCGATGCCGCACCCCCGACGGCCGGGCCGATCACGGTCCCGGTGGAGAGCCGGGTCATCGCGAACGAGCTCGTCATCCGGGGCGACATCGGGTACGACGACCCGGTCGCCCTGCGGGTCGAGACCGGCGACCTGGGCGGCCCGGCCGTCGTCACGGGCCAGGTGCCCGCGGTCGGTGCCGAGATCGGTGCGGCGTCGGTGGCGCTGGAGATCGTGGGCCGCCCGGTCATCGTGCTGCCGGGCGACCTGCCGACCTACCGGTCGCTGCGGGCGGGGGTCTCCGGGCCGGACGTGCGGCAGCTCAAGGCCGCGCTCGTCGCCCTCGGCATCGACGCGGGCAACGCGGAGAGCGACGCGTACGACGCGGCCACCGCCGCGGGCGTGCGGACGCTGTACCAGAGGGTCGGGTACGAGCCGCCGTCGGCCGGCGAGGAGCTCCAGGACGCCGCCACCGCAGCACGCGACGGCGTCCGGGCTGCGCAGGACGCCCTCAGCGCCGCCCAGCAGGAGCTGGCGAGCGCGGCGGTCGGCCCGTTGCAGTCGGTCATCATCGGCCTGGACACGGCGGTCTCGGTCGCCGAGGCGACGCTCGCCCAGGAGCAGGCGCAGTGCGCGGCGCCCACCGAGGAGGCTCCGTGCAACCCGATCGCCGTGGTCGAGGCGCAGGGCGCCCTCGCCCAGGCGCAGGCGGCCCGGGCCGAGGCGGGCAACCCGGCGGACACGGGCGCCCAGCGCGCCGCCGTCGCGTCGGCGCAGTCGCAGCTGGCCGCGGCCCGGGAGGACCAGACCGAGGCGCAGGCAGCGACGCTGACCCCGCTCCCGGCCAGCGAGATCGTGTTCGTCCCGTCGCTCCCCCGTCGCGTCGACGTCGTCAAGGCGACCCGCGGCGGGACCATCACCGGCGAGTTCATGAGCGTGTCCGGGGCCACCATCCAGATCACCGGGAGCGCGACCCGCGCGGACAGCGAGCTGCTCACCGTCGGCACGGTCGGGTCGATCACGCTCGACGACCAGGAGCTGGCCGTCACCGTCGCCGAGGTCAAGGACCCGGCCGCGACGCCCGAGACGCCCGACGGGCAGACCGAGGGCGAGGAGCCCAAGGAACCGACGGAGCCGAAGGAGCCGAAGGGTGACCGCCGGACCGTCATCTTCACGCTGGGCGCCCTGACGCCGGAGCAGGTCCTCGCGCTGCAGAACACCAACGTCCGCGTGCGGGTGCCGGTCAGCTCCACCGAGGGTGAGGTGCTCGCCGTGCCGCTCGCCGCGCTGACCGCCGGCCCGGGTGGCGAGTCGCGGGTCGAGCTGGCCGGCAGCGGTGGGGAGTCCAGCTCGCTGGTGACGGTCACCACGGGCCTCGCCGCCGACGGGTACGTCGAGATCGCAGGTTCCGAGTCGCCGCTCGTCGCGGGCGACCTGGTGGTCGTCGGTGTGGCAGAGAAGAAGGACAAAGAGACGGCCGACCCCGAGGCGGACGAGTGACCGTCCTCGACCTGCTCGACGCCACCGAGAGCATCGAGCCCGTCCCGCCCGTGCTCGAGCTGCGGGGGGCCGGCCGGCAGTTCCCGGGCGACCCGCCGGTGCACGCGCTGCACCCGGCCGACCTGGCGGTGGGGTCCGGCGACTACCTGTCCGTCGTCGGACCCTCCGGCTCGGGGAAGTCCACGCTGCTGAACCTGCTCGGGCTCCTGGACAAGCCCACGGAGGGCGAGTATCTGCTCGACGGCATCCCGACGGCCAACGCCGGGGAGCGGGAGCGGGCCGCCCTGCGTGCGGGCCACATCGGCTTCGTCTTCCAGGCGTTCCACCTGATGCCGCACCGGACCGTGCTGGAGAACGTCCTGCTCGCCACGCTCTACAGCGGCGTCCCTCGGGCGGAGCGGCGCGAGCGCGCGCTGGCCGCGCTGGACCGCGTCGGCCTGAGCCACCGCATCGACTTCGTCCCGACGGTGCTCTCGGGCGGCGAGCGCCAGCGGACGGCCGTCGCGCGCGCGGTCGTCGCGCAGCCCCGTGTGCTGCTGGCCGACGAGCCCACGGGCAACCTCGACTCCGAGAGCTCGGAGAGCGTGCTGAACCTGTTCGACGAGCTGCACGCGGGCGGGCTGACGCTGCTGGTCATCACGCACGACGACGAGGTGTCGGCGCGCGCCCAGCGCCGGGTCCGGATCGCCGACGGGTACCTGCGGGAGATCCCGTGACCGCGGTGACCGAGCGCGTGGCGCGCTCCGACCGGTTCGGGCTGCGCGACCTCCTCGCGGAGGCCGCCGCGGGGATCGGTGCACGCCCCGGGCGGCTCCTGCTCACCATCCTGGGCACCGTGCTCGGCATCGCCTCGGTGGTGGTGACGGTCGGGCTGGCACAGACCGCGTCGGGGCAGATCAACAAGCAGTTCGACGCGGTTGCCGCCACGCAGGCGGTGGCCAAGCCGGAGACCAGCAACGGCTGGGACGGCTCGCAGCGCGCGCTCGGGTCGCTGCCGTGGGACGCGTCCGCCCGCGCCGAGCGGCTCGCGGGCGTCGAGGCCGCCGGCACGTTCTCGACGGTGGAGGTCGACGGCGCGGAGATCACGGCCGTCCCCGTGCACGACCCGTCGGCGGCCCGCACGGTCGCGCCGGACGTCGTCGCGACCTCGCCGGGTGCGCTCGACGCGGTCGGCGGGCGCATCGTGCAGGGTCGCTACTTCGACGCGGGCCACGACGCCCGCGCCGACCGGGTCGTGGTGCTCGGGGTCGACGCCGCCGAGCGCCTCGGCGTGGTCCGCGTCGACCGGCAGCCGTCGATCTTCATCGGCGACCGCGCGTACCAGGTCATCGGCATCGTCGACGACGTGAAGCGGCGGTCGGACGTGCTGTCCGCGGTCCTCATGCCCGAGGGGACCGCCCGTGCGGACTTCGGGCTGGTGGCACCGGACGAGCTGCACCTGCACCTGGCGGTCGGCGCCGGACCGGTGGTGGGCAGCCAGCTGCCGACGGCCCTGGCCCCCAACGCCCCGGAGACCATCGACGTGCAGACCCCGCCGGCCACCTCGACCGTCCGGCAGAGCGTGCAGGCGGACGTGAACACGATCTTCCTGGCGCTCGGCGGGGTGGCGCTGCTGATCGGCGGGGTCGGGATCGCGAACGTGACGCTGCTGTCGGTGCTGGAGCGCGTCGGCGAGATCGGCCTGCGGCGGGCTCTCGGCGCGACGCGGCGGGACATCGGCGCGCAGTTCATGGTCGAGTCCGTCGTGGTCGGCCTGCTCGGCGGGATGCTCGGGGCCGCGCTGGGCGTCGCCGTGGTCGTCGGGGTCAGCGCCGCGCAGGAGTGGACGCCCATCCTGGACCTGCGGATGGTCGGCGTGGCAGCCCTCTCGGGCGGGCTGATCGGTCTGCTCGCGGGGCTCTACCCGTCGCTCAAGGCGGCATCGATCGAGCCCATCGCGGCGCTGCGCGGCGGCGTCTGACGCGTCACGTCCTCGTGCAGGGCCCAGAACACGGAGTACGGCGTGCCGTCCGGCGTCGACGGCCGGTCCGCGAAGTCGGCGAGCACCGCGCCGATGCGGGTGGCGAGCTCCTCGAACCCGGCCGCGTCGAGGCGCAGCCCGAGCCGGGTGGCCACGACGTCCTGGGGGTCGACCAGGGCGACCTCCTCGAGGAACGTGTCGATGAGGATGCGGCTCATGCCGGGCCCGCCCGGGGTGCGCCACGACTTGCCGGTGGCGCGGTACGGCACCTCGCGTGACCCGCGCGTCCCCCGCCGGGCGGCCTGCGCGACGAGGAAGCCGCGGTCGACGAGCGTGCGGACGTGGTGCAGGACGGTCGCCGGGTTGCGGCCCAGGCGCTCGGCAATCTCGCGGTTGGTGAGCGCGTCGTCGAGGCAGAGCCGCAGGATGCGGATGCGGACGGTGCTCGCGAGGGCGCGCGCGTCGGCGTCGATGTCGGCCGTGTCACGGGGGGCAGGCGCGGTCATGCGTCGATCCTCGCACAGTGATTGACATTTCCCAATCGGTTGCCGATGCTGGGCCGCGTGAGCACCCCCACGACGACCGGCCGGTCGCTGATCCACCACCCGGACTTCCGCCGGCTCTGGACGGGCGACGCCCTCGGCCAGCTGGGCGCTCAGCTGACGGCCCTGGTGCTGCCGATCTTCGCGGTCCAGCAGCTCGCCGCGACCGAGTGGGAGATGGGCGTCCTCAACGCCGCCGAGTACGCCGCGTTCCTGCTCATCGGCCTCCCCGCGGGCGCCTGGGTGGACCGCATGCGCAAGCGTCGCGTGCTGATCGTCGCGGACCTGGTCCGCGCAGCCGTGCTGGCCACCGTCGTGGTCACCGCGGCGACCGGCCACGCCACGGTCCCGCTGCTGATCGTCGCCGCGCTGGTGATCAGCGTCGCCACCGTGTTCTTCGACGTGTCGCACCAGAGCTACATCCCCGGCCTGGTGGGACTCGACCACCTGGTCGAGGGCAACTCCAAGCTGCAGGCGACCGCATCCGTCGCCCAGGTCGTCGGACCCGCGCTCGGTGGTCTGCTGCTGCGGGTCATCGCGGCGCCGGCCCTCATCGCGGTCACCGTGGTCACCTACCTGATCTCGGCCGTCGCCGTCGGTCGGATCCGGCAGCAGGAGACGCCGCCGCACCCGGACACGCGACGCCCGCTGCGGGTGGAGATCGCCGAGGGCCTGCGGTTCGTCGTCCACGAGCCGTACCTCCGGCGGATCGTCGCGTGCACGTCGCTGGCCAACTTCGCCAGCGCCATCGCCGCCGCCGTGCTCGTCATCTACGTGCTGCGGACCCTCGACCTGGGCACGGCGGCGTACGGCGCGATCCTGTCGGCGTCGGCGATCGGCGGCCTGCTCGGCGCCGTGGTGGCGGGCCGGCTCGCCCGGTGGGTGGGCGAGGGCCGGATCATCCCCGTCTCCGCCCTCCTGTCGGCGCCGGCAGCTGCCCTGACCCCGCTGGCGTCGACCGGTGTCATGCCGGTGGTGCCCCTGCTCATCGTCGGAGGTGCGACGTTCGGCTTCGGCGTCACCGTCTACAACGTCGCCCAGGTGAGCTTCCGGCAGCGCGTGTGCCCTCCCCCGCTGCTCGGCCGCATGAACGCCTCCGTGCGGTTCATCGTGTGGGGCTCGATGCCGATCGGCGGGCTGCTCGGCGGCTGGCTGGGCACCCACCTCGGCGTCCTCCCCACGCTCTGGGTGTCCGTCGGCGTCATGGCGCTCGCCGCGCTCCCCGTGGTCCTGTCGCCCCTGATCGGGATGCGCGACCTCCCGGGCGCCCCGGTGGCCGACGAGCCGGCACCCGCCGGTTGATCAGCCCCGCGGCGCGTCGGAGGCGAGCAGCACCTCGAGTCGCGCCCGGTACTCGGTCTCGTCGATCTCGCCGCGTGCGTAGCGCTCCGCGAGCACGGTGCGCGCGCTGCCGCCGTCGCGAGGGCCGTCCCAGCCGCCCCAGGAGCGGCGCCGACGGCGACTCCCGATCGCGAAGAACAGCGCGATGAGCCCGAACCAGAACAGCGGCACGAGCAGGAACCAGGGGCCGGGACCCCAGCCCCAGCCGTAGCCGACGGGGTGGGACACGAGGGTGGTGAGCATGGTCGTCCTTCGGTCGCGAGCCGGTCGGCGATCGACCGGACCACCACCGTCGCCCGCAGCGGGCGCCCGCGTCGTCGTCCGTGGGGAGCGTCCGACGTGCTCCGTGGGGAGTCAGCCGGCCCAGCCGGGTCGCACCACGCCGGACTCGTAGGCGACAACCACCATCTGCGCACGGTCGCGCGCACCGAGCTTGGTCGCCGCGCGCAGCACGTGGGTCTTGACGGTCAGCGGGCTGAGGAACAGGCGCTCGCCGATCTCGTCGTTCGACAGGCCCTCCGCCACGAGCACCAGCACCTCGCGCTCCCGTGGCGTGAGGTCCGCGAGCGCCGGTGCCTCGGCGACCTCGCGCGTCGCGCGGGCGACGGTGGCCAGCAGCCGCCGGGTGACGGTCGGCGAGAGCAGCGCGTCACCGGCCGCGACGACGCGCACGGCACGCAGGAGGTCCGCGGGCTCGGTGTCCTTGACCAGGAACCCGGACGCTCCCCCGCGGATCGCCTCGGTGACGTACTCGTCCAGCTCGAACGTGGTCACGACCACCACGCGCACGCCGGCGGCCCGCGGCTCGGCGACGATCTGGCGGGTCGCGGCCAGCCCGTCGGTCCCCGGCATCCGGATGTCCATCAGCACGACGTCGGGCAGCAGGTCGAGGGCGAGCCGTACGGCCTCGTCGCCCGTCGACGCCTCCCCGACGACGGTCAGGTCGGGCTCGGCGTCCAGCAGCGCGCGGAAGCCGCCGCGCACCAGCGCCTGGTCGTCGGCGAGCAGGACGCGGATCACCGGCCGCCTCCGGGGAGCTCGAGCCGGACCCGGAACCCCGTCGGACCGGGACCGGCGACGAGCGTCCCGCCGGCGGCGTGGGCGCGCTCGCGCATCCCGCGCAGGCCGTAGCCGTCCACGACGTCGTCGGCGCCCGGGCCGTCGTCGACCACCTCGAGCACGACCCCGTCGTCCACCACGAGCCTGACCTGCACCGATGCACCCGGCGCGTGCCGGCGCACGTTGGTGAGCGCCTCCTGCAGCGTGCGGTGGACGATGCCGGTCAGCGGCTCGGGAACACGTGCGGCCGCCTCGGCGACCCCGTCGTCGTCGAGGGTGAGCCCGTCGGCGCGGGCCCGGACCAGGAGCTCGGTCACGCCGCGCGGACCGGGCGCACCGGCGGGTTCCCGCGGCACCTCGCCGTCCGCCCGCAGCACGCCGAGCACCTCGCGGACCTCGTCGAGGGCGTCGCGGCTCGCCTCCCGGATCTCCGTCAGCGCGCGCCGGGCCGCCTCGGGCTCGCGGTCCATGAGGTGCAGCCCGACGCCCGCCTGGACCGTGATGCCGGACAGCGAGTGCGCGAGCACGTCGTGCAGCTCCCGCGCGATGCGCAGGCGCTCGGCGGCGACCGCCGACTCCTGGCGGGACACCCGCGCAGCCCGCAGCGCCTGCATGCGCTCCGCCCGCCCTCGCGCTCCCTCGCCCAGCAGCATCGCGACGGCGAGGCCGGCGACGGTGACCGTCGCGTACACGAGCGTCGGGGTGCCGGGACCGACCGAGAGGAGCGCCACCGCGATCGCGCCTGCGGTCCCCGCGGCCAGGGAGAGGACGCGCTGCCGGGTGACGCCGAGCGCGACGACGACGAACCCGAGCGGCACGAACGCCGGCCCCGGCTCGTACCCGAGGGCGACGAACGTGGTGGGCCCGACGACTGCGAGCACCGTCCCCACGACGGCAGCGCGCCCGCCCCGCACCGCCAGCACGATCGCGGCGGGCGCGAGCAGCAGCAGGAGCACCGCGAGCGCGTCGAACGTGCGTGCCTGCGGGTGCCACCAGCCCGCCCCGGCGGCTCCGAGGACGGTGACGAGCGCGAGGAACGTGGCGGGCACGGCCACCCAGCCCCACCGACCGCGCCCCCACGGCGGCCCGCTCCACGGGGCGTGGGCCGGAGTCATCCGACCACCGTAACGAGGCGCGTGGTGACCGCGCGTCATCCGGGTGGAGCGAGGCAACCGCTCCGGTCAGAGGTCGTACTCGACGACCACGGGGGCGTGGTCGGAGAACCGCTCCGCGTACGTGGCCGCCCGGTCCACGGTCGCGCTCACGGCAGCGTCGGCGAGGTCCGGCGTGGCCAGCTGGTAGTCGATGCGCCAGCCGGCGTCGTTGTCGAACGCCTTCCCGCGCCACGACCACCACGTGAACGGCCCCGGTCCCTCGCCGCCCAGCTCGCGGCCCAGGTCGTGCCAGCCCAGGTCGTCGAACCAGCGGTCCAGGTAGGCCCGCTCGCGCGGGAGGAACCCGGCGGACTTGAGGTTGCCCTTCCAGTTCCGGATGTCCGCCTCGCGGTGGGCGATGTTCACGTCCCCGGCGACGACCGCGTAGCCGCCCTGCTCGGCGATGTCCGCCAACCGGCCCGTCACGTGGTCGAGGAACGCGTACTTCTCGTCCATCGACGGCGTCCCGACGGTGCCGGAGTGCAGGTAGGTGGACACGGCGGTGATGCTCCGCGCGGGCGCACCCTCGTGCGCGGGAAGCTCCAGATCCGCCTCGACCCAGCGCCCGGAGTCACCCGTCACGCCGGTCTTCAGACCGATCCGCACCGCGGTCATCGGCAACCTGCTAGCGATGGCGACGCCCGCCCGCCCCTTGGTCTCGCTCGCCTCGTGCGCGAGGTGCCACTCCCCCGCCGGCAGGTGGTCCGCCAGGATCTCGTCCGACGCGCGGACCTCCTGCAGCAGGATGACGTCCGGCTTCCGGGCCTCCAGCCAGGTCCCCATCCCCCGCTTGTAGGCGGCCCGGATCCCGTTGACGTTCACGCTCGCGATGGTCAGCACCGGACCATCCAACCCGATCCCGCCGACAGGTCGGTCACTCCCCCGCGTACGCCGCCTCGAGCGCGGCGATGTCGAGCTTGCCCATCGTCAGCATCGCGGCCATGGCACGGGCGACCCCGTCGGCGTCGGGTCGCGACATCACCTCGTCCAGCTGCACCGGGACCACCTGCCAGGAGACGCCGAACCTGTCGACGAGCCAGCCGCACTGGCTCGGGCGGCCGCCGTCGGCGGTCAGGACCTCCCAGTAGTGGTCGACCTCCGCCTGGTCGGCGCAGTCCAGGACGAACGAGAACGCCTCGTCGAGCGTGAACACGGGGCCGGCGTTGAGAAACGTCGCGCGCATGCCGTCGATCGTGAGCTCGACGATGAACTCGGCCCCCTCGGCGACTCCCGGCGTGCCCGGTGGTGCCGTCACGACCGAGTGGACGACGGTGTTCGGGATCACCGAGGCGTAGAAATGCGCGGCCGACGCGGCCTGGTCGTCGAACCACAGGTGCGGGCGGACGATGCCCATGACGAGCTCCTCTCCGACGACCGGGGCCGGCCGTCACTAGGACAGCCTGGCCCCGGTCGGGGAGGTTCTCAGCCCAGGAGACGTTCTGCGGTGTCCACCACGTTGCTCAGCAGCATCGCGCGGGTCATCGGCCCGACGCCGCCCGGGTTGGGCGACACCCACGAGGCGACCTCGCGCACGCCGGGGTCCACGTCACCGACGACGCGGCTCTTGCCGGTCTCCGGGTCCGTCGACCGGGACACGCCCACGTCGACGACGACGGCGCCCGGCTTGATGATGTCCGCGGTGATGATCCCGGGCACGCCCGCGGCCGCGATCACGACGTCGGCGTTGCGGGTGTGCTCCGCGAGGTCCTCGGTGCCCGTGTGCGTGAGCGTCACGGTCGCGTTGATCTCGCGTCGGGTGAGCAGCAGCCCGATCGAGCGACCGACCGTCACCCCACGGCCGACGATCACGACGTCCGCACCGCGCAGGTCGATGTCGTGCCGGAGCAGCAGGTCGATGATGCCCCGCGGCGTGCACGGCAGCGGCGAGGTGACCGGCTCGTTGACCCGCAGGACCAGGCGCCCGAGGTTGGTCGGGTGCAGCCCGTCGGCGTCCTTGTCGGGGTCGACCAGCTCGAGCACCCGGTTGGCGTCGATGCCCTTCGGCAGCGGCAGCTGCACGATGAACCCGGTGCACTCCGGGTCCTCGTTGAGCCGGTGGACGGCCGCCTCGATCTCGTCCTGCGTGGCCGTGGCCGGCAGGTCCTCACGGATCGAGGCGATGCCCACCTCGGCGCAGTCCTTGTGCTTGCCGGCGACGTACCAGCGCGAACCGGGGTCGTCGCCGACGAGCAGGGTGCCCAGCCCGGGGCGGACGCCCCGGGCTGCGAGCGCCACGACCCGTTCGGTCAGCTCGGCCTTGATCCGGGCCGCGGTGGCGGTCCCGTCGAGGAGCTGGGCCGTCATCAGTACTGCTGGAGGTCGGAGTACAGCGGGAAGCCGTCGGTGAGCTTGAGCACCCGGGCCTTGAGCGCTGCGACGTCCGTCGCGGCACCGTTGATCAGCGCCGTCGCGATGATGTCCGCGACCTCGGTGAACTCGACGTCGCCGAAGCCACGCGTGGCCAGCGCCGGCGTGCCGATGCGCAGGCCGGACGTGACGCGCGGGGGGCGCGGGTCGAACGGCACGGCGTTGCGGTTCACGGTGATGCCGGCCGAGTGCAGGAGGTCCTCGGCCTGCTGGCCGTCCAGGTCGGAGTGCCGCAGGTCCACCAGGACCAGGTGCACGTCGGTGCCGCCCGTGAGGACCGAGACACCGGCCGCGGCGACGTCCGGCGCGGAGAGCCGCTCGGCGATCAGACGGGCGCCGTCGAGCGTGCGCTGCTGGCGGTCCTTGAACTCCTCGCTGGCGGCCACCTTGAACGCGACGGCCTTGGCGGCGATCACGTGCATGAGCGGTCCGCCCTGCTGGCCCGGGAACACGGCCGAGTCGATCTTCTTGGCGTACTCCTCGCGGCTCAGGATGAAGCCCGAGCGCGGGCCGCCGATCGTCTTGTGCACCGTGGA
Organism: Cellulomonas sp. P5_C5; assembly: GCF_054049655.1. Taxonomy (NCBI): domain Bacteria; kingdom Bacillati; phylum Actinomycetota; class Actinomycetes; order Micrococcales; family Cellulomonadaceae; genus Cellulomonas; species Cellulomonas sp. P5_C5. The sequence continues at coordinate 20,096 of NZ_JBFULY010000014.1, read as the reverse complement.
GGACACGACGTCCGAGTGCGGCACGGGGCTCGGGTGCAGGTCCGCGGCCACCAGGCCGGCGAAGTGCGCCATGTCGACCCAGAGCTTGGCACCGACCTCGTCGGCGATGGACCGGAAGGCCGCGAAGTCGAGCTGGCGCGGGTAGGCGGACCAGCCGCCGATGATGACGTCGGGACGCTGCTCGAGCGCCTTCTCGCGGACGACGTCCATGTCCACCAGGAACGTCTGCGGGTCCACGCCGTAGGCGCCCACCTGGTAGAGCTTGCCCGAGAAGTTGATCTTCATGCCGTGCGTGAGGTGTCCACCGTGGGCCAGCTCGAGGCCGAGGATCTTGTCGCCCGCGTTGATCAGGGCGTGCAGGACGGCGGCGTTGGCCGTGGCGCCCGAGTGCGGCTGGACGTTGGCGTGCTCGGCGCCGAACAGCTCCTTGGCGCGGGTGATCGCGATGGCCTCCGCGATGTCCACCTGCTCGCAGCCGCCGTAGTAGCGACGGCCCGGGTAGCCCTCGGCGTACTTGTTGGTGAGCACGGAGCCCTGCGCCTGCAGGACGGCGCGGGGCACGAAGTTCTCGCTCGCGATCATCTCGAGCGTGCCCTGCTGGCGGGCGAGCTCACCGTCGAGGACGGCGGCGATCTCCGGGTCCAGCTGGGCGATGTTCTGATCCATCAGAGGGATCTGGTCGGCGCTCATGAAGCACTCCTGTCGGCAGTCAGCGTGTACGCGCGCGTCCGGCACCCGCACACTCGTGTGTGGTGACCGGGGGCCCAGGCGTCCGACCCGTTGGTCTGCTGCTGCGTCGCTCCCCGGTGGTGACCCACCTGCTGCGCCAGTCGCGACGGGCCCCAGAGTAGCAAGCCCGCGGGCCGGACGAGAGCGCGCCCGCCCGTCGATCGCCGGAAACATGACGTCGCTACAGTGACCCGCTTCGGAGCACGTCCCCCGCACAGCAGCACCTGGTCGCATCCGTCCGAGGCGAGAGGTTCTCCATGCCGGACCAGCTTGCACGACGCCACATCGTCACCGAGCTCGGAGGCATGCACGACGGCCCGGGCCTGGAGATCGGGCCGCTGGCGGCGCCGATCGCGCTCAAGTCGTTCTGCGACGTCCGGTACGTCGACGTCCTGGAGACCGACAGGCTTAGGGAGCACTACCGGGACGACCCCTCGGTGGACCTCGACCTCATCCCGGAGCTCGACTTCTGGCTGCAGGCGCCGGACGGCACGTTCCGGAGCCTGCAGGACGCCGTCCGCGGCGCCGCGCCCTACCGCTGGGTGATCGCGTCGCACGTGGTCGAGCACGTCCCTGACCTCATCGGCTGGCTCGCGGACATCGCGGCGGTGCTCGAGGACTGGAGCCCGCTGATCCTCGCCGTGCCGGACCAGCGCTACTCCTTCGACGTGCTGCGCACGCCCACGACGGTCGGCCAGATCCTGCAGGCGCACCTGTCCGCGGACCGGGTCCCGTCGGTGCGCGCCGTCTACGACCACTTCAGCGGAGCCGTCCTGGCACCCGCCGACCGGGTCTGGTCGGGGTGGCTGCCCACGACGTCCGACGCGATGTACTACCACTCGCAGCAGGAGGCCTACGAGAAGGCGCTCGAGGCCAGCCGCGGCGACTACGTGGACGCGCACGTCTGGACGTTCGAGCCCGACACCTTCGCGGCACAGATCGCCGAGCTGGGGCGCCTCGAGCTGGTCGACTTCTACGTCGACGAGATCATCGACACGGCGCCCGACCAGCTGGAGTTCTACGTCCGGCTCGTGCGGCTCCCGCGCCGCGGAGACCCCGACGAGATCGAGCTGCAGCGGCAGCACACGCCGACCAGGCCCCGGCCGCCCGTCGTCGACGAGCCCGTCGGCACGCCGACGCTCCTGTCCGACCACGAGCGTCGGCTGATCGACGCGAAACGCCGGTTCCTCGGCGTGCTCCGGGGGCAGCTGCGGCCCTGAGCGGGCTCAGCCCTCGGTGTCCCCCAGGATCTTGCGCAGGTACGCGTAGGTCAGGTCGCCGGCGGTCTGGTCGTGCTGGTGCTCGTAGCCGTGCTTCGCGTAGAGCGCCAGGTTGTGGACCGAGTCGCGGCCGGTGAAGACCCAGACCTCCTCGATGCCCTCGGGCAGGTGCGGCAGGATCGCCATGAGCAGCTGCGTGCCGAACCCCTGGCCCTGCAGGTCGGGGGCCACCGCGAACCGGCCAAGCGTCGCCTTCGGGCCCTCGATGAGCATCCGGATCGAGCCGACGAGGCGGTGCCCGTACCAGCCGCCGAGCGTGATGACGCCGTCGCGCTGCAGGTCCTCCTGGAGCTCCTCGAGCGTCTGCGTGAGGGGCGGGATGTGCGGGTCGCCGTACTGCTGGGCCTCGGTGACGAACGCGGCTCGGCGCAGCGTCAGCAGCTCACCCGCGTCGTCGATCGTCACGGAACGGATGTCGAGGTCGGGCTGCGTCATGCGGCCCATCGTGTCAGCCGATCCGCGCGACCACTACTCTCGGACCTCGTGTCCTCCGACTCATCACCCGCCACGCATTGGGTCCTCACTCTCTCCTGCCCCGACCGCCCCGGGATCGTGCACGCGGTCGCCGGGCTGCTGGCGGAGCACGGGGGCAACATCACCGAGTCGCAGCAGTTCGGGGACCCCCTGTCGGGGCTGTTCTTCATGCGGGTGCAGGTCACGGCGTCCACCCCGCGCGCCGAGCTGGAGGCCGCGTTCGGCCCGGTGGCGCAGCAGTTCGGGATGGACTGGTCGCTCGACGTGGCCGGCAGGCCGGTCCGGACGCTCGTCATGGGCTCGACCGCCGCGCACTGCCTGAACGACCTCGCGTTCCGGCAGCGGTCCGAGAACCTGCCGATCGACCTGGTCGCCGTGGTGTCCAACCACACCGCGCTGGCGCCGCTGGCGGAGTTCTACGGCATCCCGTTCCACCACGTCCCGGTGACGTCGGCGACCAAGGCGCAGGCCGAGGCGCGGCTGCTGGAGCTGGTCGAGGAGCTCGACGTCGAGCTCGTCGTGCTGGCGCGCTACATGCAGATCCTGTCCGACGACCTGTGTCGCGCGCTCGCCGGCCGGGTCATCAACATCCACCACTCGTTCCTGCCGTCGTTCAAGGGTGCGCGCCCGTACGCGCAGGCCCACGACCGCGGCGTCAAGCTCATCGGCGCCACCGCGCACTACGTGACGGGCGACCTGGACGAGGGCCCGATCATCGAGCAGGACGTCGAGCGCGTCGACCACAGCCGGCACGTCGAGGACCTGGTCGCCCTGGGTCAGGACGTCGAGCGTCGGGCGCTGGCCCGGGCCGTGCGCTGGCACGCGGAGCACCGGGTGCTGCTGGACGGGCACCGCACGATCGTGTTCCGCTGAGCCGCCCCCGGTGAAACGCTTCGCGCCCTGACCTGGGCGGACACAGTTCGGCATGCTCCGAAGGACGATTCCGATAGATGTCTCGAAACTATCGGACGCACCCTCCCGGAGGACACCGATGAAGCCGTCCCTGCGCCGCACGATCGCGGCCGCCACGACCCTCGCCCTGGGGGTGCTCGGTCTCGCGGCAGCGGCCCTGACCACCGCGCCTGCCGCCCAGGCCGCGTCCCTGGTCAACGTCTCCAGCTTCGGCAGCAACCCCGGCCAGCTCGGGATGAGCCTGTTCGTGCCCGACTCGCTGCCCGCCAAGCCGGCCGTCCTGGTCGCCGTGCACTACTGCACGGGCACCGCGCAGGCGATGTACGACGGTGCGCAGTTCGACGAGCTGGCCACCCGGTACGGCTACATCGTCATCTACCCGCAGGCCAACCGGAGCGGGAGCTGCTTCGACGTGAGCTCGTCGGAGGCGCTGCTCCACGGCGGCGCGAGCGACCCGACGAGCATCGTCTCGATGGTCCGGTACGTGCAGCAGCGGTACACGACCGACACCAGCCGGGTGTTCGTCACGGGCGTGTCCTCGGGCGCGATGATGACCCAGGTCCTGCTGGCCACGTACCCCGACGTGTTCGCCGCCGGCTCCGCGTTCGCGGGCGTGCCGGCCACCTGCTTCTCGACGAGCTCTCCCCCGCCGGGCACCGGCTCGCAGGCACCGTGGAACAGCGACTGCTCCGGCGGCCGCCTGGTGCGGACGGGTCAGCAGTGGGGTGACCTCGCGCGGGCCGCGTACCCCGGCTACACGGGCGCACGTCCGCGCGTGCAGCTGTGGCACGGGTCGCAGGACACCACGCTCAGCTACGTGAACCACGGCGAGGCCATCAAGCAGTGGACCAACGTGCTGGGCGTCAGCGAGACCCCGGCGTCCACCGACTCCCCGGCGAGCGGCCAGGTCCGGACGCGCTACGGCGCCACCGGCGACCGGGCGCCCGTCGAGGCGATCACCCTGCAGAACGTCGGCCACAACCTGCCCGTCGACGCGGCCGCCGCGATCCACTTCTTCGGGCTGGACTCGACGTCGACCCCCTCCCCGACCACCCCGGCACCGACCACCCCCGCGCCGACCACCCCGGCTCCCACCACCCCGGCTCCCACGACCCCGGCTCCCACGACCCCGGCACCCACCACGCCGGCGCCGACCACACCGCCGCCCAGCCCGACGCCCGCGATCGCCTGCACCGTCACGTACACCGTGAACCAGTGGAACACCGGCTTCACCGGGAACATCACCGTGAAGTCCAACGTGGCGCTCAACGGGTGGACGCTGACGTGGACGTGGCCGTCGGGTCAGGTCGTGACGCAGGCGTGGAGCTCGGTCACCACCCAGACCGGGTCGTTCGTCACGGCGAAGAACGCGGCGTGGAACAGCTCCATCCCGGCGGGTGGCTCGTTCCAGTTCGGCCTGAACGGCTCGCACACGGGCACCAACACGGCACCGACGAGCTTCGTGCTCAACGGCGCCCCCTGCGCGCGCGGCTGACAAGCACGCACGGCCCGGTCGAGATCGACCGGGCCGTGCGTCGCTCAGGCCTCGCGGGCCCGGCGCTGGAGGGCGTCGATCGTCACGGCGACCGCCAGGACCAGGCCGGTCACGACGAGGCGCGCGGACTGGTCGAGGTTGAGCAGGGTGAGGCCGGTCGAGATGGACTGCACGACGAGGATGCCCACCAGCGCGGACCACGCCGACCCGCGCCCGCCGAACAGGCTGGTCCCGCCGATCACGGCCGCGGCGATCGCGGTGAGGTTGGTGTCCCCGGCGCCGCTGCCCTGGTTGGCCGCCGCGAGCCGGCCCACGGCGAGCACGCCACCGAGGGCGGCGAGCGTCGAGCACGCGACGAACGCGGACACGAACACCCGGCGCACGGGGACGCCGGCCTTGCGGGCGGCCTCCGCGTCGCCGCCGACGGCCCGGACGGACCGGCCCCAGCGCGTCCGGCGCAGCAGGAGGTCGGTGAGCGCGACGAGCCCGACGAACAGCGCGAAGACCGCACCGACGCCCCGGTTGGTGCCGAGGTAGGCGACGACCACGGAGAGCAGGGCCGCGAGCGCGACGACCCGCGCGACCACCTGCCACAGGGGCGCGACCGGCAGCTCCGCCCGGATCCGGCGCACCCGGTCGGTCGCCCGTCCGGCGGCGTACCCGGCGACGACGAGCGCGACGATCGCCCAGGACGTCGCGGGCGCCAGGAAGGCCGTCTGGCAGAACCGCACCAGCCACCACTCGAACGGCAGGTTCACGGACCCGGTGGGGCCGAGCACGCGCATCTGCAGCCCGGTGATCACCAGCAGGCCGGCCAGGGTGAACACGAAGCTGGGGACCGCCAGCCGGGTGTGCAGGGCCGCGTAGATCGACCCGACGAGCACGCCGACCGCGAGCGCGGCCAGGACCGCGAGCCACAGCGGCCAGCCCAGCTGGACGGAGCCGACAGCGACGACGGCGGCGGCCAGCCCGGACACGGCCCCGACGGACAGGTCGATCTGCCCCACGTGCAGCGTGAGCACCACGCCGAGCGCGATCACCCCGGTCGCGGCGGACTGCTGGGTGAGGTTGACCAGGTTGTCCGCGGACAGGAAGTGCGGGTTCAGCACCTGGAACACGAGCCCGATCAGCACGAGCACCACGGCGACGGGCAGGACGCCGAGGTCGCCCGTGCGCAGCCGCTGCCAGGTGGCAGCCGAGAACCCGGACGCAGCGTCCACGCCGGTCACCGCTGGATCCCCGTCACCGCGGCGAGCAGCTCTTCGTAGCTCGTCCTGGCGGCGTCGAACTCCCCGTTGGTGCGGCCTAGCCGCAGGACGACGATGCGGTCCGCGACGGCCTGCACGTCGGCCAGCGAGTGGCTGGTCAGCAGGACGCCGTGCCCACGCTCGCGCAGCCGCTCGACGAGCGTGAGGAACTCGGCCGTCTGCCGCAGCCCGAGGGCCGCGGTCGGCTCGTCGAGGACGATCACGCGCGGCTCGCCCAGCAGGGAGCGCGCGATGGCGACGGCCTGGCGCTGGCCGCCGGACAGTGCGGCGACGGGCACCCGGACCGAGGGCACCCGGGCGGCGAGCTGGTTGAGCAGCTCCCACGCGTGCTTCTCCATGGTGACCTCGTCGAGCAGCAGCCCGCGCTGGGCCTCGTGCCCGAGGTAGAGGTTCTCGACCACGTCGAGGTTGGCGCACAGGGCGAGGTCCTGGAACACGGCCGCGATCCCGAGGCCGCGCGCGACCGACGGGTCCGACAGGGTGACCGGGCTGCCGTCGACGAGCACCTCGCCCTCGTCGGGCAGGAGCGCACCGGTCAGCGCACCGACGAGGGTGGACTTGCCGGCCCCGTTGTCACCGATGACCGCGACCACCTCGTGGGCGTTCACCTGCAGGTCCACGTCGACCAGCGCACGGGCGGCGCCGTAGCTCTTGGACACCCCACGCAGCGCGAGGACAGGCCCGTTCATGACGTCCCCCCGTCGAGCAGGCCTGCGTCGGCGCAGGCGTCGGTGTAGGGCTCCACGCAGATCTCCTCGGTGGTGTAGACGCCGCCGTCGACGATGACGCGGCGCACGTTGTCCAGGGTCACAGGCACAGGGCTGAGCAGCAACGACGGCACTCCCTGCACCCGGGCGGTGGTGACCGGCACCTCGCCGCGCAGCACGCGCACCGCGAGCTCGGCGGCGGTGCGCGCCTGCTCGCTGATCGCCTTGTAGACCGTCATCGACTGGTCGCCGGTGACGATCCGCTGGATGGCCGCGAGCTCGGCGTCCTGGCCGGTGACCGGGGGGACCGGGTCGAGCCCGGCGGCCTTCATCGCCGAGATCGCCCCGCCGGCGGTGCCGTCGTTGGCGGCGTACACGGCGTCCACCTGCCCGGAGTACTGCGTGAGCTGGCCGGTCACCCACTCCTGGGCCTTGTCAGGGCTCCAGTCGGGGGTGTCGTACGCGGCCAGGATCTCGATCCGGGCGCCCTCGAACGCCTCCTCGACCCCGGCCTCGAGCGCCGCGGAGTTCGGGTCGGTGGCCGACCCGTTGACCATGAGCACACCCTGCGGCGGGTCGTCGGGCCCGGAGCGTGCGACGGCCAGCTCCCGGACCAGCGCGTCGCCCTGCAGGCGTCCGATGCGGCGGCTGTCGAACGAGACGTAGTAGTCGAGCTCGGCGTCCTCGATGAACCGGTCGTAGGCGATGACGGGGACGCCGCGTCGGTGCGCCTGCCCGACGATGCTCACGGCCGCCGCGGCGTCGACGGCGTCGAGCACGAGGACGCCCGCACCCTGCGTGAGCGCGGACTCGGCCTGCTGCTGCTGCGCGACCGCGTCCTGGTTGGCGTTGGCGTAGATGACCCGGCAGTCGGGGCAGCGGTCGGCCACGACCTTCTCGAACTGGGGGCGGTCGACCGCCTCGTACCGCGCGGTCTTCGACTCCGGGAGGAGCAGCGCGATGACCTGGTCGGACGGGGCCGCCGTCGTCGGCGCCTCGGCGCAGCCGCCGAGGGCGAGCAGGGCGGCGAGGACGATCAGCAGCGCGCGGGTCACACGACCACCGCCCCGGCGCCGGCGATCGTCACGGCGTCGAGCGCGACCGCGAGCGCGCCGCGCACCTCGGCCGCGGCGCCGAGCTCGGCGCCGACGACGGGGACGGGGCCGGCGGTGCTGGGGATCGTGCGCTGGGTGAGCGCCGCGCGCAGGGGCTCGAGGAGCATCTCCCCCGCGTCCGCGAGCTCGCCACCGACCACGAGGAGCTCCGGGTCGAAGAGGTTGCAGACGCCTGCCGCGGCCACGCCGAGGTGGTGCCCGGCGTCGGCGATGACGCGTCGGCACCCCGTGTCCCCGGCGGCCGCGCGCGCGATGACGTCACGGAGCGTGAGGTTCCCGTGGCTCGGGCGCAGCATGTCGAGCAGCACGGGCGCCCCGACGTACATCTCGAGGCAGCCGCGGTTCCCGCAGCGGCAGATGGGGCCTTGGTCGTCGATCGTCGTGTGTCCGATCTCCCCCGCGGCGCCGACGCGGCCGCGGAACACCTCGCCGCCGAGCACGAGCCCACCGCCGACGCCGTGCGACGCGCGTACGTAGACGACGTGCTGCCTGCCGCGGGCCGCACCGAGCCGGACCTCGGCGAGCGCGCCGAGGTTGGCGTCGTTGTCGACGTAGACGGGCAGACCGAGCCGGTCGCCGAGCAGCTGCGGGACCGCAGCACCGTCCCAGCCGCGCAGCATCCCCAGGGAGGAGAGCCGGCCGGTCCGGACGTCGACGGGCGCCGGGACGCCGACCCCGACGGCGAGCACCTCGGACAGCACGGCGTCGACGGAGTCGACCATCTCGGTGAGCAGCAGCGCGGCCCGCTCGAGTCCCTGGTCGGCGCGGTGGTCGGGCGGCAGGGGCATGCGCTGCTCCGCGACGATCCGGTGCGCCACGTCGGACAGTGCCACCCGCAGCGACCGGGTGCCGAAGTGCATGCCCGCGACGAGACCGAGGTTGCGGGCGAGCGTCACCTGCTGCGCACGACGACCGCTGCGCGAGGTGGGAGCGGTGTGCAGGACGCCGGCGCTCGTCAGCTCCTTGACGATGTTGGACACGGTGGCCGGGGACAGGCCGGTGACGCCGGCCAGCTCGACCTGCGTGAGCGACCCACGCTGCTGGACGGCACTGACGATCCGCGCTCGGTTGGCTTCACGCAGTGAAGTCTGAGAGCCCGGGGTGACCCGGTCATTGCCCACGCGCGAAGGATACACACGCGCAGTTCGCACCCCGTGCGGAATGCGCCGGGTGCGCGCACGCGACCGGCGAGCCGCTTCGGCGCGGGAACCCGGGAGCGCGGCGACCTGCGGTGATGCGTCAGGAATGCCCCGGATGCGGCCTCTGTGGGGACCCGTTCCGCGCCCTCGTCTCCGAAGGGTGAACGTCAGATCACGATTCGGCTACTCCTGCGTTCATTTCTTGACTTCAAGGGGTTCGCCCTATGAGATGTGACCCGGATCGGCCGAGGCGCACAGCTGAGCCTCCGACCGATCGTCCGGCAGGCGCTCCCGCACCGCCGGGCGAGCACGACCGGCCGCGGGCAACCACCCCGGCCAGCCATACCCACATCCACGGCAACGAAGGCGTAGGAGTCACATGCGTAACGCACGCAAGTTCACCGCCATGGCCGCAGGTCTCGCCGTCGCCAGCCTCGCGCTGGCCGCGTGCAGCTCCGGCGACACCGGCGACAACGCAACGAGCGGCACCGGCGAAGAGGTCGAGGTCTTCACCTGGTGGGCCAGCGGGTCCGAGAAGCTCGGTCTCGACGCCCTCGTGGGCGTCTTCGACGTCCAGAACCCGGACGTCACGTTCGTCAACGGCGCCGTCGCCGGTGGCGCCGGCTCGGCGGCCAAGGACCTGCTGCAGTCCCGTCTGCAGGCCAACGACCCGCCGGACACGTTCCAGGCCCACGCGGGCGCGGAGCTGACCGACTACATCAACGCCGGCCAGGTCGAGGACGTCTCGGCCCTCTACGACGAGTTCGGTCTGCGCGACGCGTTCCCGGCCGACCTGGTCGAGCGCCTCACGGTCGACGGCAAGATCTACTCGATCCCGTCGAACATCCACCGCGCGAACGTCGTCTGGGCCAACACCCAGCTCCTCACGGACTCGGGTCTCGACCCGGCCGCGAAGTACGACACGCTCGACGACTGGTTCGTCGCGCTCGACACCGTCCGCGAGAAGACGGGCCGGACGCCGCTGTCGCTGGCGACCACGTGGACCCAGGTCAACCTGCTCGAGACCATCCTGCTCTCCGACCTGGGCGCCGACGGCTACAACGGACTCTGGGACGGGTCGACCGACTGGTCCAGCTCCGAGGTCACCGACGCGCTCGCCGACTTCGAGAAGCTCATCAGCTACACCAACGAGGACCGCGACGGCCTCGACTGGCCCGACGCGACCCAGCAGGTCATCGACGGCAACGCCGCGTTCAACGTCATGGGCGACTGGGCCGTCGCGGCGTTCGAGGAGGCCGGGAAGAAGTCTCCGGCCGACTACGTCTACATGCCGGTCCCCGGCACCGACGGCGTCTTCGACTTCCTGGCCGACTCGTTCACGCTCGCCGTGGGTGCCCCGCACCCCGCCGGCGCCAAGGCGTGGCTGAAGACGATCGGGTCGCTCGACGGTCAGGTCGCGTTCAACAAGGCGAAGGGCTCCATCCCGGCCCGCAACGACGCCAAGCCCGAGGACTTCTCGGAGTACCAGCAGTCGGCCATGGCGTCGTTCGGCCAGGACACCATCGTGTCCTCGCTCGCGCACGGTGCAGCGGCGCCGACCGCCTGGGCGAACGCGATCTCGGACGCCACCAGCAAGTTCACCACCGGTGGCGGCGACCTCGCCGGCTTCCAGGCCGACCTCGTCGCGGCCGCCGAGGCCAACGCGAGCTGATCCGGCTCACGGCGTGACCGGTCCCGTCCCGGTCCTGGTGATCCCAGGACCGGGACGGGCCGCGTCCCGCACCCGCACAGCAGCAGCACCGTCCGTTCGCTCGTCACGACTCAGGAGGCACTCGTGCCCCGACAGATCCGCAAGTGGGGCCCACCCCTCCTGCTCATCTCGCCGACCTTGATCCTGCTCGGCGTCTTCGTCTACGGACTCCTCACGATCAACGCGAAGACCTCGATGCAGGACGTCCACAACGCCGCACAGGCGAACGGTCGCGAGCCCGTCAGCTTCGTGTGGCTCCAGAACTACGTCGACCTCTTCGGCTCCGAGGAGTTCCAGCACTCACTGAAGAACCTCGTCATCTACACGGTCGTCTTCCTGGCCGGGACGATGTTCTTCGGCTTCGTCTGGGCCTGGCTGCTGGACCGCCCGGTGCGGTTCGAGGGCGTCTTCCGCTCCATCTACCTGTTCCCGATGGCGGTCTCGTTCGTCGCGTCGGGCGTCGTGTGGCGCTGGCTGCTCAACTCCAACCAGGGCGAGAACGCGTCCGGCCTGAACCGGCTGTTCCAGATGATCGGCCTGCCGTTCCTGCAGAACAACTGGTGGAACAACGTCGACGTCGGCATCGCCGCCATCGCGATCCCCGCGGTCTGGCAGCTCTCGGGCTACGTCATGGCGCTGTTCCTGGCCGGCTTCCGGGGCGTCCCCGAGGAGCTGCGTGAGGCCGCCCGCATGGACGGCTCCTCCACGTGGCAGATGTACCGGCACGTGATCTTCCCGCAGCTGAGCCCCGTCGCCCTGTCCGCGGTGATCATCGTCGGGCACATGTCGCTCAAGGCGTTCGACCTGATCATGTCGATCTCCAAGCCGGCGAACTACCAGACCAAGGTGCCTGCCATCGACATGTACGTCTTCAAGTCGAGCTTCGACTACTCCAACGCGGCGGCCGTCGGCGCGATCCTGCTCGTCATCGTCGCGGTGCTGATCATCCCGTACCTGGTGCACCTCAACCGGACGGAGAAGCACTGATGACCGTCGTGACCCCTGCCGAGTTCACCGCTCCTCTCGGCGCGCCGCTCACCATCGAGCCGCCCAAGACGACCAGCCGGTTCTCGAAGGGCAGGACCGCGAAGTACGCCCTGCTCATCTTCTTCACGCTGCTCGTCCTGATCCCGGTCTACGTGCTCATCGTGACCAGCTTCAAGGGTCAGGGTGACGCCTCCCCCGCACGTGCGTGGAACCTCCCGCAGGTGTGGACCATGGAGAACTGGACCGGCGCGTGGCAGGCGCTGTCGCCGTCTCTGTGGCGCACGTTCCAGATGGTCATCCCGGCCGCGATCATCTCGTCGTTCCTCGGCTCGATGAACGGCTTCGTGCTGGCGCGGTGGCGCTTCAAGGGCGCCGACCTCGTCTTCACGCTGATCCTGTTCGGGATGTTCATCCCCTACCAGGCCGTCATGATCCCGCTGCTGCAGCTCATGCTCGGCGCCGGCATCCCGTCGGGCATCCCGTCGCTGATCATCCTGCACGTCATCTACGGCCTGCCGATCACGACGCTGATCTTCCGCAACTACTACATGTCGATCCCCGACGAGCTGGTCGAGGCGGCGCGCGTCGACGGCGCCGGGATGCTGCGGACCTACTGGTCCGTCGTCCTGCCGATCTCGATCCCCAGCTTCGTGGTCGTCCTCATCTGGCAGTTCACCTCGGCGTGGAACGACTTCCTCTTCGCGGTGTTCTTCTCCTCCAGCCAGAACGGCCCGGTCACCCTGGCGCTCAACAACCTGGCCAACGGTGCCCTGCTCACCAACTACGGCATCTCGATGGCGGGCGCCCTGCTCGCGTCGCTGCCCACGCTGCTGGTGTACATCCTGCTCGGGAAGTACTTCATCGGCGGCCTCATGTCCGGGTCGGTCAAGGGCTGACGCCCCTGGCACGACCACCCGCCGCGGTCTCCGCAACCCGGCACCCACCGAAGGGCCCGCGACAGTCACTGGTCGCGGGCCCTTCGGCTGTCCGTCGCAGGGCCCCGTGCGGGACAGGGCCCTGCGGGTCCTGCGTCAGCTGCGACCGTTCCCCCACCAGTGCCACCAGCCGTGGCTGCTCCCGTGGGCCCAGCCGGCCTGCTCCACCAGCACCGCGACGGTCCGCGGCGGGACGGTCACCGTGCCGGTGGCCTTGTCCCAGGTGGTGCCCTTGACCACGGGGTCGCTGCCCTTCGCCTGCACCGGCGACAGGGACAGCCGGTGGCCCGCCAGAGCCGACACGGTCTGCGTGGTCGCCTCGTCGGACGCGTTGAGGACGACCAGGACGCCGTCCAGCTTCTTGTCCACGTCCTTGGCCCAGCGCATCGTCGAACGGTCCCAGCCGGGCTCGTCGTCGATCGTCATGACGACCACGCCGGGGTCGGCGTCGGGGCCGGAGCCCGGGAAGCCGACCTTCTGCTCGATCAGGTCGGCGGAGCCGAGCCGGAACAGCGGCGTCGAGAACCGCAGCCGCAGCAGGTCGTCCGCAGCCTTCGACGCCGTGGCGATGTCCGCCGGGGTCGGCTTGAGCGCCGGGTCGGCCAGCAGCGGCTGCTGGAACGACCACTTGGCCTCGTTGTCGGCCGCCGGGGGCAGACCGCGGCCGAAGCCGTTGTCCTGGCCGGACAGGTCGAGCAGGTTGAACCAGTCGCCCGAGTTGTAGCTGTTGCGGTCGAGCGACTTGCTGCGCAGCAGGTCGGCGCCCGCGTGCCAGAACGACGGCGTCTGGGCGAGGGCCGTCGTGGCCAGCGAGACGGTGTTCATGCGCACGCGGTCCGCCATCGGGGTGTCCGTGGGCAGCTTGTACGTGAGCGCGTCCCACAGCGTCTCGTTGTCGTGGGCGTCGACGTAGGTGATGACCTCCTCCGGGGAGTCGGCGTACCCGGCCGGCTGGCCGTTGTAGTCGAGCTGCTCCCCCGTCTGGACGGTGCCCGCGCTGGTCAGGAACGAGAAGTCGCGCAGGTTGCCCGCCATGCCGAGGCGGACCAGGTCGGCGTCGTGCGCCGCCCGGGCCAGCTGGTCGGCCGCCGAGCCGTTGATCGCGTCACCGTTCGGGTCGGTGCCGCCGCCGGAGCCGAAGCCCTGGATGCGCGGGTTCTCGTCGAACGGGCCGCCGCCGCGGACCGAGTCGCGCAGCCGGTCGGAGAACGTGCCGATCCCCGTCCCGCCCAGCTGGCCCTGCGTGGCCTGCGTGAACAGCCGGTTGTCGGCCACCTCGCCGAAGTTCCAGCCCTCGCCGTACAGGTAGACCTTGCTGCCGTCCACGCCGTCCTTCTTCGGCGTGAGCCTGTCGAGGGCGGTCCGGATGGCCTCCATGTTCTCCACGGAGTGGTGGCCCATGAGGTCGAACCGGAAGCCGTCGACCTTGTAGTCGCGGGCCCACGTCACCACCGAGTCGACCATCGCCTTCTGCGCCATGGTGTGCTCGGTGGCGATGTTCTGGCAGCACGTCGAGGTCTCGACGTTGCCGGTCGCGTTGAGCCGCTGGTAGTAGCCGGGCACCACGCGGTCCAGCACGGACTGCGGCGACTGCCCGCTGGCCGTGGTGTGGTTGAACACCTGGTCGAGCACCACCTGCAGGCCGTCCGCGTGCAGCGCGCCGACCATCGTGCGGAACTCGGCGACCCGCGCGCCGCCGTTCGCGTCCACCGCGTACGAGCCCTCGGGCGTCGTCCAGTGCAGCGGGTCGTAGCCCCAGTTGAAGCCGTCCGCGTCGGCGACCGCCGTGACGCAGGCCTGCTGCTGGTCGGAGTCCGGCGCGTACGACGCCAGGTCGCAGTCCGGCGTCTCCTGCAGGGCCTTGTCCTCCTGGATGGAGGCGATGTCGAACGTCGGCAGCAGGTGCACCGTGGTCAGGCCCGCCTTCTCGAGGTCGCGCAGGTGCGCGCGGCCGTTGCCGTTGCTGGCGAACGCCAGGTACGTGCCGCGCTTCGCCGCAGGGACCTTGAGGTCGTTGATCGAGAAGTCCCGCACGTGCAGCTCGTAGATCGTCTGGTCGACGGGCCGCACCACCGGCTGCTTCGCCTTCTCCCACTCACGCGGGCGGAAGGCCTTGTCGGCCAGGTCCACCAGCACCGAGTGCGTCGAGTTGAGGGTGAGCGCCACCGAGTACGGGTCCGTGACCCGGTTGACCTCGACCTGGTCGGTCGTCGGCGCGTAGACCGTGACCTCCCAGAGGTACTGTGCGCCGGCCCAGGACTTCTTGCCGTCCACCGTCCAGGAGCCGTCGGGCTGCCGCTTCGCTGCCACCCGCTGGTCGGTGCCGACGAGCAGGTCGACCTTCTGCGCGGTCGGCGCCCAGAGGGCGAGCGACGGGACGCCCTTCTTCCACGTCGCACCGAGCGTGCGCTTGGCGGCCTTGGCCGCGTACAGGTCGTCCAGGACGCCCGGGATCTGCACCCCGGTCGCCGCCTGGTACGTGCCGTCGGCCGCGGCCTGGGTGACCAGGAGCGCACCGCGCAGGAGCTCCCCGGTCGGCGTCCCGTCCGGGACACGCAGGGCGAGGTACCCCGCGAGCGCCGGGAACCGGTCGAGCTGTGCCTCGGTCAGACCGGCGGGCTCGTAGGTGAGCGCCACGGGGTCGCCGTCACCGAGATCGCCCACGGACAGCCCACCGGTCGGCGAGCCGTGCAGCGCGAAGGTGCTGGTCGCCGGGGTCGGTGCCCACGCTGCCGGCCAGGCGATCGTGCGCGCGTCGATCCAGTGCGCGCTCTCCTCACCGGTACCGGGCAGCGGCGGGTCCGTCACCTCGATGGTCAGTACGTGCGTGGCCAGCACGTAGGAGAACGTCACGGGCTTGCCGCCCGGGGCGGAGAACGGGATGTTCGCCCCGTCGCGCACCCCGCCGGCGCCGTAGTTCTCGGCCCAGCCGAGGTTGTGCGCGACCTTCGCCTCGTACGCTCCCTCGGGCAGGTCGAGCGCGGTGAACGTGTACGTCCCGTCGCCGTCCAGGTCCTGCAGCCAGGACTTCAGGCAGTCCGGCATCCAGTCGCCGGAGCAGCCCAGCTCGCTGTTGGCGGAGCCGGGGACCGTGAGGATCGGGCCCTGCGCCGTCGACGTGAAGTAGTGCGTCGTCGCGTCGTAGTAGAACGTCACCGGACCGGCCGTCGCGACGGTGTACGCGACGTTCGCGCCACCGGGCGCACCGCCCGCACCGTAGTTCTCGTCCCACGAGCCGCCGACGGCGACCTTGTACTCGTAGCTGCCCACGGGCAGCGTGAACGTGCCGGCGTAGATGCCGTCGGCGCGCTTGGTCAGCTGGGCCGCGGCGCAGTCCGGCTGCCAGTCGCCCGGGCAGCCCATCTCGGCGTTGTGGCTGCCGGGCACGGTGATGAACAGGTCCTCGCCCGGGTCCGGGCCGGGGTCGACCACCCCGTCGATCGCGCCGCCGACACCGCCGTACGTCGAGGCGGCCGACTTCTGGCCGGCAGCGTCGACGGTGACCGCGCGGTACTCGACCACCGCGCCGTCGGGCAGGTCCGTGACCGTGTGGAACACGCGCGGCGACGTCGTCTCCGCGGTCCCCAGCGGGGTCCAGTCGTCGTCGCCGAGCACGCGGTAGGCGAACGACGTCTGGCTCCACACGTCGTCGGCCACGTCGGCGCTGACCGCCACGTCGCCGGTCAGCCCGGCGCCGGGCGTCGGGGCCGTCAGGGTGAGGTCACCGGCGGTGGCCGGTGCGCCGACGGTGGTGCCGGCCTTGAGCACGATCGCGCCCAGGGCGGGGATCGTCACCGACACGGTCCCGTCGGCGGCTGCCGTCACGCCCGTCGACGTCCCGTACAGCGGCGCGAACGTCGCGCCCGGCGTCAGGGTGTCGATCGTGACGGTCGCTGCGGCGGTGCCGTTGTTCGTCGCGACGAGGTGCTCGACCTTCTCCTGCGCGTCGACCCGGCTGAAGGCGTAGACCGCGCCGTCGGCGAACCGCTCGATCTGCGCGCCGGTCCGCAGCGCCGGGTGGGCGGTGCGGAGGGCGGCCAGCTCGGCGATGTGGTCGTACAGCGCAGAGTCGGTGTCGTACCGGTCGACGGAGCCCGCGAGCGTGCCGTCGAGCAGGTTCTGGTTCGCGTACTCGTCCACCTGCGTCGCGAACAGCGACTGGCGGGCGTCCTTGTCGCCCCCGGTGCCGACGAACCCCTGCTCGTCGCCGTAGTAGACGACAGGCTGTCCGCGCGTGAGGTACATGAGCGAGTGCGCCAGCTCGGAGCGCTGCTCCCGGTTGTCCGCGTCCTTGACGAAGTACCCGATGCGGCCCATGTCGTGGTTGCCGAGGAACGTGGGCAGGGCCTGCGCGTTCGTCGTCGGCGTGGTGTACCGGTCGTCGCCCGCGTACAGCGCCGCCAGACCGCCCGAGGAGAACCCCTTGGCGTAGTTGCTGGCCGCCGACTGGAACGTGAAGTCGAGGACCGCGTTCATGTCGCTGTCGCGCAGGTACGGCGCAAGCTTGACCGGGTCGGCGTCGTAGACCTCGCCGAACATGAAGAAGTCGTCGTTGCCGATCGAGGCCGCGTGGTCACGGACGTCGGTGGTGAACTTCTGCCAGAACTCGAAGTTCACGTGCTTGGCGGTGTCGATGCGGAAGCCGTCGACGCCCAGGTCGACCCACTGGTTGTAGACGTCCACGAAGCCGTCGACCACTGCCGGGTTCTCGGTCATGAGGTCGTCCAGGCCGGAGAAGTCGCCGTACGTCGTCGACTCCCCGCTGTAGGTCGAGTTCCCGCGGTTGTGGTAGAGCGTCGGGTCGTTCAGCCAGCCCGGCACCTTGACGTCGGCGTCCTCGGGGTCGATCACCGGCGTGTACGGGAAGCTCGTCGCGGGGTCCGTCGCCGGGAAGGTGTCCGTGCCGGCGTACGTGTCGGGGTCGAACACCGTGCCCGCGGCGTCCGTGTAGGGCGACGTCGCCTTGTCGACGTAGTCGTACTGGCCCTCGGCGTAGTCGATGACGTCGGCCGTGTGGTTGGTGATGATGTCGAAGTAGACGTCGATCCCGCGCGCGTGGGCGTCGGCGATCAGCGCCTCCAGCTCCGCGTTGGTGCCCAGGTGCGGGTCGATCTGCGTGAAGTCCGTGATCCAGTAGCCGTGGTACCCGGCCGACACGTCGGCGCCCGAGCCCTGCACCGGCCGGTTCTTGAACGACGGCGTCAGCCAGATCGCCGTCGTCCCCAGGCCCTCGATGTAGTCGAGCTTGTCGTGCAGGCCGGCCAGGTCACCGCCCTCGTAGAAGCCCTTGTCGGTGGGGTCGAAGCCCGTGACCAGGCGGTCGCCCGTGAGCCCACCGGTGTCGTTCGCGTCGTCGCCGTCGGCGAACCGGTCGGTCATGACGAAGTAGAACTGCTGGTCGGCGCCGGGGTCCCGCACCGGGTCCGCGACGAGGGCGTCGTCGGCCGGCGTGTAGTCCCCGCCCAGCTCCAGCGGGGTCAGCGCGATGCGGTGCGTGGTGTCGTCGTAGGTGAACCGCAGGCTCGACGGGCCGGCGACGACGAGCGGGATGTTCGCGTCGCCGCCGTCCTTGCCGTACGCCTCGTCCCAGCTGTCGTCGATGGCGACCTTGTACTCGTAGCTGCCTGCCGGGACCGTGAAGTCGGCGGCGTACACGCCTGCCGTGCCGGTCGGGGCGAGCTCGGTCTCGGCGCACGCGGGCTGCCAGTCGTCGGGGCAGCCCAGCTCGCTCTGCAACGAGCCGACGAGCGCGACCGTGCGGTCCGCGGCAGCAGCGGGGGTGCCGACGGCGGCGAGGAGACCGACGCCGGCGACCGCGACGGCGGTCAGCGCGGCGAGCGCACGGGAGAGGGGACGGACGGGGGCGTCGGCGGGCGACATGGCGACTCCTTCGTCTCCCCGCACGTCGATGTGCGGGGCAGGTGTCGCCGACCGTATCCGCTTGCAGCAACTTGCAGCAACCATTACGGGCGATTCCGTCGAACGAGGATCATCCGGACGCCGTCCGGCGTCATCCTGAAGAGTTCGTCCTACCGGGCAGGACGAACTCTTCTGGTCAGTCGCTCAGCGGGGCGGCCAGCGACGCCAGCAGGGCCGCCGAGTCCGCGACCGCGCCGAAGACGCCGCCCTGCATCGTGACCATCTTCAGCGCCGCCAGGTAGTTGCCGTAGTCCGTGGCGCCGGTGCAGTCGGACAGCAGCAGGCACTCGTAGCCGCGGTCGTTGGCGTCGCGCATGGTGGTGTGCACGCAGACGTCGGTCGTGATGCCGGTGAGGATGATGTGCGTGATCCCCCGGCTGCGCAGGATCAGGTCCAGGTCGGTGGCGTAGAACGAGCCCTTGCCGGGCTTGTCGATGACGAGCTCCCCGGGCAGCGGCGCGACCTCGGGGACGATCTCCCAACCGGGCTCGCCGCGCGTGAGGATGCGACCGCACGGACCGAGGTCCCCGATGCCCGCGTCGATCCGCCGCGAGCGCCACAGCTTGTTGGCGGGCAGGTCCGACAGGTCGGGCCGGTGCCCCTCGCGCGTGTGCAGGATGTGGAAGCCGAGCCCACGGGCCACCTCAAGCATGGCCGCCGTCGGCGCCAGGCCCGCGCGGGTGAGCGCCAGGTCGTAGCCCATCGCGTCGACGTAGCCGCCGGGACCGCAGAAGTCCTGCTGCCAGTCGATGTTGAGCACGGCGGTCGTGGCGGCGGAGAACGTGCCGTCGTACGGCCACGCGTACGGGTCCGCCTCGACAGGGCCGAAGGTGGTCGAGGTCAGCAGCTCGGTCATGGGAGGGCTCCAACGGTCTCGGCAAGGCTGGACAAGGCGGCGACGACGTCGGCGCTGGTGCCGACGGCCCCGAAGATGCCGCCCGACATCTCGATGCTCGACACCGACGCCGCCACCAGGGAGGGGTCGATCGGCACGCACGCGTCGAGCACGAGCAGGCACTCGTACCCGCGGTCGTTGGCGTCGCGCATCGTGGAGTGCACGCAGGTCTCCAGCCCGACGCCGGTGAGCAGCAGGCGCCGGACCCGGCCGGTGCGGAGCACGAGGTCGAGGTCGCTGGCGTAGAACCCGTCGACCCCGCCGGCGGTCAGGTCGAGGTCCGCGACGCCGGCCGCCGCCTCCGACGGGATGCCGGGCGGACGCACGGCGCCGGGTGCGGGTGCCGTGGTGCGCACGACGACGACCGTGCCGCCCGCGGCGTGCACCGCGGCGGCGAGCGGCCCGGTGGCCTCGGGCGGCTCGACGCCGATCGGCAGGACGACGAGCAGCGCGGTGCCGGCCCCGCGCAGGTCGCCGTCGTACGGCCACGGGTAGGGCGTGGTGCCGGTGACGTGCATAGCCCCTCCAGG
>NZ_JBFULY010000013.1:0-105967 GCF_054049655.1 Cellulomonas sp. P5_C5 | reverse complement strand
GCCCGGGACCGACCACCCTCTTGCAGCCGACCGCCGACCTGGAGCACCGATGAGCCACGTACCCGACGTCGTCGTCACCGGACTGGGAGCCACCACGCCTCTCGGCGGTGACGTCCCCAGCACGTGGGCAGCCGCGCTGAACGGTGAGTCGGGCGCACGACGCTTCGACAACGACTGGGTCGAGCGATTCAGCCTCCCCGTCGAGTTCGCGGCGACCATCAAGGTCGACCCCTCCGAGGCCCTGACGCGGCCCGAGATGAAGAAGATGGACCCGTCCGCGCAGTACGCGGTCATCGCCGCCCGCGAGGCCTGGGCACACGCGGGCTCGCCCGAGGTGGACGGTGACCGGCTGGGTTCCGTCGTGTCCTCCGGCATCGGTGGCATCCGCACGATCCTGGACGCCTGGGAGGGCCTGCTCGCGAGCGGCAACGCGCGCCGGGTGCTGCCCATGACGGTGCCGATGCTCATGCCCAACTCCCCGACGGCCTACGTGTCGCTCGAGTTCGGCGCTCGCGCCGGAGCCCACGCCGTCGTGTCCGCCTGCGCCTCGGGCGCCGAGGCCATCGGCTACGGCGTCGAGATGATCCGCAGCGGGCGTGCCGACATCGTCATCGCCGGCGGCACCGAGGCGTCGATCCACCCGATGAACGTGGCCGCGTTCGCCGCGTCGCGCACGCTCTCGCTGCGCAACGAGGACCCGGAGCGGGCCTCGCGCCCCTACGACGTGGACCGCGACGGCTTCGTCATGGGCGACGGCGCCGGTGTGGTCGTCCTGGAGAGCGCCCAGCACGCTGCTGCTCGTGGCGCCCGCGTGTACGCACGCATCGCCGGTGTCGGCCTCTCCGCCGACGGGTACCACATGACCTCCCCCGAGCCGTCCGGCGAGGGCCAGATCCGCGCCATGCGCGCCGCGCTCGAGGAGTCCGGGATCGCCCGCCTCGACGTGGTGCACGTCAACGCGCACGCGACGTCGACGGTGGTGGGTGACCTCATCGAGGCTCGCTCGATCCGTGGCCTGCTGGGCGACGAGGCCGACCACGTGGCCCTGTCGGCCACCAAGTCGATGACCGGCCACCTGCTCGGCGGCGCCGGTGCGCTGGAGACGATCTTCACCATCCTCGCGCTGCACGACCGGCAGGCTCCGCCGACGATCAACGTCGACAACCCCGACCCCGAGCTCGTCCTCGACCTGGTGCGCGACAAGCCCCGCACCCTGCGCGACGGTGACATCGCCGCGATCAACAACTCGTTCGGATTCGGCGGCCACAACGTCGCCCTGGTCGTCGCGTCGGTCTGACGACGCGCGCACGACCCGGCGATCACCGGCGCGGGGCGAGTCCGTCGCGTCGGTGATCGCCGGGTCGCTCAGTAGCCGCTGAACGCGTCCGTGCGGATCCGGCGGACGCCCGAGCGGCGCAGGACGCGGCGCGAGTGGTCCACCATGCCCGGTCCCCCGGAGACGTACGCGACCCGTCGGCCGGCGTCGGGCACCGTGGCGTCCAGGATCGTCCCGTCGATCGTCGGGCCGGTGACGAACTCCCAGCCGTCCGGCAGCGCGGGCGGGGGTTCCGGGCTCACGACGACCACGCGTGCCCCGGAGCCGACGAGCACGTCGGCGTACGGCGCCTCGTCACCGGGACCGAGCAGCAGCACCACGACGACGTCCCGCTGCTGACCCGACCGCGCGAGGTCGGCCAGCTGGCTCACGAACGGCGTGATGCCGATGCCACCCGCGACGAGCAGCAGGGGGACGGCGGAGTCCTTGGGCAGGACGAAGTCGCCGCCGACGCCGGTCGCGCGCACGAGGCCACCCTCGGGCAGCGCGCTGAGCGCCTGCTTGAACGAGCTGAGGGACTCCGTCACCCGGAACGCGACGGCGACCCCATCGGCGTGGTCGGGCGGGGTGGCCAGCGAGAACACGCGTCGCGACCCGCGCGCGTCGGCACTCGTGTGCGGGACGTGGAGCTCGATCCACTGCCCGGGCCGGAACCGCACCGTGGCATCGGACGCGAACGCGACTTCGCGGATGCCCGGCGTGACCATCCGCTGGGCGCGCACCCGCAGGTGGACGGCTCGGCGCTGGCCCAGCGTGAAGGCCAGGACGTTGCCCACGACGAGCGCGAGCTCGGGTGACGCGTACAGGACGCCGAGGCTGAACGGTACGACGGTGAGCGCGCCGACCAGAGCGGCCTCCGACAGCTGCTGCCAGCGGCGCGGCGGCAGCGTGAGCGGCTCGGTGAGCATGAACCCGGCCGCGAAGACGAGCGGGTACGACTGCAGGGCCGTCAGGAGGGCGTCGAGCGGGGCGGCGCCGGCGGTGACGAGCCGAGGCAGGAGCACGGCCAGCGCGACGGCGAGGTAGGTGGCCACGAGCGCGAACCGACGGGTGCGCAGCACGACGACCAGTGCGGCCACGGTGACGACGGGCAGCAGGGCGGGCGTCGCMACCCACCAGGTGGCCCCGAAGCCGCCGAAGACAGGCGCGAGCAGACCCGCAGCGAGCGCGCCCGCCGCGGCGGGGTTGAGGACGTGTCTCGCGCGGACCGCCATGACGAACTTGGACAGCGCGGCGAGGGCGGCCGCCAGGGCGACGACGCCGAGCCCGGCCGGCGTGGTCTCCGGCCAGAACAGCAGCGCCAGGATCAGACCCGTGATGACGGCGGACTCGGTGTGCACGCGAGTGCGCCAGAGGGCGCCGCACACGCGACCCGCGAGCACGCTGACCCCCACGGCGACCACGGTGCTGACGGCGACGGCGACGGGGTCCTGCTGCACGGGACCGAGGACGGACAGCACCAGGGCAGCCAGCAGGACGCCACCGAGGGCGAGCGTGACCAGCCGGTACATCGTCACGCGGCCGAGGACGGCGTCGACGGCGCTCACGAGAACAGCTCCCCGGGGAGGCCGAGCGAGTAGCGGACGCGACCGTCCGCGTGCACCCGCACGTAGGTGTGGTCGAACGCCGCCTCGAGCCGGTCGGGGTCCGCGAAGAAGTGGGCCGTGCTCAGGCCGTCCGCGACCATCGCGGTGCCGGCGACGACCCAGGTGGCGACGACGTCCCGCGTCGGCTGCCCCGTGCGTGCGTCGACGACGTGGTGGAGCCCGTCGCCCCACGCCCGGCGGTCGACGGCCGACCCGCACAGCGCGGCACCGTCGAGCTCCACGACGCCGATCGCCCGCGTCGGGTCCCCGGGCTGCTGCAGGGCCACCCGGAACGCCGCGCCGCCGCGGTGCACCAGGTCACCGCCGGCGTCGACGACGTACTCCTCGATGCCGCAGTCGCGCAGCTCGGCCGCGACGAGGTCCACGAGCTGCCCCTTGCCCGCCGCACCCACGTCGAGCAGCACGGGCTCACGGACGACGAGCGTGGTTCCGTCGCGTTCGAGCACGTCGTCCCACGCCGGTGCCGGTTCCGGCTCCCCCGCGGGCCGCAGCGAGTAGCCGGCGTCGTACCCGAGCCGGACCAGGCTGCGGGCGACCAGCGGAGACACGGCACCGTCGGTGCAGCGGCCGAGCGTCGCGTACAGGTCGAGCAGCGGGCCCGCGTCCGCAGGGAGCCGGTACGTCCCCGGTTCGCGGGACATCCGGGCGACCACGGAGTCGTCGCGGAACCGCGACCAGACGGCGTCGTACGCCGCGATCCGGGACCTGACCCGTGCGAGCGTGACGACGTCCAGCGGTCCGTCGACGTGGATCGACCACCGCGTCCCGATCGCGTCGAACGACGCCTCAGGCGTGCGCATCCGCGGCGATCTCCACGAGCGCCGCGTTGAACCCGTCGGGGGTCAGCGACGAACCGGAGACGGTGTCGACGGTGAGTCCCTCGATCGGCTGCCCGACGACGACGTCGGCGACGCCGGAGGCGAACTGGGACTGGAACTTCTGCGATGCCGGGTTGGTCGCCTCCGGGGTGACCACGACGGCCGACACCACACCGTCCGCGAGCGTGATCGAGACGCCGACCGTCTCGGGCCCGGCGGGAGACTCGTACGAGCCGGTCGCGGTGTAGGTGCCGTCGGCGTACTCGGGCTCCTCGACGGCGGCTGCGGTCTCGGCCGGCTGCTCGACGGCCTCGTCCGCGGTGTCCGGGCTCGCGGCTCCGCTGCTGCACGAGGCGAGCCCGAGTGCACCGGCGACTGCGGACACCCCCGAGACGAGCACGATCGTGGTCCTGCGTGGCGTCCTCATGCGTGAAGTCCCCTCATCGTGTCCCCCTGGCCCGACCTGCGACGGCCGTATTGCAACAGGTCAGGACGCTAGGGTCCCCGGCTGGGCGCACGCTGTGAACGTCCAAGGGGCGAGCGAAGCGATTAAGCGCTCCTCAGCCCACGCGGTGCAGCCAGCGGACGGGCGCGCCGGCGCCGGCGTACCGGAACGGCTCGAGCTCGTCGTCCCACGCCTGACCGAGCGCGAGGTCGAGCTCGGTGCGCAGCCGGACCGGGTCGGCGGCGTGCTCGAGAGCGGCACGGATCCGGTCCTCCGGCACGACGATGTTGCCGTGCACGTCGGTCGCGGCGTGGAAGATGCCCAGCTCCGGCGTGTGGCTCCAGCGGGAGCCGTCGACGCCGTGGCTGGCTTCCTCGGTGATCTCGTAGCGCAGGTGGGCCCAGCCGCGCAGCGCGGACGCCAGGCGCGCGCCGGTGCCCTGTGCGCCCTGCCACGAGTGCTCAGCGCGGTAGAACCCCGGACCGGCCGGCTGCGCCGTCCAGTCGAACGTGGTGCGTGAGCCCAGCACGTTGCCTGCCGCCCACTCCACGTGGGGGCACAGCGCGCGCGGTGCAGAGTGCACGAAAAGTACACCGCGGGTGATCGCACCAGCCATGTCGTCCTCCTGAACGGGCTCGAGGTTCGCCTTCCCCAACGACCTCAGTCACGTTCCCAGGCTCACGCATGACATGCAGACAGCTTCGCGGCGTGCTGGGGACAGCATGCCGGACGACGGGCGAGGACGCCAGCGAGCTACAGCGTGTCGCGGATGGCGCGCATGGCTTTCTTGCGCACGGATCGCTCCAGGCGGTCCAGGTAGAGCATCCCGTCGAGGTGGTCGACCTCGTGCTGGAGGCAGCGGGCCATGAGCTCGACGCCCTCGACGACGACCTCCTTGCCGTCGAGGTCGGTGCCGACGACCCGCGCGTACCAGGACCGGTGCGTGGGGAACCAGAGGCCGGGGACCGACAGGCACCCCTCGTCGCCGTCCTGGTACTCGTCCTYGGACAGCTCGACGATCACGGGGTTGAGCACGTAGCCGACCTCGTCGTCGATGTTCCACGAGAACGCCCGCAGGCTGACGCCGATCTGGTTCGCCGCCAGGCCCGCGCGCCCGTCGGTGTCGACGGTCTCGAGCAGGTCGTCGACGAGGCCGCGCACGCGGTCGTCGATCGTGGTGATCGGGTCGCAGGGGGTGCGCAGGACGGGGTCCCCGACGGTCCGGATCTCTCGCATGGCCATGCGGAAGATCCTCGCACGACGTGCCGGTCCACGAGGCAGGGACAGGGCACCGGGGCGGTTGGGGCGCGCGAGTGTGAGCAGGACGACACCCCCGTCGGGCGCGCACGGGCGTAGTATTTTGTACTGACCGGTCAGTTTAAGGAGTCGTCATGATCGAGCCCGCCGTCACCGCCCTCGGCCTGCAGCTGCACGGCGACCGAGGACCCGTCTTCGGGCCCGTGGACCTCGAGATCGCCGCCGGGACCCTCACCCTGGTCCAGGGGCCGCAGGGCGCCGGACGGACCAGCCTGCTGCTCGCGCTCGCCGGGCGGATGGTGCCGGACCCGTCGTCCGACCTCGTCGTCCTCGGGCACCGGCTGCCGAGGCAGCGGACCCTGACGCAGCGCGAGGTCGCGCTCGCCGGCTTCACCGGCATCGACGAGCTCGACGACTCGGTGACCGTCGGTGACCACGTGCGCGAGCGGCTCGCCTGGCTCGCGCCCTGGTACCGGCKCGCACCCCGGGCCGACCAGGCGATCGTCGACCGCGCCCTCACACCCGTCTTCGGCGACCTGCCCCTCCCCGGCGCCCGGACGGTGGTCTGGCACCTCGACGAGGTCGACGCGCTCCTGCTGCGGATCTCCCTGGCGATGGCGCAGCGGCCCCGGCTGCTCGTCGTCGACGACGTGGACCAGGTGCACGACCGCGCCCGCCGGCGGATCGTCTGGGACCGGCTCGACGCGCTCGCCGCCTCCGGCGTCACCGTCGTCGCGTCCTGCGCCGACCCGGACGAGGCCGCCGGCACCCGCTGGACCGTCCTGCCCGTCTCCGCCCCGACCCTCTGAAGGACCGTCATGCTCTCGCTCACCTCCGGTACCGAGCTGCGCAGGTTCGGCCGCGGCCGCCTCCCCCGGCTGGCCGTCGCCGCGATGCTGCTGGTCCCGCTCCTCTACGGCGCTCTGTACCTCTGGGCGTTCTGGGACCCGACGGGCCACCTCGACGCCATGCCCGTCGCGCTGGTGAACTCCGACGTCGGCGCCGACCGTGACGGCACCCGGGTCACCGCGGGCCAGGACCTGACCGAGGAGCTGACCGACGGCGCCGCGCTCGACTGGGTGGTCACGGACCCCGCCGACGCGGCCGCGGGCGTACGCGACGGGGACTACTACTTCGCGGTGACCATCCCCGCCGACTTCTCGGCGGACCTCGTCTCGGCGGGCGGGGACGAGCCGACCGCCGCCCAGATCGACGTCACCTACAACGACGCCAACTCCTTCATCGGCACCACGCTCGGCCGCTCCGCCATGGACCACGTGCGCGACGGGGTCGCGGCGACCGCCGGCGAACAGGCCGTCGGCCAGGTGCTGGTCGGGCTCGGGTCGGCACGCGACGGCATGCTGCAGGCCGCCGACGGCGCGCTGTCCCTGCGCGACGCGTCGGAGCAGCTCGGGGACGGCGCGCAGCAGGTCGCCGACGGCGCGGTCGACACCCGTGACGGTGCCGCACAGCTCGCCGCCGGGGCCGCGACGCTCGACGACGGGATCGGCGCGGTGGCGGGCGGCGCCGACCGGCTCTCGTCAGGCGCGGCGCAGCTGTCGGACGGCGCGCGCACCGCCGCCGACGCGAGCGGCACCCTCGCCACCGGCACGCAGGCCGTCGCCGACGGCGTGCACAGCGCCACCCAGCAGGTGGACGCCGTGGCAGGAGAGCTGCCCGCGCTGGCCGACGGGCTCACGCAGGTCGGTGCCTACCTCACCGCCCGCGCCGCTGCGGGAGACCCGGACGCCGCCGCGCTCCTGGCGAGGCTGGGCGGAGCGGACCTGCCGGACGCAGCCGCGGTCTCCGCGATGACCGACCAGCTGCACGCGCTCGACTCCGGTGCTGCACAGGCCGCCGCCGGCGCGCAGTCGCTCAGCACGGGCCTCGCCACGCTCTCCGACTCGTCGACCACCCTCGCGTCCGGCGCGTCGACCCTCGCCTCCGGCGCTGACCGGGCCGCAGCCGGCGCCGACACGCTGGCCGAGGGGTCGGCGTCGCTGGCCGCAGGCACGGCCACCCTCGCCGACGGCGCCGCCCAGGTGGCGGACGGGACCGGCCGGCTCGGCGGMGGCGCCCAGGAGCTGGCCGACGGGCTGACGGACGGCGCGACGCAGATCCCCGACGACAGCACCGCGCAGCGCACCGCCCGCGCCGACGCCCTGGCGACGCCGGTGGCGATCGACGACGAGGACGTCGCCCCCGCCGCGAGCCTCGGGGAAGGATTTGCTCCCCTGTTCATCCCGCTCGCGCTGTTCGTCGGCGGCCTCATCACCTGGCTGCTCCTGCGCCCCCTGCCCACCCGAGCCCTGGCGACGCCCGCGTCCGGGTGGCGGGTCGCCCTCGCCGGCTACCTGCCGTCGCTCGTCATCGGCGCCGGACAGGTCCTCCTGCTGCTCGGCGTCGTCGGGTTCGGGCTGGGCCTCAGCATCGGGCACCCGATCGGGACCGTCGCGTTCCTGCTCCTCGTCGCCGCGTCGTTCCTGGCCGTGCAGCAGATGCTCCTGTCCGTGCTCGGCTCCGCGGCGGGCAAGGTGGCCGCGATCGCGCTGCTCATGCTCCAGATCACGTCGGCGAGCGGCACGTACCCGGTGGAGACCACGCCGGGGTTCTTCCAGGCGATCCACCACGTGCTGCCCATGACGTACGCCGTCGGCGGTCTGCGCAGCCTCGTCACCGGATCGCCGGACGCCCGCCTGTGGACCGCCGTCGCCTACCTCGCGATCGTCGCCGTCGCGTCGCTGGCGGTGACCGCGTGGAAGGCGGGGCGACTGCGGACGTGGACCGTGGCGCGACTGCACCCCGCGCTGAGCATCTGAGAGGCTGACGAGCATGCGCGCCACGGCCACCCGGGACCACATCGTCGAGGCCGCGCTCTCCCTGGTGGCAGACCGCGGGTTCACGGCCACGTCCGTCGACGACATCGCGTCGGCCGCCGGGGTGGCCAAGGGCAGCGTCTTCTACAACTTCGGCTCGAAGTCGGGGTTGTTCGAGGCGATCATCACCGAGGGCGTCGCACGGCTCACCGCAGCGCTGCGAGCCGCCACCGACGGCCTGCAGGGCCGTGACGCGCTCGAGGCGCTGGTCACCGAGCTCCTCACCCAGATCCGGGCACACCCCGACTTCGCGAAGCTCATGGTCGCCGAGACGTTCCGGACCGGTCGCAGCTGGCAGGACTCCATCCGGCTGGTGCGCGACGAGTCCATGGGCGCGTTCGCGGCCGTCGTCGCCGAGACCTGGCCCGACCGTGACGCGTCGCTGACGGCCGCCGCCCTGTTCGGCGCGACGCTCCTCGCCGGGCTCGAGTGGCTGGTCTTCCAGCCCACGCGCACCCTGGAGGACGTGCGAGCAGCTGTGCTCGCGACCGTGCACTGAACCCACCGGAGGCGCCGAGATGCCGACCGACCCACCGAACGGCGTGCACTCCGAGGTCGGGCGCCTGCGCCGGGTGCTGGTCTGCGAGCCCKGCCTCGCGCACCGCCGCCTGACCCCGACCAACGCGTCCGACCTGCTGTTCGACGACGTTCTCTGGGTCGAGAACGCGATCAGCGACCACCGCGCGTTCGTGGCCGAGCTGCGGGCGCGCGACGTGGAGGTGCTCGAGCTGCACGACGTGCTGGCGCAGACGATGGCGGTGGCCGGGGCGCGCGACTGGTTGCTCGACCGCAAGATCGTGCCGGACGACGTCGGTCTGGAGCTCGTGGACGACACCCGGGAGTTCCTCGAGCGCCTCGAGGCCCGCCGGCTCGCCGAGTTCCTGATCGGCGGGCTGGCGACCGTCGACATCACCGGCGGGTTCGACGACGACCACTTCGCGCTCGCCGAGTACTCCCCCGACACCCGCGAGTACGTCATGCCCCCGCTGCCCAACACCCTCTACACGCGCGACACCACCTGCTGGCTCTACGGCGGAGTCACCCTCAACCCGCTCTACTTCCCGGCCCGGCACGACGAGACCCTGCTGATGAAGGCCGTCTACCAGTTCCACCCGGCGTTCGTCGGCTCCACCGTCTGGTGGGGCGACCCGGAACAGCACTGGGGCCGCTCGACCCTCGAGGGTGGCGACGTCATGCCGGTCGGCAACGGCACGGTGCTGGTCGGCATGAGCGAGCGGACGTCACGGCAGGGCATCACCCAGCTCGCAGCCGCCCTGTTCGCGCAGGGTGCCGCCGACCGCGTCGTCGTCGCGGGGATGCCGCGGCTGCGCTCGGCGATGCACCTCGACACGGTCTTCACCTTCGCGGACCGCGACGTGGTGACCCTGTACCCGAAGATCGTCGACGCKATCCACTCGTTCACCCTGCGTCCCGGCGACGGCGGCCGCGTGCACCTCACCGACGAGGGCACCACCCCGTTCGTCGACGTCGTCGCCACCGCCCTGGGGCTGCCGGGGTTGCGCGTCATCGAGACCGGCGGCGACGTGTACGCGTCCGAGCGCCAGCAGTGGGACAGCGGCAACAACGCGGTCGCCGTCGAGCCGGGCGTCGTGTTCACGTACGACCGGAACACCACCACGAACGCCGCGCTGCGGGCGGCGGGAGTCGAGGTGCTCGAGATCCGTGGGGCGGAGCTGGGGCGTGGTCGCGGTGGTGGGCACTGCATGACGTGCCCGGTCAGCCGCGATCCGATCGACCTGTGAACAATGCAGAAAGCCCCCCGTGCTCAATGAGCTCGGGGGGCTTTCCGAAGTGCTGTGGAGAGTGGGTTCACTCCGCCGTGCGCTGCGTGGGAACGCCGGTGAGGAGCGAACGCACCTCGGACTCGTGGAAACGGCGGTGGCCGCCGAGGGTGCGGACGGCGGAGAGCTTGCCGGCCTGGGCCCAGCGGGTGACCGTCTTCGGGTCGACGCGGAAGAGAACGGCGACCTCGCCCGGCGTGAGCAGTGCGCCCTGCGAGAGGGGGGCGTCCGTGGTGGTAACAGCCATGATGGATCTCCTGTCGTTCGGTAGCTCGGCTGGCCCTGTAGGCCCCGTGGCTTTGCGTCCCCGCCTTGCAGCGGGTTTGCCGTTGTCGCTGACAAAAGGAACTATGCCCGAAACTGGACGCTTGTGCAACAACCTCCGACGCACGATTCGCGCGCAAACGGGTGATTTAGATGCGGCCATATCGGGCGCGGACGAACGAGTAGATGCCGTAGGCCACGAAGCCCAGGGCGACGATGACCAGCATGAAGACACCCGCGGGCTGGTCACGCAGGGCGTGCAGGGCGCCGTCGAGCCCCGTCGACTTGGACGGGTCGGCCGTCACGGCAGCGGTGACGAAGAGCACACCAACGATGCCCAGGGCAACTCCCTTGGCCACGTAGCCGAGCACTCCGAGGCGCCGGACGACAGGCCCGGCCGTCCCGGACGGCAGCCGCTGGAGGTCCTCGAGGAACTTCTTCTTCCACCCCTTGTAGACGTGGTAGAGGCCCACCCCGATGATCGCGAGACCCACGGCACCGACGAGCAGCCGCCCTCCAGGGGCAGCCATCAGCTTGGCGGTCGCGTCCGCCGTCTGCGTCGACGCGTCCGAACCGCCACCGCGGGCGAAGCTGAGAGCCGCGAACGCGAGCGCGAGGTACACCACAGCCCGCCCGACGGCCTTCGCGCGCTCCCCCGTGTCGTTCGACCCGAAGCTCCCGTGGATCGCCTTGGCCACCTGCCACGCACCGAGCGCGACGAACGCCAGGACCGAGAACCACAGGACCAGGGCGCCGAACGGGGTGCTGGCGATGGTGCTCAGCGCACCGGACTGGTCCGCCTGCTCCCCGCCGTTCCCGAAGGCCACCCGGAAGGCCAGCACACCGATCAGGATGTGCAGCACACCGCTGACCGCGTACCCCGCCCGCGCCGCCAGCTCCCATGACCGTTGTGCGTTCGCCGTGCTGCTCGTCGTCACCGCTTCATCTCCTCGCCTCGGGCCCCCGGCGCCGATCGTGGCAGCAGAGGGGCACTCCGGCGACCGGAGAGCACGGGAAGGTGGTGGGGCAGGTGGGGCTTGAACCCACGACCGACGGATTATGAGTCCGCTGCTCTGACCGGCTGAGCTACTGCCCCGAGGCACCGCACACCCTATCGAGGCCGCACGGGTGCGCCGGGCCCGACGCACGCGCGGGTACCGTGAGTCGGTGGCCCTGTTCTCCCGTCATCGACTGCCCGCGACCGACCGCACCCGGCTGGACCTGCGGTCCGGCGACGCCGTGCTGGTGAGCACCGAGCTCTCCGACGGTCGGTGGGCCGTCGCGTCCCGGCGGGCCCTGCACCTCGTGCCGGCCGACGGTCCTGTCGTCCGGCACCCGTGGTCCGACGTCGACCATGGCTCCCTGGACCCGGCGACGCGCACCATGACGCTGCGCTGGGTGTGGGGCGAGTCGGAACGACTGACCTTCTCCGAGGTGCCGGGGTCGTTCGCGTTCTCGCAGACGTTCCGCGAGCGCGTGCAGCAGTCGGTGGTGCATGCGGTGTCCGTCACACTCCCCCGCGGTCAGCGCGCGCGGGTCGTCCTGCGGCGCGACGAGGCCGGGACGATGTTCACGCAGGTCCTCGGGGACGCGTCGATCGACCTGTCGGACCCGGCCGTGGCGGCCGTCGTGGACGCGGCCGAGGACGAGGTCCGTGACGCCGTCGGCCTTCCTCGTTGACGTGCCCCGCTGACCTGTCCGGGGCACCCGTCGACGGCTGCTAGAGTTTCTTCCCGCACGATCCCTCGTAGCTCAATTGGCAGAGCATCCGACTGTTAATCGGACGGTTACTGGTTCGAGTCCAGTCGAGGGAGCCAGAGTCACCGCAGGTAAGGCCCCCTTTCGAGGGGGCCTTCGTGCTGTCGTGCCCACGACGTGCTGATGTCCTGCGTGCGTCGTCTGACGCTGCTCGGCGGCGTCACCCGGATGCGTCGTCGAGCAACCCGTCACGCGTACCGATGATCGGTGTGGGTCCTGACGGAGGGCCCTGCGAGGGGGAATGGTGAGAACCGAGCTGCGGGCGTCAGCAGTGTTCCTCTCGCTGCTCCTCCCTGCATCGCTCCTGGTCGGCTGCCAGAGCGCCTCGGCGGGATCGAGCCAGGACACGTCACCGCTCCGTCCCACGCCCACGGCGGGTCCTGAGGAGCCCAGGCGGACACCGGCCTCCGTCCCCGTTCCGACAGCGGACCCGAGCCCGAACGTCCTGGGAGTGGCGCCCGGGTCGGACGCGTGCCGCGCGGCATACGCGCAGGAGCTGCTCGCCCAGGACCCGACGTACTTCGACCACCGCCCCGCCGACGACCCGGTCGCCCTGCTGACGTACGACCGTCTCAGCGAGACCATCACTGCGGACGAGCACGCCCGCTGGGGGATACAGCGGCTCTTCGAGCCGGAGGCCGTCCCGCAGGAGTACCACCTGCCCGACCTGAGCGGCGAGGGCCCTGATCCCTTGACCGGCATCCTGCTCCTCTCGATGTGGGAGGCGGAGTGCCTCCCGATGGAGACGCAGCAGTGGGTCAGCGACACGATGACCCCGACCATGCTGCCCTAGCGTCGCGCTGGCCGGACCAGGTCCGACCCTGCCGGCATACCTGGGCGCTGAATCAGTCATCACCCGTACGGCCTACAGTCAAGGCGACTACAACTGCTTTACGTTCTCCTATGACAGGCAGGGGGAACTCCTAGGAGGCCCCTTCCGCACGGGCCGCAATGGCGCGGTCGTGATCGATCGAYGGGGGATGGAATGTCCACAGCACCTCGCAGGACCCTCTCACTGGCCACTCTCATGGCGACAATTGCCGCGCTCTGCTTCGGAGTGGTGGCAGCTCCGGCAGCCCAGGCGGCGTCCGGCACGGGAACCACCTGTTTCGGAACGGTCTGGGCTGGAACCGACGCGCAGTACTCCTTGCTGCGTATCAAGAACTGCGCCGCCAGCCCGGTGTGGATTGCGATGGATCCCGGAACCACGACGTTCGACGTGTACGCGTACTGCGTCGCCTCGGGCGGCTACCGGACCATCGACCGCACGTACCGGGCGGGACCGATGAAGACCGGAGGCGGCTACCCGATCTACTGCTCGACGGGCCAGGTCGGGACCAGCACGGTCGTGGCAAAGAACAGCGTGTCCTGGGGGCAGAAGACGATTCCCATCAGCTAGGCATTCACGGAAAGGTGCGCCTGTCTGTCGGCGGTCGTCGCAGGACGTATCGCCGCAGTAGAGGCGCACCTTTCTGGGTTGCGCGTCCTGAGGGATTCCGTCATGGCCGCGGTGGAATGCTCCCCAGCCCAGAAGGACCCAGGTCTGCAGGTGGTCGACCGGTCATCTGGCGAGCGCGACAGGGGGCCGTCGAGAGCCTGACCCGCGCCTACGCTGGGGCGATGGCTCTGACTGACGTCGACGTCGCGCTCGCTGCTGCGCAGGCGGGCGCGGTCGTCGTCCGGCGGGACTACGCCGTGGACCACGTGCGCCACGCGAAGCGCGGGATCGACTTCGCGACCCAGACCGACCTCGACGCCGAGCGCGCCATCGTCGCCGTCCTGCGCGCGCACCGCCCCGACGACGCCGTTCGCGGCGAGGAGCTCGGAGCCTGCGGGGGCACGTCCACGACGCGGCGGTGGCTCGTCGACCCCCTCTGCGGGACGTTGAACTTCGCCGCCGGAACACCTCTGGTCGCCGTGAACGTCGCCCTGACCGATCAGCAGCGTGTCGCAGCGGCGGCGGTGGTCGACCCGATCGCGGCGGACGTGTTCTGGACCGACGGGACGGCGGCGTTCGTCAGGGTCGACGGGTCGGACCGGCCGCTCCGACCGAGCCCTGCCTCGTTGCTGGTCGACGTCAACTGCGACGGACCGGTCKACCGGGCACTCGTCGGTCCCCAAATCCTGGCCGACCCCCGGTTCCGGACCAGGTTCGGCCCGCGCGTCATCTCCTCGACCCTCGCGGTGGCGTGGGTGGCCGCCGGGCGTCGCGCGGCCTACGTCTCGGACGGGGGCTTCCGGGACGACCTGCACTTCGCGGCGGGCATCGCCCTGTGCGAGGCGGCCGGGTGCGTGGTGAGCGACCTCGCGGGCGACCCGCTGCACACCGGTCGCGGGCTCGTCGTCGCGGCGGACGAGGACACCCACGGCGCGCTCGTCGAGATCGTGCGGCCCCACCTGGCGGGCGCCTCCGTGTCAGTGGCCGGCGCCGAGGGTCCGCGCGGGCCGTGAGCGGCGGTCGGCGCTGTCCGGGTCGATGCCGACGATCGTGACCGGCCGACCTCGCAGCGTCGCCCTGCGGACCTCCCCGGGGCTCAGCCGGCGGCGGGCGACGCGGCCAGCACCTCGGCGTAGAGCCGCCAGACGGCCACGTCCGCGTCCGCCTTCCGGCCCTCGATCACGGCGGTCGCGTACTCGCGGATCATCGCGCGGCCACGCTCGGAGGAGATCGCACTGCTACGGACCGCGTACCACCGCAGGCGGGCAGTGAGCAGGTCGTCGATCTCGCGGACGACTGCGCTCTCGCTCGCTCGTTCGATCGCGGCTGAGAGGCGGACCGTCGAGTCGAGAACGGTCCCGGAGCCGGGCGTCGCATCGAGTGCGTCCAGCACCTCGAGAGCCGCCTCGAAGTCGCGCGCGAGCTCGACCGGGTGCTCGTCCATGGCCCGCTGGAGCCGAACGCGGCGCACGACCCCGATGGCTCGCATCCCGTCGCGGAAGCCCTCGTCGTCGACGGTGGCGATGCTGGCGGCGCGATGGTGGTGGAGCACCACGAGCCCGCGCCGTGCGAGGACGGCGAGTGCCTCCCGCACGGGCGTGCGGGACACGCCGAGCCACGTCATGAGGTCGGACTCTCGAACCTGCTCCCCCGGGACGAGGGTGCCGTCGATGATCGCGTGCTGAATGGTCTCCACCGCCTTCTCCCGCAGCAACGGCACGGACGGCCGGGCCTCGGCATCCCGCCCGATCGCCGCCGTCGTGACGAACGCGTCGTCCGCGATGCGCCGCACAGCAGCCCAGGCGCCCTGTGCGGAGTCGAGGTCTCCGGTCAGTGAGGCGTCGACGACACGGCGCAGGTCCGGGAGGGCGGCGTCGAACCGGTCCGAGGACATCGCGAGGGCGCGCTCGACGTACGGGCCGAGGGTCTCCGCCAGCCGCTGGTACTCCGTGTTGCGCGCMGCCTGGAGGAACGGGCCGTGCAGGTCACGCAGCACCGTCGCGGCTCGGAGGCCTGCCCGCAGGGACTCCTCGCTCGCGAGGGCGGTCGTGCGGAGCTGGGCGAGGCGCTCACGTCCGGCGGGGGTGAGTCGGGTGAGCCCCTCCTCCATCGCCTGGCCGACGACCGCACCGAGCAGGTCGGCCGAGTCCCGCGCGCGAGGGTCGTCCAGACGGGTGACCTCGGTGAACCTCCGCGGCGACACGGTCACCAGCCCGACGGCGGCGAGCCGGTTCAGCGCCTCGCGCAGCGGCGCCCGCGACGTGCCGGTGATCTCAGTGAGGTCGTGGTCGGTCAGCCGCGAGCCGGGCGCCAGCTCGCCCGAGATGAGCAGGGCCTCGAGGCGCGCGTAGGCGCCGGCGCGCGCGGGGACGCCCTTGATGTCGATCGGCGTCGTCGGAACGGGCACGTGGCCATTGAACCGCATGCCGTTGACATCAGGACGTTGGTCCCACGCTCATCGATGAACGGTGAAATACGTTGTTGATATCAAAAATCGACTAGACCACCGAGGGATCACGATGAGGACCGGAACCACCACCCCCCCGAGGACGAGCGTGGCCTCCCGCACCCCAGCGCGGCGACTTCTCCTTCCGACGGTGCTCGTGGCCGGCCTGGCCGCGGCCTCGGTCGCGACAGCGGGACCGGCCTTCGCCGACGGTTCCGACTCGACCACCCCGTACACCGTGACGGCCGCCGGCCTGACCCTGCCCGACGGCAGGACCTTCGAGGAGAACGGGCACATCAACTATCGCGTCACGGCGCTCGACGGGTCCGGCGAGAAGACGTTCAACGTGCACCAGTCGGTGCCGCACAACGGCGTCTGGCCGCGCGCTGCGTACGTCGGAGCGTCCTCCTACCCGTGGACGGACCACCCGGATTTTGCGGCTGCCTTCCCCGACGACTACTGCATCTCGTGGGTGCAGGTGAGCGGCTACAACGAGCATTTCGGAGAAGGAGGGCAGGCGCCGGTGTGCACCGACGACTCGGACCCGGTGGATCCCGTGGACCCGGTCGAGCCTGTCGACCCGGTTGACCCCGTCGACCCGGTTGACCCTGTTGACCCGGTTGACCCCGTCGACCCCGTTGACCCCGTTGACCCGGTTGACCCCGTCGGCCCCGTCGACCCGGTTGACCCCGTCGACCCTGTTGACCCTGTTGACCCTGTCGACCCCGTCGACCCCGTCGACCCCGTCGACCCCGTCGGCCCCGTCGGCCCCGTCGACCCGGTTGACCCCGTCGACCCCGTTGACCCGGTTGACCCGGTTGACCCCGTCGACCCCACCACGCCCGTCGACCCGACCACGCCTACGAACCCGGAACCGGTCTCCGCGCAGGTGCTGGTCGCTGACGACGAGCTCGGGGCCGACGTCGGCGTGCTGGCAAGCACGGGGTCCGAGGCCGGCGCCCTCGCCGCCCTGGCCGCGGGGATGGGCGTCGCCGGTGGAGCGCTCGTGCTCCTGCGGCGCCGGCAGGCTGCGACGAGCTGATCCGACGAGCTCGAGGCCGCACCCACCGCCAGGCATCCTGCGGCGGGTGCGGCCTCGTCGCGAGCCTGGCGATGCTGACGGCCGCCGGGCCGCGGCCGCCTCGCCGCGGACGCGGGCGGGGCGACCGACCTGTCGATCGCGCTGGAGACGACGAGCGGGTCGAGGTCGGCCGCAGCCCAATAGCGTGCCGTCGGCAAATTGGTTGCCGTTCTTGGTCATATTCACCCGTTCGCGTGCCGATAGAGCGGGTGAGGCCGACGTCAGACACCCCCGTCGGACGGGACGGCCTCTCCAGCTGAACCGACGTCACACCGCAGGAGGCCCCCCGTGACCAGCCAGCAGACCCTCCCCATGCCCACTGTCGGCCTGAGCGCCCTGACCCAGCGCGAGCGCGTCGTCATGGGCGAGCTCGGCGAGGACATCACCCTCGAGGACATCGCCGCGCGCCTGTGGGTGACCCGCAACACCGTGAAGACGCAGCTGCGCAGCGCGTACCGCAAGATCGGCGTGTCCACGCGCGCCGAGGCGGTCGCCTGGGCTCGCGCCCACGGCATCTGACCTCGCTACGCCGGCTCCGCACGGCGCTCGAGCGGGTCGAGGACGTCCCGCTCGTCGCCCGGTCGGGCCGGCGGGTGTGGCCCCGGCTGAGTCCCGCGGCCCTGGAGGAGCACCTMCGCGGCGTGGTCGGCCAGCGCGAAGCCCGCCGAGCCGTACAGGTGGAACACCGCGTCCGCACCGTGACGCTCCAGCTCGGCGACGTCGTCGTCGTACCGGGCGACCGCGGCCACCTTGCCCGTGAAGCCGGCGGCCTGGAGCCGTGCCAGGGCGATGAGGTTGGCGTTGTGGAACGGCATCGCGAGGACGGCCATCTTGACCCGGCCGGCGCGCTGCACACGGTTCCAGAACTCCAGGTCGGTCGCGTCGGCGCGGACGACCTCGTAGCCCTCGTCCTGGAGCGCGTAGACGCGGGTCTGGTCGTGCTCGACGCCGACGACGGACAGCCCGTACTCGTCGCGCAGGCGTGCGTAGGTGGCGGAGCCGACGCGGCCCAGGCCGAGGACCAGCGCGTCCGCGTCGCCGACGTCGACCAGCCGGTCGTCGGGGTGCAGCCGTTCGCTATCCCGTGCCGGGAGCAGGCGCGACAGCCGTGAGGCGAGCTCGACCCCGCGACGGTTGACGATCGCGGACAGGCCGAAGCTGAACGCCACGGCGAGCGAGATGACCACGACCCACTGCCCGTCGAGCAGGCCGGTGCTCGCTCCGACCGCGACGACGATGATCCCGAACTCGGAGTAGTTCGACAGCACGAGGCCTGCCAGGAAGGACGTGCGCCGGCGCAGCCGCATGAGCCAGAGGACGACGGCGTAGGCCGCGACCTGCAGCGGGAGCAGGAGGAGCAGGAGCAGCGCCAGGCCGACCTCGAGCATGTGCGGCGTGCCGTGCAGCCCGATCTRCACGAAGAACGCGACCAGCATGAGGTCCTTGAACGTCATGAGGGACCGGGACAGCTCGCCCGCCTGGGGGTGGGACGCGAGCAGCACGCCCACCACGAGGGCTCCGACGTCACCGGCGATGCCGACGAGCTCGAACAGCCCGTACCCGAGCACCACGGCGACACTGACCCCGAAGAGCGCCTGCAGCTCGCCGTGACCGATGCGGTCCCAGATCAGGTAGAGGATCCGCCTGCCGGGGATGAGCAGGACGAGCAGCAGCGCCCACGGGCTCGGCGGCTCGCCGCTGGACAGCGACAGGAAGATGACGGCGGCGACGTCCTGCATGACGAGCACACCGACGGCGATCCGCCCGTACAGCGCGGTGGTGTCCGAGCGGTCGTCGAGCACCTTCACGACGAACACCGTCGAGGAGAACGACAGCGCGAACCCGACGAGCGCGAGCGCGCCGAACGACTCGCCGCCCAGGAACCCGAACCCGATCACGGCGAGCAGACCCAGGAAGCCGAGCGCGATCGCGACGCTGATCCCCAGGTGCACCACGGTGGTCAGCCAGATCTCGCGGCGCAGGAGGGTGCGGACGTCGAGCTTCAGCCCGATCGCGAACAGCAGCAGGACGACCCCGAAGCTGGCGATCGGCTCGAGGTACGGCAGCTCCGGCGCACCCACGGCGCCGAGGGCGAAGCCGGCCGCGAGGAAGCCGACGAGCGGCGGGAGGCGCAGGAGCACTGCGAGGAGCCCGCCGAGCAGAGCGGCGCCGAGGTACAGGGCCGCTGCTGCCATGAGGTTCCTCTCGCCGAAGCGGTGGTGAGCCCCTATCTTGCCCGCTCCGCGGAGACCCACGACGCACCGGGCGGTCCGGACCACGTCGGGGCGACCTGCGCGAGCGTCGACCCCGCGACAGCGAGCAGGTCGAGCCGCCGGTCGCGTGCCCGATCGCGAGCTGCGCCACGGCCGATGCCGGACGTCAACAGGCATAGTGTGGATCTGCGTCACGGCGTCGTGGCGAGCGTCCCGGAGGTTCAGCAACGGGTCTTGCGTTGCCGATCTCCACGGTGCCGGTCCTGGGGGTTCCCGATGACGGCGACGAGCACGCAGGTGGGCAGCTTCCGGTTCGGTGCGGCGACCGGTCGCTGGTGGTGGTCCGACCACATGTTCCTCATCCACGGCATGCAACCGGGCGACGTGGTGCCCACCCGTGAGCTCCTCCTCACCCACGTCCAGCGCGAGGAACGTGCCGCGGTGGGCGATGCGCTCGACCGGTGCGTCGGCGAGGGCGAGCCCCTGGCGTGCGACTACCTCCTCGTGGACATGACGGGTGCCCTGCGTCGCGTCGTCCTGGCGGTGGCCGGCGAGGGGGACGGGGACATGACCGGGTTCCTCGTGGACGTCTCCCCGGCCTACGCCGCGCTGCTGGCCGAGCGGGTGAACGCCGAGCTGACGCTCGCACTGGAGTCCCACGCGGCGATCGACCAGGCCAAGGGCATCCTCATGCTGACCTACGGCGTCGACGAGGACGCCGCCTTCGGCATCCTCAAGGAGAGCTCGCAGCGGCACAACACGCGGCTCCGCGAGCTCGCCCGTCGGGTGGTGGAGGTCGCGGCCCGCGGGCTGGAGTCGACGACGAGCGAGCTGCTCGACGAGACCCTGTGCGGGACGTCCGCCGACCAGAGCCCGCCGCCGACCAGCCGGCGGCGGCACCTGGACGTCTCCGTCGAGCGCACCGCCGCCGGGTCCGTGGTGCGGGTCTCGGGGGCGGTCGACCTGTCCAACCGGGACGAGCTGGCCGACGCGCTCTCGGTGGCGATGCTCGGGGCGGGCGACCTCGGGCGGGTCACGGTCGACCTGCGCGGGGTCGGCCGGATCGGGCCCGCGGTCGTCGACCTGCTCACCGCGGCCCTGCGGCGCAGCGCCGCGCACGGCATCGTGCTGACGATCGTCGGCGGCGGGGGCCCGGCCGACGCCTCGAACCCGGCCGCGCAGCGGTCGTCGATCGCCTCCCGCAGCTGACCCGCACCGGTAGCGCCCGGCGAGGTCCGTCGCCAGACTGAGCCGGTGCGATCACGGACACCTGGAATGTGGTGGGGACCGGCCATCGAGGCACCCGACCCGTCGGCCCTGGCGGCGTTCTACTCGCAGCTGCTCGGCTGGCCGGTCGTCCACGAGGAGCCGGGTACCGCGGTCATGGCGGCGCCGGGCGGGTCGACGTTCTTCGTGTTCCAGCAGGCTGACGGGTACCGGTCGCCCGTGTGGCCGCCGGTCGACGGCGAGCAGCGCCCGATGATGCACCTCGACTTCCAGGTGGGCGACCTCGAGGGTGCCGTCCAGGACGCCGTCGCGCTGGGGGCCACGGTGGCGACGTCCCAGTTCCGGGAGAACGTGCGCGTGCTGCTGGACCCGGCGGGGCACCCGTGCTGCCTGTGCCTGGACGAGGACTAGGCGCTCACCGTGTCCGGGTGCTGCACCCGCCCTCAGGCGGAGCGCAGCACGAGCAGGAACTGACCGCCGCCCGGCTCGACGTCGGCGGTCACGCGCAGGTCGGGCGCGTACCGGGAGAGCCGGTCGACCAGCCAGACCGCGGCCGCCTCGCCGTCCGCGCGCGTGGGGCAGCGACCGACGACCTCGCGGCCGCCCTTGCGCGTGAGCCGTTCGACGCTGGCGACGATCGGTGCCGGGTCGACGACGAAGAGGTCCGGCGACCAGGCGACGACCGGCTTCACGGCGCCCTTCTTCGTGTTGCACGCCCGGTGCGCTAGCCGCTCGGACCC
The DNA here is from genome assembly GCF_054049655.1 of Cellulomonas sp. P5_C5. Classification (NCBI taxonomy): domain Bacteria; kingdom Bacillati; phylum Actinomycetota; class Actinomycetes; order Micrococcales; family Cellulomonadaceae; genus Cellulomonas; species Cellulomonas sp. P5_C5. The sequence goes on along the minus strand of NZ_JBFULY010000013.1, from coordinate 84,659 downwards.
GGGGGTCGGCTTCTTGCCCTTGGGCGTCGCGCCGCCGTCGATGCTGGGGCCGCGGTCGGCATTGACGGAGGCGTCCGGGTCGACCGGCTCGTCGCAGAGCCAGCATCGCCAACCGTCGCGTTCGCCGACCTCGTGAAGGGTGCTCATGGCCCGGAGACTACGGCGCTACCGTCGGTGGATGGGTTTCGACGTCACCCCCGACGTGTATCTCCGGTTCATGGGCCGGTTCTCGGAGCCGCTCGCCGCGCAGTTCGCCGCCGCGCTCGACCTCCCGTCCGGTGCCCGGGCGCTCGACGTCGGCTGCGGACCGGGAGCCCTGACCGCCCACCTCGTCGCGCGCCTGGGCGTCGATGCCGTCACGGCGGTCGAGCCCTCCGAGTCGTTCGTCGAGGCGGCGCGCGCGCGGTTCCCCGGGCTGCGCGTCCTGACCGGCGTCGCGGAGAGGCTCCCGCTGCCCGACGACTCCGTGGACCTGACGGTCGCCCAGCTCGTCGTGCACTTCCTGACCGACCCGGTGGCCGGGCTGACGGAGATGGCGCGGGTGACCCGACCGGGCGGGGTGGTGGCGGCGAACGTCTGGGACCACGCGGGCAACGGTGGACCCCTCGACGCGTTCTGGCGCGCGGTGCACGACCTCGACCCGGCCGCGCCCGGCGAGGCTGCCCTGCCGGGGACACGGGAAGGGCACCTCGCCGAGCTGTTCGGCGCAGCGGGGCTCCGGGACGTCCGGTCCTGGAGCGAGGCGGTCGGCGCGCGCTACGAGACCGTCGACGAGTGGTGGGCCACCTTCACCCTCGGCGTAGGACCGGCAGGCGCGTACGTCGCCTCGCTCGGGGACGCCGACCGGGACGCGCTCCAGGCCTGCTGTGCGGCGCGGCTCCCGCCGGCGCCGTTCGAGATCCCCGCCGTGGCGTGGTGCGCGAGCGGGTCGGTCGCCTGACCGGTCAGACCGTGGCGGCGCGTCTCGCGAGGTCCCCGATCTCCCCCGCGACCGTCGGCCACAGCTCGGCGGGCAGGTCGTGGCCGACGCCGGGCAGCGTGACGAGACGCGCCCCGTCGATCGCCTTCGCTGTCGCTCGTCCCGCCGCGACCCGCAGGATCGGGTCCGCCTCGCCGTGGAGCACGAGCGTCGGCCGGTGCAGGTCACGCAGCCGCGGGCCGTGCCACTGCGCGCCGATCTGGCGGCTCTGCGCCTTGGTGTCCCGCGGCCCGCTGTCGACCGCGCGCTCGATCCACTCCCGGGCGGCGGTCTCGTCGAACGGGTAGGCGGGCGACGCCACCCCGCGGGCGACCGCGAGGCTCGCCTCGATGTCGCCGTCGCGGCCGTCGGGGAACGTCGTGCGCGCGAGCCGCGCGAGCAGCCCGACGCGCAGGTAGCGGGCGACCCCGAGGCCCGAGACGTCGCTGGGCAGGGCCGCCGAGGACACGACGCTGAGGACCCGGTCGGGGTGCCGCAGGGCGATCCGCTGGGCGACGACGCCGCCCATCGAGTGCCCGACGACGTGCGCCCGGTCCCAGCCGAGCTCGTCGAGCACCGCGACGGCGTCGTCGACCATGTCCTCGGCGGTGTACGCGTCGCCCTTCTTCGCGAAGAGCGCCCGGAACGGGTTCGACCCGGCGACGTCGGGCAGCCGGGTGGACTCGCCCGCGTCGCGCTGGTCGTAGCGGGCCACCTCGAAGCCCTGGCGCGCGAGCTCGTCGCACAGGCCCGTCGGCCACCAGAACCGCGAGGTGGCCAGTCCCATGACGAGCAGCAGCGGCATCCCGGCGGAGCCGGCGAGGCGGTCGTACGCGATCTCGACGTCGCCGTTGCGGGCGTGCTGCGTGGGGGTCCAGGTAGTCATCGGGGCGCTCCTCCGTTTATTGCGATCAGTGTTCGCAATTCTAGCCTACGGGTGAGAGGGTGAGCGCATGGAGATGGAGACGGAGCACACCAGCATCTGGCTGCGCCCCGTGCGCGGCAGCCGGGGCCGGGCTCCGGAGCACACCCGCGACGGCATCGCCGCGGTCGCGGTGCAGCTCGCCGACTCCGACGGGCTCGGCGCCGTCACCATGCGCTCCGTCGCGCAGGCCCTCGGGGGCGGCTCCGCGTCGCTCTACCGGTACGTGCAGTCCCGCGACGAGCTCGTCGCGCTCATGGTCGACCAGGTCAACGGGGAGATCGACTACTCCGTCCTCGGGCACACCGACTGGCTCGCGGACCTCCTCGCGCTCGGAGGGCAGAGCCGCGCCGTCTACCTGCGGCACCCGTGGCTGACGGACACCCCCGCGGCGCCCGGCGACCTGGGTCCGCACGCCGTCGAGTACCTCGAGCACGCCCTCGGCGCCCTGCAGGGCCTCGACGTCGAGGGCCACCGCAAGCTCGAGGCGATCGGCGTCTTCAGTGCCGTCGTGCGGCTGCTGGTCCGCACCGAGATCGAGCAGCTCGGCACCGACCCCGTCGACCGTCGTCGCCGGCTCGCCGCCGCCGCCCACGTCGCGCACCTCGTGCAGGACGGCGCCCACCCGCACCTCGCCGCCGCGCTGTCCGCACCACCGGCCGAGGCCGACGAGAACCAGACCGAGCGGCTCCTCACGCGCGTCCTGCGGGGGCTGCTCGGCGTCTGACTCCTACGCCGCCCGGTCGTAGCCTGCGCGGCGCCCTCGACCCGAGCCCGTCACCGCCGCGCCGTCCGGAACCACCTGATCGGCCGCCACGGTGGCCCGCTGCTCGATCGAGACTCCCTGACCGACACGCGCACCCGCACCGACCCTCGCACGGGCGCCCACGCGCGTCGCGGCGCCCAGGTGCACGTTGCTCCCGACGACCGCTCCCGCGCCGACCACGACGTCCACGTCGACCCAGCTGCCCGGGCCGACCCGTGCACCGTCGTGGACCACCGCGCCCGCCTCGACGTAGGACGTCTCGGCCAGCCACGCGCCCTCGTGCGCGTGCGCGGCCGGCGAGACCAGACCCCCGCCGTTCGCGTGCCGCACGTAGCGCACGACCGCTCCGCGGTCGTCCTCGAACTCCACCAGACCCTTGATCCGTCGCGACATGCCTCTCCTTCGCTGGGACTCCTGCAGGACATAACGACGTTGCGTCCCGGGAGTTTCCCGAAACGGCTCAGCCCGCGGCGAACACCCCTGAGAGACTGCGCGGCATGATCGAACGGGTGCTGCCGGCGGGGGTGGAGGTGGCCGAGCACACCGGTCCCCCGCTGCCCGCCGCCCTGCACCCGTCCGAGGAGGCCGGGGTCGTGAACGCCGTGCCGGCCCGTCGCGCCGAGTACGCCGCCGTCCGCGGGTGCGCCCGCACCGCCCTGCGCCGGCTCGGCCTGGTGGACGCCGTCGTCCCCGCCGGGCCGGACCGCGCGCCGGTGTGGCCGGCGGGGATCGTCGGGAGCATGACGCACGTCGACGGGTACCGGGCGGCCGCCGTCGGTCGCAGCGAGACCTGGGCGGGTCTCGGGATCGACGCCGAGGAACGGGCGCCGCTGCCKCCCGGGGTCGCGGACCTGGTGCTGAGCCCGGACGAGCAGGCGGCCCTCGTCCGCACCGACCCGGCGCTGTGCCTCGACCGCGTGCTCTTCTCGGCCAAGGAGTCCGTGTACAAGGTCTGGTACCCCGTGACGCGGACGTGGCTCGGGTTCGAGGACGTCGAGGTCCGGCTCGGTGACGGCACGTTCGTGGCGCGGGTCGGCCTGCCCGGGCTCGGGACCGACGTGCTGCACGGTCGGTGGGCGGTCGGCGACGGTCTGGTGGTCACCGCGGTCGCGCTGGCTCGGGTCTGAGCGCTGCACCCGGCCGTCCTCGACCACGAGGACCTCCCGGGGCCGGCGCGAGCGTCGACCACGCGGGCGCTGTGCCTGCCCGAGAGCCCAGGACCCCAGAACTCGCCGAGCCGACCACGCTCGGCGGTGTCCTGGTCGGGCGGCTGGACGGTGTAGACGACGGGCACTCCCGCGTCGGCCGCACCCCGCCGGAGCCCGATGATCTGCGCGATCGCCGACTCGACAGGACCCTGCGGGACGAAGGCGTCGACGAAGTACGCCTGCATGTCGTGCACCAGCAGGGCGGCGCGGTCGAGGTCGACCCGCCAGTCGACCCGGCCGGCCGGGAGCTCGACGGCCGTCGGCACGGCGTACCGCTCGATGCGCGGGAGTGCCGTGGTCGTTCCTTCCGTCAGGCGCCGGCGACGGCGCCGTCGAGCACGGGCAGCAGACGCACGAGCGCCCACGTCTGGCTCAGCGGCGTCGGGTACGCCAGGGGTGAGGCAACGTCGTCGTCGACGACCGCGTAGTGGCCGTCCTCGACCGCCGGGACCTTCAGGAAGAGCGCGTCGGCCTCGAGGGCGTCGCGGCGGATCAGGCCCGCGTCACCGAACGGGTAGCCGACGAGCAGGACGTCGGCGTCGAGCAGGTCCATGTTCTCCTTGCTCACTGCGCTGTCGGTCTCGTTGAACTGGGACGCCGTCTCGGGCAGCGTGAAGCCCAGGTCGGTGAAGAAGCTGACGTCGCTGCCCGCCGTCGAGATGTAGGTGATCTGGTCGGGGTGGATGACGGCGTACGTGTAGCTCTTGCCCTCGAACTGCGGGTGTGCGGCGCGCGCGTCGGCGAACGCCTTCTGGACCCCCGCGATGACCGCGGCACCCTCTTCGGACAGGCCCAGCGCGTCGGCTGCGACGGTCGTGCGCTCGGCCCACGTCATCGCGGAGAGGCCGTCGTCCCCCTGGAACGACACGATGGGGGCGATCGTGGCCAGCTGGTCGTAGTCCTCGTCGAGGGTCCACCCGCTGGTCGCCAGGATGACGTCGGGCTCGGCCGCGGCGATCGCCGCGTAGTCGGTGCCGTCGGTCGAGTCGTAGAAGTCGACCTCGTCCTCGACGTCGGCCAGTGCGTCCTGCGTCCACGGGTCCGGCGGGTAGTCGCCGAACTTCGGCGCGGTGACGGGCACGATCCCGAGGGCGAGCGCGATGTCGAGGTCGACCGCGGAGACCACGGCGACGCGCTCGGGCTGCGCGGTGAGCTCGGTGGTGCCGAACGGGCTGTCCAGCGTGATCGGGTAGACGCCGTCCGCCGCGGTCGCGGCCGGCGGCTCCGGCGTGATCGCCGCGTCGCTGCAGGCGGCGAGGCCGGCGGCGAGAGCCATCGCGCCGACGGTGGCGAGCGCCCGGGTGAGTCGGGTGGTCATGAGTCGTCCTTCGCGTCGGTGCGGGCGGGACCCGCGAGGAGAGGACCGGCTGGAGCGTCCATGCGGCGTCCGGACGGTCGCGCTTGCGTCGCGACGACGAGTCCGGCGACCAGACCCACCGTCACCAGCACGGTGCGTGCGCCGCTGGCCGGGCGTGGTGCGGGCGGTGCCTGCGGGCGTGCGACGAGGACAGCCGTCATGCGTCGCTCCCCCTTCGTCGGATCCAGGTGCTGCCGGTACCGGCCAGGTCGCAGGGTGACCGGTACGACCGGATTGCGAAGATACTGTCCAGCACCTGCGTCGGGCTGCTCACACTCAGCGATCGAGGTCTCCCCTGCAGCGCTCGGCGTCGGTCACACTCGACGCTCGGGTCTCACCCATCGGGACGATCGATCCCGACGGGCCGGCGGACCGCGTCGACACGTGGCCGCCGGACGCCGGCCGGTACGCGGACCGTGGACGCGACGCACGCCGTGTGAATCCCCGCGGGGTCGAGCACAGCGCGCGCTCCGACGCGGAGTTCTGCCCGGTCGCGCTCTCGGCACCGACCCGCACCGCGAGGACCGTCCGGACGATCGCCCTGGACCTCGCCGCGCGCGCAGCGCTCCTGGCCAGCCACAGGGACCCACCGGCCACCGTCGAGGCGCTCCTGGCCGCCTGCCGCCGCCACCTCGGCCTCCCGCCGTCAGCGATGCACCCGGCGGCCTGAGCCGAGCCGGGGGGCTTCGTCGGCGGGGTGAACGACCCCGTGCCGGTGCGCCGGGACGGCCGTCGGCTGGACGTTCTGGACACCGCGCGGCGCACCGACTGACGGGCCGGACGGGGACGCGGCGCGATGACCGGCTACTCATCGGTAACCTCTCTCGTCGCGGCCCTCGACGGAGGCGTTGACGAGAGTGCGAGGCGGGCCTCTGACCTGCGGTTTCATCAGGGTGTGTCCGCGGGCTGGACGGATCGCCCCGCGAGCCTCACACTTGCGCCTGCCCCCCTGATGGTCCGGCCGCCGATGGCCGGGAAAGGACCCCCGGCCGTGCTGCGCACCGTCACCTCGCACCTGTCCTTGGACGTGCGCAACCCGCTCGAGATCCTGCTCTCCGTCGCCGTCGCGGACGKGGCGTACGACCGCTCCGAGATCCTGTCGGTGCGCCACGAGGACGGCCCTCTGGACGTCGCCGAGATCAAGATGGCGCACGGGGGTCGCATGCACCGCGTGCTGTCCCCCGCGGGCCGCCTGGTCGTCGACTACCAGGCCACCATCACCGGCCAGAGCGACCTGCCGGCCGTCGAGGACGTCGACCTCGTCGAGTACCGCCGGCCCAGCCGCTACGCCGACTCGGACCGCCTCCTGGCGTTCGCCCGGGACCAGTTCCGCGGCATCGAAGGGCCCGAGCTGCTCGACGCGGTCGTCGCGTGGGTCACCGGCCACGTCACCTACCTGTCGGGCTCGAGCCTGCCCACCGACGGCGCCACGGACACCCTCCTCAAGCGTCGCGGCGTGTGCCGTGACTTCGCGCACCTCGTCGTCGCCCTGCTGCGCGCCATGGACGTCCCCGCCCGTCTCGCCTCCGTCTACGCCCCCGGCCTCAAGCCGATGGACTTCCACGCGGTCGCGGAGGCCTACGTCGACGGCGCCTGGCACGTGGTCGACGCGACCCGGCTGGCCCCGCGCGAGTCGCTGGTCCGCATCGCCACCGGCCGCGACGCCACCGACACGGCGTTCCTGTCCTACTACGGCGGCCAGCTCTCGATCCGCGCGATGACCGTGACCGCAGCCGTGCACACGGTGCCCGCTGCGCTCCCGGCCGACGACGGCACGGGACTCGTCGCGCTGCGCTGACCGGACGGCTAGATCGTCAGCCCGACGAACGCGCCGACGGCGTACGTCACCGCCATCGCCACCGAGCCGCCGAGCACGTTGCGCACGACCGCCCGGTGCGGCTCGGCATCGCTGAACCGCGCCGCCACGAGGCCGGTCACGACGAGCGCGGCGACGACCGCGGCGAACGTGGCCGGCACCCGCGCGCTGCCCCACGGCGCCAGCACCACGAGCAGCGGCACCAGCCCACCGACGAGGAACGCGCCGAACGAGGCGACCGCGGCGTGCCACGGGTTGGTGAACTCCTCGGTGTCGGCGACGACGAGGGTCGGCAGGACACGTCCTCGCCGCACCGCCGACCGCTCGGCGTCGCGCTGGCTGCTCACCGACACGTACTCCCCTGCCGCCATCGACAGCGCCCCCGCCACGAGCGCGGCGATGCCGGCGACGGCGATGGTGCCGACCGCGGTGGCCGCTCCCGCGACGCCGAGCACGGTCGCCGCGACCGAGACGATGCCGTCGTTGGCGCCGAGCACCCCGGCGCGCAGCCAGTTCAGGCTGCGCAGCGTCGGTACGGGACGAAGGTCGTCCGTGGGGCGACGTGTCGGCAGGACGGTCATATCTCCACGTTAGGCACCCGCGGCACTTGTGTCATCGAAGCAAAGCCTGCCCTGACCTGCAGTGATGCAGGATTGCCTTGCCTCAGTCAGGCGCTCTCGCGCAGGTTGCGACGGCGCCCTTCGACCTCGACCAGCTCCGCGAACGCGGCCTGGTACGCGGCGGGGTCGGCCTCGGCGTCCATGCGCTGGAGGCGTCCGCGCAGGTCGGCGATGTGCCGCGTGAACCCGATCTCGACCAGCCGCAGGACGACGCCCTTGACGTAGCCCTCGAGCGACTCGGGCCGGTCCTCGGGCAGGGGCGCGACGGCGAGCTCGGTGACGAGGGGGCGGACAGGCTCGGCGGCCTCCTCGATGACGGCGCCGACCCACCCGGTCGAGCCGCCGGACGCCTGCAGGAGCGGACGCGCGGCAGTGAGACCGCCTGCCGCGCGGATGGCCTCGTGCACCGCTCGGTAGGCGGGCGCGCCGAACGCGTCGGACGGGAGCTCGTCGAAGTCGGCGGCCACCAGGTCGGGACGCTGGAGCACCACCTCGAGGGCGGTGCGCTCGATCTGCGCGACCGGGTCCCGCCGGTCCGGCACGGGCATCCGCTGGACGGGCACCGGAGTCGGTTCGGACGACGGGACGGGACGGTCCTGGCGGCCCGTCGCCTGCGGACGCGTCGACGCCCCCTGCACGGCCCGGCGCACGGAGTCCTGGTCGTCGATGCCGAGCCACCCCGACAGCAGCCGGGTGTACTCGGGGCGCAGCGCGGCGTCGCGGATGCCGGCGACGATCGGGGCGGCCGCGCGCAGGGCGCCGATCCGGCCCTCGGCGGTGCGCAGGTCGTAGGACGCGAGGGTCGAGCGAATGACGAACTCGTACAGCGGCGTCCGGCCCGCCACCAGCGCACGGACGGCGTCGGGGCCCTTGGCCTGGCGGAGCTCGCACGGGTCCATGCCCGACTTCTCGACGGCGACGAACGTCTGCGCCGAGAACGACTGGTCCTCCCCGAACGCCCGCAGCGCGGCCTTCTGACCGGCCGCGTCGCCGTCGAACGTGAAGATGATCTCGCCGCCGACCGAGGCGCCGGACGCCAGCTGGACGCCGCCCGAGGATCCCGAGTCGCCGATGAGCCGCCGCACGATGCGCGCGTGGTCGGAGCCGAACGCGGTGCCGCAGGTGGCCACGGCCGTGCCGACCCCCGACAGGTGCATGGCCATGACGTCGGTGTACCCCTCGACGACGACCACCCGCTTGTCGCGCTGCAGGTCCCGCTTGGCCAGGTCGATGCCGTAGAGCACCTGCGACTTCTTGTAGAGCGGGGTCTCGGGGGTGTTCAGGTACTTGGGGCCCTGGTCCTCGGCGAACAGGTGCCGTGCCCCGAAGCCGACGGTCTCCCCCGTCACCTCGCGGATCGGCCACACGAGCCGCCCGCGGAACCGGTCGTAGACCCCGCGCTGCCCCTGGCTGACCAACCCGGACAGCGTGAGCTCGGCCTCKGTGAACCCGCGGCCGCGCAGGTGCCGCATGAGCGAGTCCCAACCCTGCGGCGCGAACCCCACGCCGAAGTCCGCGGCGGCGGCCCGGTCGAAGCCCCGCTCGGCGAGGAACTGGCGGCCGGCGGCGGCGGCGGGGGTGCTGAGCTGCTCCCGGTAGAACTCCTCGGCCACCTTGTGGGCCTCGATCAGCCGACGGCGCTTGCCGGGCTCCTCGCCGGGACGGGGGGCGCCGCCCTCCTCGTACCGGAGCTGGAGCCCGACCTTGCCGGCCAGGTACTCGACCGCCTCGGAGAACCCGAGCCCGTCGACCTTCTGCACGAAGTCGATGACGTCGCCGCCCTCGCCGCAGCCGAAGCAGTGGTAGCGGCCGACCTGCGGGCGCACGTGGAAGGACGGGGAACGCTCGTCGTGGAAGGGGCACAGGCCCTTCATGGAGCCGACGCCCGCGGACCTCAGCGTGACGTGCTGGCCGACGATCTCCTCGATGTGGGCACGCTCGCGGACCGCTTCCACGTCCTCCCGCCGGATGCGTCCTGCCACGCGGAGAGTCTAGGCGTCGGCGCCCTCAGGACCGGACCGTTCTCAGACCAGGACGGGTGGTCCGCCATGCCGGGGCGGGTGAACCAGCCGGGCATGCAGCTCGGCGGCGGACACGTCGGTGAGCGAGGCCACCTGGTCGATCACGACGCGGAGCCGGGCGGCGTCGTTCGCGGCCTCCACCCAGTCGGCCGCGAACGGAGGCTCGAGGGCGATCGGGGCGCGCTCGGACAGCACGTGCACCAGGTCGACCAGCACCTCGCGCTGCCGGTGGTAGAGCGGTTCGAGCTCGCGCGGGGCCATCACGTAGGTGACGGCGAGGCCCTTGAGCACGAGGATCTCGGCCAGCGTGTCGTGCGGCACGATCAGGTCGGCCGCGTACCGGGTCAGCGGTCCGGGGCCGTACTGCTCGCGCGTGGCCAGCTGCGACGCCTTGGCGAACCGGCCGATGAGCTGGCTGGTGGAGTCCTTCAGCGACGCCAGCGCGGCGCGGGAGCCGTCGAACCCCGGACGCCACAGCCGCGCGGCCACCAGCCGGTCGATCGCGTCCTGCAGCCCCTCGGCGCTCACCGCGTCGCCGTACCAGGTCTGCACGGCCTCGACGACGCGGTCACGCTCGCCGGGGACGCCGAGCACCTCGAGGTCGAGGCGCCCACCGACGACCGCGTCCTCGACGTCGTGCACCGAGTAGGAGATGTCGTCGGCCAGGTCCATGACCTGCGCCTCGAGGCACTTGCGACCGCCGGGCGCCTGCTCGCGCAGCCACTCGAAGACCGGCAGGTCGTCCTCGTACACGCCGAACTTGTGCGTCGGCCTCCCGCTCGCGGCACTGACCGGGCCCTGCAGGTGCCGCCACGGGTACTTCACCGAGGCGTCGAGGCTGGCGCGCGTGAGGTTGAGCCCGACCGCGCGCCCGTCGGGGGCGACGACCTTGGGCTCCAGGCGGGTGAGCAGCCGCAGCGTCTGGGCGTTGCCCTCGAACCCGCCGATCCCCTTGGCCAGCTCGGCGAGCGCGCGCTCGCCGTTGTGCCCGAACGGCGGGTGGCCGAGGTCGTGCGCCAGGCACGCGGTGTCGACGATGTCGGGGTCGCAGCCCAGCGCCTTGCCGATCTCCCGGCCCACCTGCGCGACCTCGAGCGTGTGCGTCAGCCGGGTGCGCACGAAGTCGTCCGACGACGGCCCCAGCACCTGGGTCTTGGCCCCGAGGCGGCGCAGCGCCGAGGAGTGCACGAGCCGCGCGCGGTCCCGTTCGAACGCCGTCCGCTCGCGCGACTTGACCGGCTCGGGGACCCAGCGCGCCCGGTCGGCGTCGACGTACCCGTCGAGGTCGAGAGACTGGTCCAGTGCGGTCACGGGGCCAGCGTAACGATCAGGCCAACCGCCAGACCTGCACGCCCGGACCGTCACCCGGCAGCCGGAGGCGATCCGGATGCACCCCGAGGTCGCCGTCGCCGTAGAGGTTCTCCGGCGACGCGCCCGGAACCAGCAGGTGCCGCGGCAGGTCCGTGCCCTCCCAGGGCGCCCGGGCGACGAGCACGAGCACCCGCTCGTCGAGCGTCTCGCGCAGGTACGCGACCGCGTCCGGCGTCACGACGGCCCACCGCATCCCACCCTCGCGCAGCGCGCGGGAGCCGCGGCGTACCGCGATGAGCGACCGGTAGATCTCGAACGTGCCGGCGTCCCAGCGCGGTCCCCCGCCGGCGTCGATGTCGTCCCAGGGCATCGCGACGCGGGAGTGCTCCCCGTTGGTGCCGGTCAGCCCGCCCTCGTCACCGGCGAACATCGCCGGCGTCCCCGGGTAGGTGAACAGCAGGCCCGCGGCCAGCTCGACGCGCTCGCGCGTGCCGACGACGGTCCGCAGCCGGGCGGTGTCGTGCGAGCCGAGCATGTTCCACTGGTGGGTGGTCACGGCCCACGGCACCGTCGAGTCGAAGTCGCGCATCGTGTCGACCATGGACACCCCGTCGCGACGCGGGATCGGCACCGGCATCCCGAGGAAGCCGAGATCCAGGTCGGGGTCGACGAGCCACGTCCACACGGGCCGGGTGAACGCCGAGTAGTTCATGTTCGCGTGCCAGCCGCCCGCGGCCAGGTCCGTGCCGGCGTCGTGGAAGTGCTCGGAGACCAGCACCGCCTCCGGGTTGAGGGCGTGCATGGTCGACCGGATCGTGCGGGCCACCTGGAGCGTCAGGTCGTCGTCGGCGTACCGGCCGGTCATGTTGGCGACGTCGATGCGCCAGCCGTCCAGGGAGTACGGCTCGACGAGCCAGCGTCCGATCACGGAGTCGGGGCCCTCGACCATGCGGCCGGCGAGCGCCGGGGCGTTGTAGTTGAGCTTGGGCAGCGACGCGTGCTCGAGCCAGCCGACGTAGCCGGGCTCGTCGTCGGTCCAGTAGTAGAAGGACCCCTCCTCGCTCGACCGGTCGGCCAGGGCGCGGCCGAACCACTCGTGGCCCGCCCCCGTGTGGTTGGTCGTGAGGTCACCCAGGATCCGCATGCCGCGCCCGTGCACCGCGCGGCTCAGGGACGAGAGCGCCTCGTCGCCGCCCAGCAGCGGGTCGACGACGTCGAACGTGCTCGCGTCGTAGCGGTGGTTGGAGCGGCCCGGGAACACCGGGGTCAGGTAGAGGGTGTCGACGCCGAGGCGCTGCAGGTGGTCGAGCCGCTGCTCGACACCGGGCAGGTCGCCGCCGAAGTACTGCTGGGCGACGCCGGGACCGGACGCGATCGGCTCGTCGTCCCACGACGCCGGAAGGGCCCAGTCCGGGAGGGGGCCGGTCTGCCTCCCCGACCGCGCGAACCGGTCGGGGAACACCTGGTAGACGACGGACGTGTCCATCCAGGCAGGCGCGGGGTCGTGCACGGTCAGCCGGAAGTCGCCCGCGTCCGGCACGTCACGGGAGTGCAGCCCGCGACCGTTCAGCCAGCGGTAGCCGCCGGGCTCGTCGAGGAGCACGCGGTAGCCGGCGACCGGGTTGTGCACCGGGACCTCGCCGACGTACCAGCGGGCGTCGTCGTCGACCCGTTCGAGCCGCGTCGGCACCATCCGCGGCTCCGCGTCGCGCACCGTGCGCAACCAGACGGCCCGCTCGGTCCCCGACGCCGGTACCCGGATCCGCACCGGGACGACGTCGCCCAACCGCGGCGTGGCGCGCCGGACGTAGACCTCGGACCCGTCATGGTGCGGCTGGTCGAGGAGGTGGCGCGGCGCGCTCAACCCTTGACCGATCCTGCCGTGAGCCCCGAGACGATGTACTTCTGCAGGAAGAGGAAGAGCAGGACCACCGGGATGGCGGCCAGCACGGCGCCCGCCGCGAACAGGCCCCAGCGGGCATTGCGCTCGTCGGCCGCCCAGAAGTACAGGCCGACGGCGAGCGTGAACTCGTCGGGCCGCTGCAGCACGACCTTGGCGATGACGAACTCACCGAACGTGCCGATGAACGACAGCAGCCCGACGACGGCGAGGATGGGCGCGACGAGGCGCAGGATGATCGTCCAGAAGATCTGCGCGTGCGAGGCGCCGTCGATCTTGGCCGCCTCGTCGAGCTCGCGCGGAACGGTGTTGAAGAACCCGTACATGAGGAACGTGTTCACGCCCAGCGCGCCGCCGAGGTAGACCGCGATGAGGCCGAGCCGGCTGTTCAGGCCGAGCATCGGGAACACGTCACCGAGGGAGAGCAGCACCAGGAAGATCGCCACGAACGCGAGCATCTGCGGGAACATCTGCACGATCAGCAGCGCCGTCAGACTGCCCTGCCGCCCCTGGAACCGGAACCGCGAGAAGGCGTAGGCCGCCGCGCCACCCATGAGCACGGTGCCGAGCGAGGTCACCGTGCAGATGACGATCGAGTTGGCGAACCACTGGGGGTAGTTGCCCTCGAGCAGCTCGTTGTAGTTGGCGAGGTCAATCGTGCGGAACAGCTGGTTCGAGCCGGTCAGCGTGCCGCCCGGGTTCAGCGACGCGGACAGCACGTAGATGAGCGGAAAGACGCAGAGCACGATCGTCACGATGCCGACGACGTGCCGCCACCCGATCTCGATCCACCAGCGGCGCCCACGGGGTGCGGTGTCGCGCTCCAGAACGGTGCTCCGTGGCTCGCGGTCCACGACGGTGCTGGCCATCTCAGATCTCCTCGAGCTTGCGGGTCTGGCGGAAGCCGACGTAGCTGATCAGGCCGACCACGATGAAGATGAGGATCGACAGGGCGCTCGCCAGGCCGTACTGCTTGTTCCCGCTCTCGAAGGCCACGGAGTAGACCATCGTGATGAGGATGTCCGTGTGGCCCACCACGACAGGGGTCCCCACGAAGTTCGGGCCTCCGCCGGTCAGCATGTAGATCAGCGTGAAGTTGTTGAAGTTGAACGCGAACGACGCGATCAGCAGCGGAGCCACCGAGATCATCAGCAGGGGCAGCGTCATGGCCCGGAAGATCCGCCACGCCCCCGCACCGTCGATCTTCGCGGCCTCGATGGTGTCCGCCGGGATCGCCTGCAGCGCGCCGGTGCAGACGATGAACATGTACGGGAAGCCGAGCCAGAGGTTGACGCCCAGGATCGACAGCTTGGCCAGCCACKGGTTGGTGAGCCAGCCGATGTCGGCACCGCCCAGCAGAACCTCGTTGATGAACCCGAACCGCGGGTTGAGCAGGCCCTTCCAGACGAGCGCGGACAGGAACCCCGGGAACGCGTACGGGAGGATCAGCAGCGACCGGTAGAGCTTGCGGCCGCGGATCCGCGGGTCGTTGAACACGATCGCGAGGAACAGCCCGACCGCGAACGTGGTGAGCACCGAGAGGAACGCGAAGGCGAACGTCCACGCGGTGATCTGCGCGAACGGTCCCGCCAGCCGGGAGTCGGTGAAGACCCGCGTGAAGTTGTCGAGTCCGACCCCGACGCGCCAGCCGGGGGTGAGGACGTCGCCGTCCTCCGACACGAAGTTGCCGGACTCGGACGGGGTGTACGTCTCGCCCGTGGCCGAGTCGGTGAAGGTGTCGGTCGCGTCGTCGTACACGAGCGTCGACTGGTAGACGTAGCCGGTCGAGCCGTCCTGCGTGCGGACCGACCCTTCCGACGGGTCGTCGGAGAACGGGACCCGCAGCTCGGTGATCGCCGCCTGCTGCTCGGCGATCTGGGCGAAGCCCAGCACCTCCCAGCCGGGGACGGCGGTGACGCGCTCACCCTCGACGGTGGCGTCGTCGGCCGCGGTGAACGGTTCCTCGGCGGTGCCGACCTCGGCCTCGCCGTCCTGCACGACCGCGAACCCGAGCTCGCCGTCGCGCTGCACGACGGTCAGCGGGAGCGTGGGTGACCCCTCGACACGCGTCTCGTTCTGGATCGAGATGGCCTCGATCGCGTCGGACTTCGTGGAGTTGTGCCCGTCGCCGTAGTTGGTGAACGCCACGTAGCCCGTGTAGGCCATGACGAACAGCTGGTAGACGAGGAGGAACAGCAGTCCGGGGATGAGGTACTTGCCCGGGACAGCGCGCTTGGAGAAGTAGATCCAGTTGACGGCCACGAGGGCCAGCACGAGGAACGCGAGGATCCCCCACGACTGGACCGCCAGGGCCGCGAGGACTCCGTACACGCCGAGCGCGTCGACGAGAGCGACGAGGATCAGCTTGACGACGAAGCCCGCCGAGAAGTTGCGGGCGTGGGAGCCGTCGCCGCGCGAGCGCCGAGGCGACCCGGGGCCGGGCGCCTCCGGAGGGGCAGGGGGCTCCAGGGTCTGCTGGTCGGTCATGCGAGTCCTCCGGGACGACGGTGTCAGCTTCGGGATCGCCGGGTAGGCACGGCGTGGGAGAAGGACGTCCCACCGGGCGGCTCTGCGCCGCCCGGCGGGACGTCCTCGACCGTCAGACCTTGTCGACGGCGTCCTGCACGTTGGCGACCATCGTGTTCCACGTGCTGACCGGCTCGGCCTGCCCGCTGATGATCTGCGCCTCGGTGGCACCCCAGAAGGCCMACACGGAGCTCATCGCGGGGATGGCCGGCATGGGGGCGCCGGTCGCGCCCGCCTCGCCGAAGCCCTTGAGGATCCCGTTGTCGACCTTCGCGGCCGACGCGGAGTTGGCCGGCATGCGGCCGCCCTCGGCGTACAGCGCGTCCTGCGCAGCCTCGGTCGACAGGAAGTTCACGACGAGCTCGTTGGCGAGCACCGGGTTCTTCGACTTCGCGGAGACGAACGCACCCTGGACGCCGACGAACGGCTGGGCCGGCTGGCCACCCGCGCTCGGGACGGGGAGCACGGCGATGTCCATGCCGGCCTCCTCGAACGCCGAGGTGTTCCACGGACCCGTGATCATGTACGGCGCCTGGCCGTCGAGGAACGCCTGCTTGGCCTTCTCGCCGTCGACCGCGAGGTCGAGGACGCCTTCCGTGCCGAGCTTCGCCAGGTAGGCAGCGAACGCGTCACCGGCGGGGCCACCCATCGCGAGGGTGTCCGTGTAGGAGCCGTCCGCGGACTGCTCGAACACCGGGGCGCCGAACGAGGTCTGCAGCGGGTACAGGTGGTACGGGTCCGAGTCGGGGCCCTGCTGGACGAGCACCGAGAAGGGGGTGCCGGCGGTCTTGGCCTGGGCGACCAGGTCGTCGAACGTCGTCGCGGGGGTGTCGGCCAGCAGCGCGTTGTTGCGGACGAGCGCGATGTTCTCGATGGACAGCGGGGTCCCGTAGACCTTGCCGTCGTAGGTGACACCGGCGATGGCCGAGTCGGAGAAGTCGCCGGCCTTGTCGCCGAGCTCGAGGGGGGCGACGACGCCGTTGTTGACCCACTCGCCCAGGCCGTCGTGCGCCGAGATGATGACGTCGGGGCCCTCGCCGGTCGGGACCTGCGCGACGAAGTCCTTGCCGATGTCGCCGGAGGCCTTCTGGACGAGGTCGACCTCGATGCCCGTCTCCTCGGTGAACGTGGCGACGACCGGCTCCATCTCCTTGATGCGGGTGTCGTCGACCCACATCGTCAGGGTGCCGGTCGCACCGGCGCTCTCGCTCGGTGCGCTCGACGCGTCGTCGCCCGAGTCGTTCGAGCTCGAGCACGCGGTCAACGCCAGCGCAAGGCCGATCGTCGCCGCGACGACAGGGATGCTCCGTCGCATCGTCATCTCCAAAGTGGGGGTGTGTGCCGCGCGGCGGAACCCCACCGACGCTGGCCTGATTCGCCGAAGTTAGCGTCGTTGCCACAGCGCTTGCAAGTCGTTACGGTAACTTTCAGGCAACGGTTTCAGAGGACGTGCAGACGCGTCGCTGCGCCCACGACGAACCACCCATGAACGATTACGGACGAGGAGGTCCGGTGTCCCCTACGCTGCCGCCTGTGCGCACCCGACTGACGGATCTGGCCGAACAGGCCGGCGTCAGCACGGCAACGGTGTCTCGGGTCCTCAACGGCAAGCACGGCGTGTCGGCCCAGGCGCGGCAAGCCGTGCTGGCGGCCCTCGACGTGCTCGGGTACGAGCGACCCGAGAAGCTGCGCACCCGGTCCGCCGGCCTCGTCGGCCTCGTCGTGCCCGAGCTGTCGAACCCCGTGTTCCCCGCGTTCGCGCAGGTCATCGAGACGATGCTCACGGAGCGGGGGTACACGCCGCTGCTGTGCACGCAGTCCCCCGGCGGGACCACCGAGGACCAGTACGTCGAGATGCTGCTCGAGCACGCCGTCGACGGGATCGTCTTCGTGTCCGGCCTGCACGCCGACACCACCGCCAGCAAGGAGCGGTACCACCGCCTGCGCAGCCGCGGCATGCCGATCGTGCTGGTCAACGGCTTCGCCGAGKGGGTCGACGCGCCGTCGGTGTCGACCGACGACTCCGCGGCGCTGGACCTCGCGTTCCGGCACCTGGTCTCGCTCGGCCATCGCTCGATCGGCCTAGCCATCGGGCCGGAACGCTTCGTTCCCGCCGCCCGCAAACGGGTGGAGTTCGCGGTCAACCTGGAGCGCCACCTCGGTGTGACGGAGGCGGACGAGCACGTCGTGACGACGCTGTTCACCGTGGAGGGTGGCCAGGCGGCCGCGCTCGAGCTCATCGACTCCGGGCACACGGCGATCATCTGCGGGTCGGACCTCATGGCGCTCGGCGCCATCCGCGCGGCCCGCTCGCGCGGGCTGTCCGTGCCGGGCGACCTGTCGGTGGTCGGCTTCGACGACTCCCCGCTGATCGCGTTCACCGACCCGCCGCTGACCACCGTGCGTCAGCCGGTGCTGTCGATGGGGCACGCCGCGGTCTCGGCGCTCGTCGGCGAGATCAACGGCACTCCCGCGTCCCGGACCGAGCTGAAGTTCCACCCCGAGCTCATCGTCCGCGGCTCCACGGGCGCCGCACCCGTTCTGACCTCGGTCGCTGTGACCGCTGAGGCCCCCGCCGTACTCTGATCGGACCGTGAGTCCTCCGGGACCCCTGTTCGGCAACGGCGCCTCCCCCTTCTGACACCCCCCGAAGTGAGGCATGCCCGCATGACGACGATCGACACCCGACCTCTGCGCACCCTGGTGCACACCGCCGGCGCGCCTGACGGCGAGTGGTGGCGGGACGCCGTGATCTACCAGGTCTACCCGCGCTCGTTCGCCGACGCGTCGGGCGACGGGATCGGTGACCTGCCCGGCGTGACCTCACGCCTGGACCACCTGGCCGAGCTCGGCGTCGACGCCGTGTGGCTCTCGCCGTTCTACCGGTCCCCGCAGGCCGACGCCGGTTACGACGTGGCCGACTACCGCGACGTCGACCCGCTGTTCGGGACGCTCGCCGACTTCGACGAGATGCTCGACCGCGCGCACCGCCTCGGCCTGCGCGTGATCGTCGACCTGGTGCCCAACCACACCTCCGACGAGCACGTCTGGTTCCAGGCGGCGCTGGCAGCCGCACCCGGCTCGCCGGAGCGCGCCCGCTACCTGTTCCGCGAGGGCCGCGGGGTCGACGGGACCGAGCCGCCCAACAACTGGCAGTCCATCTTCGGCGGGCCGGCGTGGACCCGGACGACGGACCCCGACGGCACTCCCGGCGAGTGGTACCTGCACCTGTTCGACTCCCGCCAGCCCGACCTGGACTGGGAGCACCCCGACGTCCGGTCCGAGTTCGAGGACGTCCTGCGGTTCTGGCTCGACCGCGGCGTCGACGGCTTCCGCATCGACGTGGCGCACGGCATGGTCAAGGCCCCAGGGCTGCCCGACTGGGACGGCCACGTGTCCATGATCGACGGGTCCGACGACGTCGAGCCCACCGACACGGTCTCCGGGTCCGGCAACCAGGGTCCGATGTTCGACCAGGACGGCGTGCACGACATCTACCGCGCCTGGAACAAGGTCCTCGCCGAGTACCCCGGCGACCGCGCGCTCGTCGCCGAGGCCTGGGTGGAGCCGCTGTCCCGGCTGAGCCGCTACGTGCGCTCCGACGAGATGCACCAGGCCTTCAACTTCGCGTTCCTGGCGACGCACTGGGACGCCCCCGCGCTGCGCACGGTCGTCGAGGCCTCCTACCGCGCCTCGGACGCCGTGGGCGCCCCGACCACCTGGGTGCTCTCGAACCACGACGTGGTCCGGCACGCCTCGCGGCTCGGCCTGGCCGAGCCCGGCTCCCGGCCGAACGGCATCGGGCACGGCGACGAGCAGCCCGACGAGGTCCTCGGCCTGCGCCGCGCCCGTTGCGCGTCGCTGCTGATGCTCGGCCTGCCCGGGTCGGCGTACCTGTACCAGGGCGAGGAGCTCGGCCTGCCCGACCACACGTCGCTCGACGACGACCTGCGCCAGGACCCGGCGTTCTTCCGGACCGGCGGCGCGGAGCGCGGTCGCGACGGCTGCCGCGTGCCGCTGCCGTGGACCGCGGCCGACGAGGGCTTCGGCTTCTCGCCGACGGGTGTCACCTGGCTCCCCCAGCCGGCGGAGTGGGCCTCGTACGCCCTCGACGCCCAGCGCGGCGTCGCCGGGTCGACCTACGAGACCTACCGGTCGGCGCTCCAGCTGCGCCGCGARTCGGGCCTGGGCTCGGGCGGGATGGAGTGGCTGCACGGCCTCGGCGACGACGTCATCGCGTTCGTGAACCGGGACGTGCTGGTCGTCGCCAACCTCGGCTCCGAGCCCGTGGCGCTGCCCGCGGGCGCCGAGGTGCTGCTGGCCTCGATCGACCCGGCGGTCGCCTCCGACGGCTCGGTCCTGGTGCCGTCGGACGCGACGGTCTGGGCGCGCTACACGGTCTGATGCTCGGGATGAACGGCCCCGCCCTCACGGCGGGGCCGTTCGTCGTTCACGGTCGCGAGGACACGTCCCACGCCTGCGCCGAGCGCGGCGGCACGGTGACGGCGATCGTCCCGTCCCGGACCGTCGACTCCGCGCAGTCGTCGGTCGACAGCACGTCGCAGTAGGCGCCGTCGGCCAGGCTCGTCGCCAGGTCGGCGCGCAGCTCGTCGTCGCCGGCGTTGACGACGACGAACCCCCGGTCGCCGCGTCCGAACGCCACCGCGTCGTCGTCCGACCACACGTCGGCCCGGGGCGCGTCGCCGACGACGTTGCGCCAGCCGACCATGCCCGCGACCTGCGGCCAGCGGTGCTGGCAGACCCAGTCACCGTCCGGCTGGCAGGAGGCGCCGACCACGCGGCCGTCGGCGTCCTGCGGCGGTCCGGCGTCGCGGTCGGAGAACGCGTACCCGCTGTAGACCACGGGCGTCCCGTACGAGCCCGCGAGCATGAGCACGTTCGCCAGCGCGTACTGCTCGCCGTCGGCGTAGCTCAGCGTCGAGCCGTTGCGCTCGGTGTCGTGGTTGTCGACGAACACCACGGCCTGGTCGGACGGCACCCACGTCGAGGAGGTGCCCAGGTCGAGAGCGCGCCCCGGAGAGCCCGCCAGCACGCCCTGCAGCTCCTTGCCGTACGCGAACTCGTAGACCTTGCCGTTTCCGAGGTACTGGTCCGGCGTGATCGGCTCGCCGCTGCCGCGGATGACCTCCTGCGCGATGCCGGTCCCCTCCGGCAGGCCCGCCACGATCGCGGCGATGTCCTCGGGGGCCATGTGCTTGGCCGCGTCGATGCGGAAGCCGTCGACCCCGAGGGAGAGCAGGTCCTCCAGGTACGCGGTGATCGTCGACCGGACGTGCTCGGTCTCGGTGGCCAGGTCGGCGAGGTTCACCAGCTCGCAGGTCTGCACCTGGTCAGCGTCCTGGTAGCTGGCGATGTCGTCGTTCGCGGTCAGGCCGCAGTGGTGGAAGTCGGCGCCGGTCCAGATCCCCGGGTACTCGTAGTGCTCGTACGACGAGCCCGCCCAGCCGGTGCCGGGCGTGTCCATGCCGGTCATGTGGTTGACCACCGCGTCGGCCCACACGTCGACCCMGGCGTCGTGGCACGTCTGCACCATGGCCGCGTACTGCTCGCGGCTGCCCAGCCGCGACTCCACCCGGTAGCTCACTGGCTGGTAGGACGTCCACCACGCCTCCCCGGTGATGTGCTCCTGCGGCGGGCTGGTCAGCACCCACCCGTAGCCGTCGGGGCCCAGGGTCTCGGTGCACTCCGCGGCGATCGCGTCCCACGTCCACTGGAAGAGCTGGACGCCGACGTCCCGACGTTGCTCGGCGGCCGGGGGTTCCGGCGTGCCCGAGCAGGCGGCGAGGAGCATCAGCGCGCCCACCAGGGCGATCGCACGGGTGGGCAGGCGCGTCATCGTCACCATCCGGAGTGGGCCGCAACACGTTGCAGCAACTTGCAGGTGCGCACACCCTAGCGCCCTAGGGTGAGCACCGTGCCTCTCGTCCTGGTCAACGGTCCCGCGTCCTGGAACACCCTGGTCCGGCTCCCCACCCTCCCGGAACCGCGCTCGCAGACCCTCTTCGCCAGCGGCCACCACGACGGCCTGGGCGGGACATCGGCCGGCAAGGCGCTCACGCTCGCCGCCCTCGGCATCGACGTGATCCTGCGCACCGCGATCGGCGACGACCGCGAGGGTTCCCGGGTCCGCGCCGCGCTCGCGCACCCGCGGATCTCGCTGGTGGTCGAGCAGGTCGCCGCGACAGAACGGCACGTCAACCTCATGGCCGACGACGGCGCGCGGGTCTCCCTCTACCTGGAGCTGCCGTCCCCGGACCCCGACGCGCTCCCGTCCCTCGACGGCGTCGACGCGGCCGTCCTCGACCTGGCCGACCACAGCCGCCCCTTGCTCGTCGCCGCCCGCGCCGCCGGGGTGCCCGTCTGGTGCGACGTGCACGACGACGACGGCCTCGCCGACTTCCCGCGCGACTTCGCGACGTCGGCCGACGTGCTCCTGGTCAGTGCCGCTCGGCTGGCCGACCCCCGTGCGTACCTGTCGGCCGCGGTCGCGCGCGGATGCCGGCTGGCGGTGTGCACCGACGGCGGTGCGGGTGCCCTCGCGCTCGACGCCGACGGCTGGATCGAGGTGCCGGCCGCGCCCGTCAACGACGTCGTCGACACCAACGGCGCCGGCGACGCGTTCCTCGCGGGGCTGATCAGCGGCACGCTGGACGGTCTGCCGGTCGAGGCCGCGCTGGCCCGCGCGTCCGCGGCGGGCGCGGTGGCGGTGGCCACCCGCGACCTAGGAGCCCCCACGGCCACCCTCCCCACCCTTGACCGCCTCGCTGCGACGGTGCGGGTCAGGCGCAGCTGACGACCGAGCCGTGAGCGTCGGCGCACTCGGGGCTCGTTCGACGACGTCAGCCGCCCGAGACGCTCAGCTCGGCCTCGTGCAGGGCCTTCGCGAACTCCTCCGACAGGTCGCGGGAGTCCAGCCAGCCGTACGGGAGCAGCGGGCGCTTGGGCGAGCCGGCGCGGCCGCGCTGCCCCTCGGCGCCGGCCCCGGGGTAGCCCTKGTCCAGGTCCAGCCGGCCGAGGCGCTCGTCCAGCTCGGCCATCGTCGACACGAGCCCGAGCGCAGCCCGGGTCTCCCCACCGACGACGTAGCCCTTGAAGTACCAGGCCATGTGCTTGCGCATCTCGCGCAGCGCCTTGCCCTCGTCGCCGAAGTGCTCGACCATCAGCTCGGCGTGCCGGCGCACGATCGTCGCGACGTACCCGAGGCCGGGCCGGATGCGCTCGTCGGACCCCGCGAACGCGGCGGCGAGGTCGGCGAACAGCCACGGCCGGCCCTGGCAGCCACGGCCGACGACGACGCCGTCGCAGCCGGTCTGCGCGACCATCTCCAGCGCGTCCTCGGCGGACCAGATGTCGCCGTTGCCCAGCACCGGGATGTCGGTCACGGTGGCCTTGAGCTGCGCGATCGCGTCCCAGTCGGCCGTGCCGGAGTAGTAGTCGGCGGCGGTGCGGGCGTGCAGCGCGACGGCGGCGACCCCGACCTCCTGCGCGACGAGCCCCGCCTCCAGGTAGGTCAGGTGGTCGTCGTCGATGCCCTTGCGCATCTTGACCGTGACGGGCACGCCGTAGGGGCTCGCCGCGTCGACGGCGGCCGTGATGATGGCCCGGAACAGGTCCCGCTTCCAGGGCAGCACCGCTCCCCCGCCGCGGCGCGTGACCTTGGGCACCGGGCAGCCGAAGTTGAGGTCGACGTGGTCGGCGCGGTCCTCGCTCGCGATGAGCTTGACCGCGGCACCGACCGTCGCGGGGTCCACGCCGTACACCTGCACGGACCGCGGCCGCTCGTCGGGCTCGTGCGAGATGATCCGCATCGACTCCTCGCCACGCTCGACCAGCGCGCGGGACGTGACCATCTCGGCGACGTACAGGCCGGCGCCGGACTCGCGGCAGAGACGGCGGAACGCGGCGTTCGTGACCCCGGCCATGGGTGCCAGGACGACGGGCGTGTCGATGGTCAGCGGACCGATGCGCAACGGCGGCAGCACGGCGCCGGGGCGCGCCGGAACCGCAGGAGTCGTCAAGGTCATGCCCCTAGTGTCCCTCAGCCGAGCAACCAGCCATATTCCTGCGCCAGTCGGACCGCCTCGGCGCGCGTCCGGCCGCCCGTCTTGCCCATGGCGGCGGACAGGTAGTTGCGCACCGTGCCCTCGGACAGGAACGTCTCCCGGGCGATGTCGGCGACCGTCCCACCGCCCGCCGCCGCCACCAGCACGTCCCGCTCGCGCTCGGTCAGCGGTGACGTGCCGACGGCGAGCGACTCGACCGCCAGCTCCGGGTCGACCACCCGCAGCCCGCGGTGCACGCGACGCACGGCGTCGGCCAGCTGGTCGGCGGGAGTGTCCTTGACGACGAACCCGCTGGCCCCGGCGTCGAGCGCACGCCGGACGTAGCCCGGCCGCCCGAACGTGGTGACGATGAGCGACCGGCACGCGGGGTGCCGGGCCTTGAGCTCCGCGGCAGCCGTGATGCCGTCCATCCCGGGCATCTCGACGTCGAGCAGGGCGACGTCGGCGGCGTGCTCCCGCGCGGCGTGCAGCACCTCGTCGCCGCGACCCACCTGAGCGACCACCGTGAGGTCCGACTCGAGCTCCAGCAGCGCCGCGAGCGCGCCGCGCACCAGGGCCTGGTCGTCGGCGAGCAGCAGTCGGATCATCGGGCGCCCTGGGTGGTCACCAGCAGGCGGTACCCCCCGAGCGGGCTCGCCGACACCTCGACGCGGGCCCGGGACTCGCGTGCGCGCTCGGTCAGCCCGCGCAGCCCGTTGCCGGGCACCACGTCGGTGTTCGCCGGCCCGTACCCGTCGTCGTCGACGATGAGCGTGTCTCCCGTCATCGTGACCCGGACGCGGCTCGCCGCCGCGTGCCGCAGGACGTTCGTGGTGCCCTCGCGCACCGCCCACGCGAAGAGCTCGCGCAGGTCGTCGGGCACCTGGTCGACCGTCCCCGGGACGTCGGCGTCGACGCCGGCCGAGTCGAACGCCTGGCGGGCTCCAGCGAGCTCGCCGGCGAGGGTCACCGCGCGCGTGGCGGAGACCATGCCGCGCACGTCGGCGAGCGCCGCGCGGGCCAGCGCCTGGACCTCAGCGATCTCGGCACGCGCGCGGTCGGCGTCGAGGTCGAACAGCTTTCCGGCGAGCTCGGCCTTGACCGAGATCACCGTCAGGGAGTGGCCGAGGATGTCGTGCATGTCCCGCGCGATGCGCTCGCGCTCCCGCTCCACGGCCAGCACGGCGACCTCGTCCTGGGCGAGGGCCAGCTGCCGGTTGCGCAGCACCAGCTGCGTGAAGCCGTAGACGGCGACGGACGCGAGGACCACCGAGATCACGAGGTCGTCGATCGGCTCCCAGCCGGGCACGATCCGTGGCACCACGACGATGACGACGGAGGCGAAGACGGCGACCAGCAGCGCCCGCGGGTCGCGCATCAGGAAGATCGCGGAGACGCACACGAACACGAGGCCGACCAGGCCCTCTTCCCCCGCCGCGAGGGTCGACACGCCGACGAGGACGACCTGGCCCGCGAGCACGAACCCGGTCCTCGGGTCGGGGAGGCTGCTGCCGTGCGGTCCCGCGCGCGTGAGGACGACCCATGCGAAGCTCACCGCCAGCCCCGCGATCGCGACGAGCGAGAGCGTGCGCTCGATGCCGTGCGGGGCGTCCCACGCGGCCTGCCACGGCTGCAGCAGGAAGACCGCCCAGACGATCCCCATGACCGGGCCGACGACGCGCATGACCCGGCGCGTCCGGGGACGGGACGGTCCGTCGTCACCGACGAACGCCTCGCGACCGCCCCAGCGCGGCGCCGACCGGCTGCGGTCCGGAACCTCGCTGCTGGTCACAGCGTCCACGGTATCCGGACGGCAGCCGGTCGGACCGGCGGCGCTGCTGGTCACACGCGCGCCGTGTCGCGGCGGAACCGCCACGCGGCGCCGCCGACGAACACCGCCGCCCAGCCGACCACGTTCACGACGGCCCAGATGCTCGGGGTCTCGCCGGTCAGGGGTGCACGGACGATCTCCGCCAGGCCGTAGGTGGGGACCAGCTTCGCGATGTCCGCGAACAACCCGTCGCCGAGCGGCACGAAGAGCCCACCCGCGAACGCGAGCAGCGCGAGCACCGGGCCGAGGATCTGCATGACGTTCTCCGCCGGCAGCAGGTAGCCCATGAAGAGCCCGAACGCGGCGAAGACCACGGAGCCGACCCACGCCAGCCCGAGAGAGGCCGCGAGCGCCCCGGCGTCGCCCGTCGCGCCGCTGGCCAGGCCCACGATCGCGACCACGACGACGGCGGCGAGCCCCATGACCATCGCGACGAGCACCTTGGTGAAGACGTAGGTCGACGGTCGCAGCGGGGTGAGCCGCAGCTGCCGGGTCCACCCCTGCGAGCGCTCGACCGACACGCTCGCGCCGCCGCTCGTGGTGGCCAGCATCGCGCCGTACAGGGCCATCGAGACCATGATGAACGCGGTGACGTTGCCGTTGCCGACCGACTGGGTCGTGTACATGTCCGCCGTGCCGAAGATGAGGAAGAACGCCGGCGGCATGATGAGCGTGAAGATCACCGTCCGGCGGTTGCGCAGCAGGCGGCGCAGCTCGATGGCCAGGAACGGGCCGTTGACCAGGCCGGTGCGCGGCGTGCGGTCGGCCGGTCGGACGGTGGTGACGGCGGCGGCGCTCATGCTGCACTCCCCTGGGTGTCGCCGGTCAGCGCGAGGAACGCGTCCTCGAGCCCACGGGCGGTGATCTCGATGTCGCTCGCCGCGGTCGCGGTGAGCAGGTGACGGGCGACGCCGTCGGAGTCGGAGGTCCGCACCAGCAGCCGGTCGCGACGCAGCTCGACCGACTGCACCCCCGGGATMGCCTCGAGGGCCGCGGTCTGCGCGGGGGTGACGTCCGGCAGCGTTGCGGTCACCAGCCGGCCCGACGCGAGGTTCTTCACCTGGGCCGCCGACCCGTCGGCGACGATCCGCCCGTGGCTGACCAGGACGATCCGGTCGGCATAGGCGTCGGCCTCCTCCAGGTAGTGCGTGGCGAACAGGATCGTCCGGCCCCGCGAGGCGTCGGCCCGCAGGGCGGTCCAGAAGTCGCGGCGGCCCTCCACGTCCATGCCCGTCGTCGGCTCGTCGAGCACGATCACGTCCGGGTCCGGCAGCAGCGCGAGCGCGAACCGCAGCCGCTGCTGCTGGCCCCCCGAGCACTTGCCGACCTTGCGGTCCGCGATGTCGGCGATGCCGGCCCGGGCGAGCACCTCGCCAGCCGAGCGCGACGCACGGAAGAACGATGCCGTCAGCTCGACGGTCTCGCCGACCGTGAGGTCCTTGAGCAGGCCGCCGCTCTGCATGACGGCCGAGACCCGGCCCTCGGCGATCGCGCGGTTCGGGTCGAGCCCGAGCACGGAGACCGAGCCGGCGTCCGGCCGGGCCAGGCCCAGCAGCATGTCGATCGTCGTGGTCTTGCCGGCCCCGTTGGGACCGAGGAACGCGACGACCTCGCCCGGCGCGATCGCCAGGTCGATCCCGTCGACGGCACGGACGTTGCCGAACGACTTGTGCAGGCCCTGGAGGTCGATCGCCAGCGGCCCTGAACCGGCCGCGGCCGGGAGCGGAAAGGTGTCGGTGAAGGTCATGGCTCGATCCTGACCGGCCCGCGCGCCACGCTCCCCCGCCGACCGTCACCGGCTCGGGATGACGGATGTCACCTGCACGCTCAACCTTCCGGGCAGGTGCTGCGTCTTCTACGGTGTGACCCCCATGCCTCGCGCGCCGCAGCGTCCCGCACCGGCCGACGACGTCGGCGCCGAGTCGGCGCGTGTGCTGAGCACCGGCGGCCCGCCCGACACCGACGCCGAGTTCACCGCGTTCATGCAGGCGCACTCCGCCGACCTGCTGCGGACCGCGTGGCTGCTCGTCGGCGACGCCCACCGCGCCGAGGAGCTCGTCCAGCACGCCCTGGTCCGCACGTACGCCTCGTGGTCCCGCACCCGTGGCGACGACCCACTGGCGTACACCCGGCGGACCCTGGTGAACCTGCGGATCGACACGTGGCGCCGACGACGGCGCGAGGTCCTGTCCGCGCCGGAGCACCTGCCGGAAGGCTCGTCCGCCGGGTCGCTCGGCCCGTCGGACGACCGCGACCAGCTGGTCCGCGCCCTTGCGGCCCTGTCGCCGCGGCAGCGCCGGATCGTCGTGCTGCGGCACTTCGTGGGGCTCCCGGAGGCCGAGGTGGCCACCGAGCTCGGCGTCAGCGTCGGCACGGTGAAGTCCACCGCGTCCCGCAGCCTCGCGACCCTGCGCACAGCCCTGACCTCGAACGACCCGACCGCCCGGAGCGCCCGATGAACACCGCCCTGTCCGACGAGGAGCTGGTCCGTACCCTGCGCGCCCGCGCCGATCTCGCCCTGCCGGAGATGTCGCTCGACCCGGCGTCCGCGATCACCGCGGGTCACCGGTTCCGCCGCCGCCGGTCGGCCACCGTCGTCGTCGCGACCGTCGGCGTGGCGGTCCTGGCCGCCGGTGCCGCGCTCGGTGGGCAGGCGCTCCTCGCACCGAAGCCGCAGCCGCTGGCAAGCCTCGGAGACGCCGAGGTCGTCGAGCTGCCCGCCGGGCTGCTGGCCACCCGCGAGCTCGGCCGCCAGGTCGACGCGGACGGCCGGTCGTGGTGGGACACGGGCCTGGTCTTCGACGTCGACGTGCTCGACCGGGACCAGGTGGCGGCCAACCCGACCAACCCGAGCGCCGACACCGGGATCGGCCTCGTGCTGCGGGAGGGGGGTGTGGCGGTCGACGCCAAGACGTTCGGTCGGACCACCCTGATCTGGCGCAGCGACGACCACGCCACCGACTACGCGGGAAGGACCTATCCGTCGACGCTCGACACGACGTACCGGTTCGACGACGTGAGCAACCCGACCGTCCTGACCGGGGCGGTCCCCCGGGGGATCGTCGACCCGCGCGTCGTCATGTACTTCCCTCCCGGCGTGGTGAGGTCCGACTCGCTGCAGTACGTCGAGGTGCCGACGTTCCGCGCGCCGACCCACGACGGTCGGCTGATGTACGCGCTCCAGATCGCACCGCACAGCACCACGTCCTTCGGCGTGTACGGACCCATCGACCACGAGGGCGCCTGGACCGGGGACATGGCGTTCCCGGTCGTGGTCGGCGCCGACGGCACCCCGTTCCTGAACGCAGGCTGCAGCGGGACGCTCGCCGAGTGCCTCGCGGAGCAGGCTGACGGCGGCACGGCGCTGCGGGCGGCGATCGAGTCGGTCGGCGGTCGCACGGACGACTGACACAGCAGAGGGCCCCTCGTCCGAGGGGCCCTCTGCTGTCTGGGTCAGGCGCCGACGAGGTGCTGTGCCAGGTAGCCGACGACCTTGTCCAGGGCGACGCGCTCCTGGGTCATGTCGTCGCGGTGCCGGATGGTCACGGCCTGGTCGTCGAGCGTGTCGAAGTCGACCGTGATGCAGAACGGCGTGCCGATCTCGTCCTGGCGGCGGTACCGGCGGCCGATGGCGCCCGCGTCGTCGAACTCGACGTTCCAGCTCCTGCGCAGCTCGGCGGCCAGGTCACGGGCCTTCGGGGACAGCGACTCGTTGCGGGACAGCGGCAGCACCGCGGCCTTGACGGGCGCGAGGCGCGGGTCGAGCTTGAGCACCGTGCGGACGTCGACGCCGCCCTTGGTGTTCGGGGCCTCGTCCTCGGTGTACGACTCGACGAGGAACGCCATGAGGCTCCGCGTGAGGCCGGCGGCCGGCTCGATGACGTACGGCACGTACCGGGTGTTCGACGCCTGGTCGAAGTACGACAGGTCCTGGCCGGAGTGCTCGGTGTGCGTCTTGAGGTCGAAGTCGGTCCGGTTGGCGATGCCCTCGAGCTCGCCCCACTCGCTGCCCTGGAACTGGAAGCGGTACTCGATGTCCACGGTGCGCTTGGAGTAGTGCGACAGCTTCTCGGCCGGGTGCTCGTAGTGGCGCAGGTTCTCGCGGGAGATGCCGAGGTCGACGTACCAGTCGGTGCGCTGGTCGATCCAGTACTGGTGCCACGTCTCGTCGGTGCCGGGCTCGACGAAGAACTCCATCTCCATCTGCTCGAACTCGCGCGTGCGGAAGATGAAGTTGCCGGGCGTGATCTCGTTGCGGAACGACTTGCCGATCTGGCCGATGCCGAACGGCGGCTTCTTGCGCGACGTGGTGCTCACGTTGGCGAAGTTCACGAAGATGCCCTGCGCGGTCTCGGGCCGCAGGTAGTGCAGGCCGGACTCGTCCTCGACGGGGCCCAGGTAGGTCTTGAGCATCATGTTGAAGTCACGCGGCTCGGTCCACTGGCCACGGGTGCCGCAGTTGGGGCAGACGATGTCGGCCAGCCCGTTCTCCGGGGCACGGCCCTTCTTCTCCTCGAACGCCTCCAGCATGTGGTCCTCGCGGAACCGCTTGTGGCAGGAGAGGCACTCGGTCAGCGGGTCCGTGAAGACGCCGACGTGACCGGAGGCGACCCAGACCTGGCGCGGGAGGATCACCGAGGAGTCGAGGCCGACGATGTCGTCGCGGCTGGTCACCATCGTGCGCCACCACTGGCGCTTGATGTTCTCCTTGAGCTCCACACCGAGCGGTCCATAGTCCCATGCGGAGCGGGTACCGCCGTAGATCTCACCGCTCGGGAAGACGAACCCGCGCCGCTTGGCGAGGGAGACGACGGAGTCCAGGCGGGAGGGTGCAGCCACGATCGATCACTCCAGGGTGGTGGCGTCCGCGGCTGGGTGTCGCGGACGGGTGGACCGCAGCGACGGGCGCCACGGCAGAACAGGGTTGAGCAGCCAGGCTACCGGTCGGGAGCCGTGCGCGTTTTGACAACCGTTCTCGTCTAACTGAGAATGATCGTCATGTCCATCGCGCGTCGCCACCTCGCCGTCCTCGCTGCGCTCCCGCTGGTGCTCACCGGTTGCGCGAGCGGCCCGGGGTCCGACGACGGCACCGTCGATGTCATGGCGTCCTTCTACCCGCTGCAGTTCGTCGCCGAGCAGGTCGGAGGGGACCGGGTCAGCGTGCGGTCGCTGACGCCGCCCGGTGCCGAGCCGCACGACGTCGAGCTCTCCCCCGCGCAGGTCTCCCGCATCGACGGCGCCGACCTGGTGGTCTACCTGTCCGGCTTCCAGGCCGCGGTCGACGACGCCGTCGCCCAGACCTCGCCGGCGCACGTCGTGGATGCCGCGTCGGAGGCGACGCTGCGACCCGAGGAGCACAAGGACGAGTCGGCCGAGGAGCACGACGAGCACGACCACGGCGACGTCGACCCGCACTTCTGGCTCGATCCCAGCCGGATGCCGTCGGTCGTCGCGGACGTCGCCGCCACGCTCACCGAGCTCGACCCCGACGGCGCCGACACGTTCGCGGCCAACGCGGCGGCCCTCACGCAGCGGTTCGAGGACCTCGACGCCGCCTACGCGACCGGCCTGGAGCAGTGCGACTCCCGCACCTTCGTCACGTCCCACGAGGCGTTCGGCTACCTGGCGGACCGCTACGACCTGCACCAGGTCGGCATCTCCGGCCTCGACCCCGAGGCCGAGCCCTCACCCGCCCGGCTGGCCGCGGTCGAGAAGATCGTGCGCGACGAGGGTGTGACGACGATCTTCTTCGAGACGCTGGTCAGCCCGAAGGTCGCGGAGACCCTGGCCGCCGACCTCGGCATCGAGACCGCGGTGCTGGACCCGATCGAGGGTCTGGCCGACCCCGACACCGACTACTTCACGATCGCGCAGGCCAACCTCGCCGCCCTGCGCATGGCATTGTCCTGCTCGTGAGCACCCCCGTGATCGAGGCCACCGGCCTCGGCGTGACGCTCGGTGGCCAGCCGATCCTCGACGGCATCGACCTCGTCGTGCCCGCCGGTGAGGTGCTGGCCCTGCTCGGCGCCAACGGCTCCGGCAAGTCGACCCTCGTGCGCTCGCTGCTCGGGGTGGTCACCCGGACCGCCGGCGACGTGCGGCTGTTCGGCGCCCCGCTCGGCCCGTCCGCCCCGTGGGACCGGATCGGGTACGTGCCGCAGCGGCTGCCCGCCGCCGCGGGCGTCCCCGCGACCGCCTACGAGGTGGTGACGTCCGGGCTGCTGCACGGCCGGACGCTGCGCCCCCCGCGCGGTCACAAGCGCCGAGCGCTCGCCGCGCTCGCCGACGTGGGCCTGGCCGACCGGGCGTCCCAGCGGGTCCAGGAGATGTCCGGCGGCCAGCAGCAGCGGGTGCTGATCGCGCGCGCCCTGGTCCGCGACCCGGACCTGCTGGTCCTCGACGAGCCCACCTCCGGCATCGACATCCCGACGCAGGCGACGTTCGTCGACACCGTCAGCCGCCTGCACGACGCCGGGACGACGGTGGTCGTGATCCTGCACGAGCTCGGCCCGTTCGCGTCCCTGATCGACCGGGCGGTCGTGCTGCGCCACGGTCGCGTCGCGCACGACGGCCCGCCGCCCCGCGCGCGCGGCGAGCACGCCGGCCAGTGGCACGACCACACGCACGCGCACCCCGACCCGGAGCCGCCGCACACCGGACCGTCGCTGTCCGTGGAGGTGAACCCGTGACCGCGTGGGACCAGGTGCTCGAGCTGCTCAGCTCGCCCCTCATGCAGCGCGCACTCGTCGCGGCGGTGCTCGTCGGGGCCGCCGCCCCCGTCGTCGGCACGTTCCTCGTCCAGCGCCGGATGGCCCTGCTGGGCGACGGCATCGGGCACGTCGCCCTCACCGGTGTCGCGCTCGGCTGGCTGGTCGGCGCCTGGGCGGGACTGGTGCCGCAGGACACGCTCGCACTGCCGGGCGCGGTCATCGCCGCTGTCGTCGGCTCGATCGTCATCGAGCTGGTGCGCGAGCGCGGCCGGACCAGCGGCGACCTCGCCCTCGCGCTCATGTTCTACGGCGGCATCGCAGGCGGCGTCCTGCTCATCAAGCTCGCGGGCGGCACCAACGCCAACCTCATCAGCTACCTGTTCGGCTCGATCTCGACGGTGTCCACCGCCGACCTGTGGTGGACCGTCGCCCTGGCGGTCCTGGTGCTCGGCGTCGGCGTCGGCCTGCGCACCGCCCTGTTCGCGGTCAGCCACGACGAGGAGTTCGCCCGGGCCAGCGGCCTACCCGTACGGCTGCTGTCGATGCTCGTCGCGACCATCGCCGCCCTCACGGTGACCATCGCGATGCGCGTGGTCGGCCTCCTGCTGGTCAGTGCGCTGATGATCGTGCCGGTCGCGATCGCGCAGCTGTTCGCCCGCTCGTTCAGCCGCACCATGACCCTGGCCAGCGTGATCGGCGTCGTCGTCAGCGTCTCCGGGCTCGTGCTCACGTACTGGCAGGACATCCCGCCCGGCGCCACGATCGTCGTCCTCGCGATCCTCGTCTACGCGGTCGCCGCCACCCTGCAGCCGCTCCTGCGCAGGCCGGCGCCTCCGCAGGACCCGCACCCGGACATGGTCGACGACGTGCTGCTGGTCGACGACGTCGACGACGTCKACGGAGGCAGCGTGGTTAGGGGACCCTCACCTACGCCGTAGGATCAGGGCGTGGACCCCCTCGACGCGTATCACCTCGGCAGCGTGCCGCTCGGTGTCGCCGTCACCGGGCTCTTCGTGATCGTCATGGCCCGCTCGCACGGCACCTACTGGGCAGGCCGCGGGGTCGTCCGCGGGGCGCAGGCCGTCCACAAGCAGGAGGGCGCGCCCGGCTGGTGGCACGCCACGATCCGACGGCTCGAGAGCTGGACGGACCGGCGCAGCGCTCAGCGAGGGCTCGACCTGGTCCGCCGCTGGGGGCCGATCGCCGTCTCGCTCGCGTACCTGACCGTCGGTCTGCAGACCGCGATCTTCGCGGCGGCCGGCCTGGTGAAGATGCCGTACCTGCGCTTCGCGATCGCGTCGGTCCCCGGGGCGCTCGTGTGGGCGGTCGTCTGGGCGACCATCGGGTTCGGCGCCGTGTGGGGGGCGGTGTCGCTCTTCGCGACCTCGMCGTGGGCGCTCGCGGGTGCGGTGCTCCTGCTGGTCCTCGTCGTCGGCTGGCTGGTCCGACGCCGCCTGCTGCGGCGGGCGCAGCGCAGTGCGGCGGCGGGACTTCAGGCCGAGGTCTGACCCGGCTTGTCCACCGCTCCGCCATAGCGCCGGTCCCGCCGCGCGTACGTCTCGACCGCCCGCCACAGGTGCCGCCGGTCGACGTCGGGCCACGGCTCGTCCAGGAACACCAGCTCGGCGTACGCCGCCTGCCAGATCATGAAGTTCGACGTCCGCTGCTCACCCGACGACCGCAGGAACAGGTCCACGTCCGGCAGGTCAGGCTCGTCGAGGTACCGCGCGAACAGCTTCTCGTTGACCTTGTCCGGCTTGACGCGACCGGCGGCGACCTCGCGCGCGATCGCCTGTGCGGCGTCGGCGATCTCGGCGCGGCCCCCGTAGTTCACGCACATCGTCAGCGTGACCGTGGAGTTCTGCCTGGTCAGCTCCTCGGCCGTCTCGAGCTCCGTGATGACCGAGCGCCACAGCTTCGGCCGGCGACCGGCCCAGCGCACCCGCACGCCCCACGAGTTCATCAGGTCCCGGCGGCGTCGCAGCACGTCCCGGTTGAACCCCATGAGGAAGCGCACCTCGTCGGGCGACCGGGACCAGTTCTCCGTGGAGAACGCGTACGCCGAGACGTACTCGACGCCCACCTCGATGGCGCCGGCGACGACGTCGAGCAGCGACGCCTCTCCCGCGGCATGACCGGCCGTGCGGGGCAGACCGCGCGCGTTCGCCCACCGGCCGTTGCCGTCCATGACGACGGCCACGTGCCGGGGCACGAACTCCTTCGGGATCGCAGGAGCGCGTTCGCCGCTGGGGTGCGGCGGGGGTGGGACCGGCATTCAGACCCTCTCGACCATCGGGAGCGAGCGCAGCTGGCGCTCGAGGTGGAACTGGCAGAACGCGGCGACGAGGCCGTTGCCCTCGCCGCGGTGCCGCTCGGCGCTCGCGTCGGCGACGGACCAGTCTCCCGCAAGCAGCGCCGCCAGGAGCGCGAACGTCTCAGGTGCCGGCGCAGCGGCACCGGGAGGTCGGCACCTCCTGCAGACGGCGCCACCCGACGCCACCGCGAACGCGGCGTGGGGGCCGGGCTCCCCGCAGCGGGCGCAGTCGGTGAAGCTCGGTGCCCACCCGGCGACCGACAGCGCGCGCAGCAGGTACGAGTCGAGCACCAGGCCTGGCGCGTGGTCACGGCCCGCCAGCGCCTTCACCGCACCGACCAGCAGCCAGTACTGCTGCAGGGACGGTTCGTGCTCCGCCTCGACCAGCCGGTCCGCGGTCTCCAGCATGACCGTGCCCGCGGTGTACAGCGTGTAGTCCTCGCAGATCCGGCGCCCGAACGGGCCCAGTGTCTCGGCCTGCGTGACGATGTCGAGGTTGCGCCCCGTGCTCAGCTGCAGGTCGACGTACATGAACGGCTCCAGCCGCGACCCGAACTTCGAGGACGTGCGGCGGACCCCCTTGCCGACGGCACGGACCTTCCCGTGCGACCGGGTCAGGAGGGTGACGATGCGGTCGGCCTCCCCCAGCTTGTGGGTGCGCAGGACGATCGCCTCGTCGCGGTAGAGGCTCACCCGCACATTCTCCCCCGCGCCACCCACACCGGTGCTCCGGGACACGCGCCCGGGAGGTGCGACCATCGGGGGTGCGACGGCGATGGACGGCTCTGGCGACGATCACCCTCGCGCCGGCGGCGTGCGCACCCGCCGACGTCGTGCCCCTGCCCGTCGGGGTCGCCGACTACCAGCTCGGCGCGCCGTACCCGCCGGCGCTGGACGTCACGGTCGTCGTCCGCGACTCGACGGCGTCCCCCGAGCCCGGCGTCTACTCCGTCTGCTACGTCAACGCGTTCCAGACCCAGCCCGGCGACTCGGTGGACCCCGACCTCCTCGTGGCGCCGGACCCCGACTGGCCCGACGAGCACCTGCTCGACACCGCCCAGCGCGGCGCCCTGACCGACCGGGTCGAGGCGGTGCTGGACCGGTGCGACGCGGCCGGGTTCGACGCCGTGGAACTGGACAACCTCGACTCGTGGACCCGCTCGGACGGGGCCCTGGACCGGCGGGACACCCTCGCCATCGCCGCGTCCGTGACCGACGCCGCGCACGCGCGCGGGCTGGCCGTCGGGCAGAAGAACACCCCGGAGCTCACCGCCGACGAGGTCGCGGAGATCGGCTTCGACTTCGCGGTCGCCGAGCAGTGCCACGAGTTCGACGAGTGCGCCGCGTACACCGCCCTGTACGGCGACCAGGTGATCGACGTCGAGTACGACGGCACGATCACCGACCTCTGCGCGGACCCGGACCGGCCGGTCATGACGAGCCTGCGGGACCGGGACCTCACCGCCCCGGGATCGCCCGGGTACGTGTCCGAGCACTGCTGACCCGGGGAGGGGTGCGGGCGGGATCGCCGAGCGCACCCCTCCCCGGGCACACCGACCGACGGGGTGACCGTCACGTCGGTGGTTCTGGGGCGGGAGCGCTCAGCGCTCGTGCCGGTTGACCGCCGAGATGATCGCCTTGAGCGAGGCCGTCGTGATCGACGGGTCGATGCCGACGCCCCACAGGATCTCGTCGCCGATCGCGCACTCGACGTAGGCGGCCGCGGTGGCGTCGCCGCCGGACGACAGGGCGTGCTCGGCGTAGTCCAGCACCGCGACGTCGACCCCGAGGGTCTTCACCGCCGCGACGAACGCAGCCACCGGACCGTTGCCGGACCCCTGGAGCGTGCGCGGCACCCCGCGGTCGACGAGGTCGATCTCGAGGGTGTCGGGGCCGTCCTCGACGCTGGTCCCCCGCGTGCCGCGCAGCGAGAACCGGCCCCACGGCGCGAACGGGCTCCCCGCCTCGACCGGCAGGTACTCGTCGTTGAAGATGTGCCAGAGCTCGTCGGCCGTGACCTCGGTGCCGTGCTGGTCGGTGTGCCGCTGCACCACCTGCGAGAACTCGATCTGCAGCCGGCGCGGCAGGTCCAGGTCCTTCTCGGACTTCATCAGGTAGCTGATGCCGCCCTTCCCGGACTGCGAGTTCACGCGGATGATCGCCTCGTACGAGCGCCCCACGTCCTTCGGGTCGATCGGCAGGTATGGGACCGCCCAGACGACGTCGTCGACGGTCTTGCCCTGCCGTGCGGCCGAGGCCTCCAGGGCGTCCAGGCCCTTCTTGATGGCGTCCTGGTGCGACCCGGAGAACGCCGTGAACACCAGGTCGCCGCCGTACGGGTGCCGCTCGTTGACGGGCAGCTGGTTGCAGCGCTCGACCGTGCGGCGGATGTGGTCGATGTCGGAGAAGTCCAGCTGCGGGTCGACGCCCTGGCTGAACAGGTTCATGCCGAGGGTCACCAGGCAGACGTTCCCGGTGCGCTCGCCGTTGCCGAACAGGCAGCCCTCGATCCGGTCCGCACCGGCCAGGTAGCCCAGCTCCGCGGCCGCGACGGCCGTGCCGCGGTCGTTGTGGGGGTGCAGCGACAGGACGACGCTCTCGCGGTAGCGCAGGTTGCGGCTCATCCACTCGATCGAGTCCGCGTACACGTTCGGCGTCGCCATCTCGACAGTGGCGGGCAGGTTGATGATCACCTTGCGGTCCGGCGTCGGCTCCAGGACCTCCAGCACCGCGTTGCAGACCCGCAGGGCGAACTCCAGCTCGGTGCCGGTGTAGGACTCGGGCGAGTACTCGTAGTAGACGTCGGTGTCCGGGACGAGCTCCTCGTACTTGCGGCAGAACCGGGCACCCGACACCGCGATGTCGACGATGCCGTCCTCGTCCGAGCGGAACACGACCTCGCGCTGCAGGGTGGACGTCGAGTTGTACAGGTGCACGATCGCCTGCTTGGCGCCCGCGATCGCCTCGTAGGTCCGCTCGATCAGGTGCTCACGCGCCTGCGTCAGCACCTGGATGACGACGTCGTCCGGGATGCGGTCCTCCTCGATGAGCATCCGCACGAAGTCGAAGTCCGTCTGCGACGCCGACGGGAAGCCGACCTCGATCTCCTTGAAGCCCATCTGCACCAGCAGCTCGAACATCTCGAGCTTGCGGGCGGGGTTCATCGGCTCGATCAGCGCCTGGTTCCCGTCGCGCAGATCCACCGCGCACCAGCGCGGAGCCTCGGTGACGCGGTTGTCGGGCCACCGGCGGTCGGGCAGCTCGACACGGATCTGCTCGTGGAACGGGCGGTACTTGTGCACCGGCATCGACGACGGCTGCTGTGCGCTCGTCTTCAGGTAGGTCATGGTCTTCTCGTCCTTCGGGCGGTTCGGCGGGGAGTCAGCCGGCACACACGACACCGCGACGAGGATGCGGCCTAGAGGGCCTCGTCGCGGCAGCGAAGAAGGAGGGTGACTGCGAGCACGAACTCACCGTACCCCGAACGACCGGACGTTCCGCAACCTCACGGCCCGCCCGTCTCACCGCAGTCGTCTCACCGCAGCGCGACGAGCCGCGAGTCCCCGACCGCGTACAGGTGCGAGCCCAGCCGCAGGGGCCGGGGAGCGTCGGCGGGCAGCGTCGTGTCCCAGACCGTGGCGCCGTCGTCGAGCGAGAGCGCCGTGAGCGCCGGGAGCGCGTCGGGGCCCTCCCGCTCGACGACCAGGTGCTCGCCGTCCGTGAACGTGCGTCCGATCGTCGGTCCGAACGACCGGCGCCAGACCTGCGCGCCCGTGCGCGCATCGAGACCGACGAGCACACCACCACCGCGCACCACGACCCGGCCCGCGACGTCGGCGGCGACCTCGGGCGCGGGGGCCAGCGCCCGCCAGACCGGCTCCGCCGACCCCGGCGCGTAGGCCCGGACCCGGCCGCCCAGCGGCCCACCGGTCAGGCCGCTGGCGCTGAACACGAGGCCGGAGGTTCCGTCGCTGACACCCGGCTGGACCAGCGTGCCGCGGACGGTGACCGGCGGACCGCCCTCGCGGGACAGCTCGGAGATCGCGTCGACCCCCGCCTCGCGCACGCGGAACCGGGTGCGCACCAGCGTGCCGTCCTCCAGGAGCCGCACCTGGTCGGCCACCGAGGAACCGTCGGGACGCGGCAGCCGGTCTCCCGTCGTCGCGTCGAGGAGCAAGGTCACCTCGTTGCCCGTCGCCGTCACGAGGTCCCCCGCGGCGACCAGCCGGACCCTGCTGCTGCCCGCCGACTGGAAGGTGGACCACCGCTGGGTCGACCACCGCGTCGCACCCGTCGTCGGGTCCACGCGGCGCACCGTCAGCATGCCCCAGGCGTACGTCGCGACGACGAGGTCCCGGCCCACCTGCTCGGTCGCCACGACCCAGCCGGGTACGTCGCTGCGGGACAGGACCTCGCCGTCGGCAGGGTCGATCCGCAGCAGGACGGACACCCCCTCCCCGACCCCGGGCGGGGCCGGGCGAGCGGGGTCGTCCGGGACGAACCGGCGACTGTCCGTGGGCGGCAGCGGGCTGACGACGCACACGAGCTCCACGCCGACCGGTCGGCAGAGCACGGTCTCCGGGACGACGGCGTCCTCGAGCGCCACCGACCACCGCTCATGGCCCGCGACCACGTCCAGCCCGACGATCCGCCGGCCGGTCGCCGCGTCCTGCGCCACGACGACGACGTCACCGGCCAGGACCGGAGCGACCGACCCGTCGACCGTCGCCGACCACCTCGCACGCGGTGCCGAGTCGAGCGGGCGGACCGCCCCGGGGAACGCCGCCGCACCGAGCACCGCGCCACGCTCCTGGCTGCCCGCCCAGCGCGGCAGGGCGACGAACGCGGCGAGCAGGACGGCGAGCGCCACCACCGAGGCCACAGCCGCCCGGGCGGGCCGGTGGGCGGCCCACGTGCCGAGCCGCGGCACGGCGGAGCGCAGCCGCTGCGGTCCCGACGGGACGCGCTCGTCGCTCCGGGCGTCGCCCTCGTCGAGTGCGACGTGCTGCATCACCGGCCGCAGAGCCGAGGTCATGGCGGTCAGCCGTAGACGATCAGGTCGTTCTCGGTACGGACGACGAGGTGACCACCGACGGAGTCGACCCTGCGCACCCCTTCCGGCAGCGGGACCGACCAGTACCGGACGCCGTCCTCGAGACCACGGCCCCACAGCTCGGGCCGGCCGTCGGGCGACGTGCCCGGACCGAGGACGAGCGTGCCGTCGGAGACGGGGTCCCAGGTGAGGACCTCGCCGGTGACGACGTCCCAGAGCATCGAGCCGTCGGAGGCGTCCAGCACGCCGTAGCGGTCCGCTCCCGACACGACCAACCGGTCCGAGACCAGCAGGCGCGGGTCGAGCTGGGACGGGGTGCGCCACTTCTGCGCACCGGTCGTCGCGTCGACCGCGGCCACCTGCGGGCCCTCGTCGACGATGATCGTGCCGCGCTCGGAACCGTCGTCGGCCGACAGCTGCGCCGGCAGGCCCTGCACCCCGAACAGCGCGGTGCCGTCGACGTCGTGGACGCGCCCTCCGTCGGCCGGGGACCACGTGGCGAACCGGTCGCCGAGCGCAGCCACCTGGAGCCCGCCGAACCGCGGACCGGTCATGAGCGTGCTGCCGTCCTCGACGTCGAGGACGATCGTGGCGCCGCCGTCGAGCACGACCAGCGGAGGCAGCACGCGCATCGCCGCCGCGACGGTGATCGCGGGGGCGTTCATCACGACCGGGGTGACGATCGACCAGACCACGTCCCCGGTCCGTGCGTCGCGCCGCTGCACGATCATGCGGCCCTCGTCGTCGAGGGTGCCGATGACGAGGTCGTCCTCGACGCGGTCGAACGCGACCAGCTCCCCCCGGACCTCCCAGTCCCCGAGGCGCTCACCGTCCTGCGCCGACAGCGGGACGACCATGACYCGCGGCAGCTCCTGGATCGACGCGTCGTCGGAGTAGAGGACCCGGGGATGGCGGACGAGGCACACGACGAGGTCACCGGCGTCGCCGCGCAACGGGGGGCAGACCGCCGCGGTCGCCTCGAACCCGGAGCTCGACACCGGCGCCACGTCGACCGCCCACCGCTGCGCCCCGGACGTCGCGTCGTGCGAGGTCACCGTCCACGCCCGCTCACCCTCCGCGAGCACGACGAGTGCGCCGTCCGCCGCGAGGACCGTGCCCGGCAGCGTGGACCCGCGGGTCTCCCACAGCGGCTCGGGCGCCGCGCTGAGCGGACGGACCAGACCCGGCACCGCGGCGATGCGCGCGACGAACGCGCGGTCCCGCGCCGAGAGCACGAGGCCGGTCGCGACGACACCGAGCACGACGACGACCGCCACGGGCCACCATCGGCGCAGGACCCGAACGCCGGCCGGAGCGGGTACGACGACGCCGACGTGGTCCTGGGGCGGCGGGTTGTCCACCGGGCGCGACCGGTCGGCCGCGGTCGGGGCGTCCTCGACCTCGACGAGCTGCATCCGCGCAGCGGGGCGACGGTCCGCCATGGTTCCGACCCTAGGGCATCGGCTGGTTGCCCGGTGCCCTGACCAGCCGCAGGGAGCAGTCCCCGAACGTCACCGTCGAACCGACCCGGAGACGCACCTGCTGGTCCACCCGGCACACCACCTGCGCACCGTCGGGCAGCGTCACCACGGTCCCGTTGGTCGACCCACGGTCGGCCACCCAGACCCCGCTGGGCTCGACCCCGATCTGGAGGTGGGTCTTGGACACCGACCGGGCCGGGTCCACGACGCGCACGAGCTGCACGTCCGCGTCCGACGCGGGGTTGCGACCCACCAGCGCCGTGCGGGCGATCGTGACGTGCCGTCCGTCGCCCAGCTCGATCTCCGCCGACGCGCGGTCGACGGCCGAGGCCGCGGCCGGTTCGGCGAGCAGGTCCGCCCGGGGCCCGGCGGGACGGGTCAGCTCCAGCTCCGGGGCGAGCCCGTAGCTCAGGCCGACCTGACGCACGACGGGGTTGGCGCGCGTGTCCACGTCGGGTCCGCTCCGCTGCGGCGAGAGCGGGGCGAGCACCAGCGCCGCGGGCCTCGCCTCGTCGAGCAGGAGGTCGAGCAGCGCGGTCCCGTCGGCGGACGTGCCGGCCTCGGCGACGGCCCAGCCCGGGACGCTGACCTGCCGACGGGACGGGTTGTGCTGTCGCACAGGCGCAGCGGGACGCGCCCGCGGAGGCACGATCAGCGGCGCCCGCACCGCGCGCACGTCCAGCACCTCGTCCCGTGCCGCGAGGTCCTGCCAGCCACGCCGCCGCCCCGTCCGGTCGAACGCCGGGGAGACGAGGACGACGAGGAGCCCGACGCCGAGCACGAGGAGGCCCGCGGCGAGCACGGCGGAGCGCAGCAGGACCCGGACCATGCCGATCGGCTCGCGCGACTCGACGTCGAGCGTGCGGATCCCGACCGCGCGGCGGCCGACCGTCCAGCCCGACCACCCGTGCGCCACCCACTGGGCCACCGACACCACGACGACGGACGCGGACCCGAGGACCACCAGGACGTCGCTGCCCCTGGACAGCCCGACCGCCAGGACGACACCGCCGAGCGCCAGCAGCAGCACCAGGTCGAGCAGGCCGGCGGACAGGCGCCGGGCCAGCGTGGCGGGCGACAGGTCGTCGCCCGCGCGGTACGGATCGGGCACGTGGGTTCCGTGACGGGTCATGACATGCCCTTCGGGCGGCGGTTGCGGTGGTTCTTCAGCGAGGCGGTGGACACCCGGGCCCGCACCCGTCGGCGCCAGCCGACGCTGCGGGTCATGGCGTCGACGGTCTGCTGGACGTCGGCCCAGTAGGCGGTGGCGTGCGCGCCGCTCGGCTCCCCGGCGCTGAACACCGCGTGGTCCGCGGAGCGCGCGAGCGCGCCGACCCGGGTGGCGACGAGCGCGCCCCCGGGGGCGTCGGCGAACGACGCAGCGAGCGCGCGGGCCGACTCGTTGCGCGTCGCCAGCGCACCCGCCGGGCGGCGCAGGTCCCGGGCGGTGTCCAGCACCTCGTCCCAGCCGCCCGCCACGCGGGCCACCGGGTCGCGGCTGCGGCGGCGACGACGCCGGCGCCGGGCCTTGAGCGCGACGACCACCAGCATCGGCAGCGCGAGCACCAGCGCGGGGATCGCGACGATCCCCGCCACCCGGGCGATCCGCCAGAACAGCGCGCTGGCGTCGTCCGTCTCGTCGGGGTCGTCGGTCTGGGGCTGCTCGGTGTCCTCGTCCGGGGGCGTGACGGCACCGGGCGGCGGGGGCGGGGGCTGCACGACCTGCGGGTTCGGCTCGGAGGGCTTCTCCTGGTCCTCCTCCTGCGGGGTCTGCTCCGGCGGCGGCGTCGGGTCGAACGGGACCCAGCCGTAGCCCTGGAACGCGACCTCGACCCACGCCTGGACGTCCTTGCCGGTCACCTCGAGAGGCTCGTCCGCCGGCCCGCTGTCCGCGTCGGGGACGAAGCCCAGCACCACCCGTGCCGGCAGCCCCATGTCGCGCACCATCAGCGCCATCGCCGCGGCGTACTGCTCGCCGTCACCCACCATGAGATCGCCGCCGAGCAGTGCCGTGATCCGGTCGGCGCCGTGGCCGGAGAGCGAGTCCGTGCCGGACACGTCGATGCCGTGGCTGAAGAAGCCCTGCTCGGCGAGCCACGACTCCAGCGCCGTGCTGATCTGCACCGGGCTGCCGGCATCGCGTGCCACGTCGGCCGCCGTCGCACGGACGACGTCCGGCACGCCGGTGGGCGCGGGCTGGGCGACGTCGGACGCGGGTGCGCTGCCGATCTCCGTCGCGGGCGGCTCGCGCGGCACGACGACGTCGATGCCGTAGGTGAGGCCCTCGTGGACGCCCCCGGTGAGCACCGCACCGCCTGTCGCGTCGTTGTAGCGCAGGTCGCCGGCCGCGTCCGCGTCGGCGATGTCGAACGCCGTGGCCTGACCGACCGTCGGGAGCCAGACACCGGCGAGCTCGTCGACCGTGAACTCGACGTGCGCCGGCTCGCCCCGCACGGTCGTGTCGATCTCGGAGCCGACGCGGCGGAACTCCCCCGACGCCTGCGCGGACCCGTCCCCCGCCACGTTCCAGACGACGCCGTCGTACCGGTCCATCGTCGCGAGCCGGACCCGTGCCCCCTCGGGCAGTCCCGAGACGGTGAACAGGGGTGCGTCGTCCTTCACGAACTCCCGGAAGGCCGACAGCGGGCTCGGGTAGTCCCGCGGGTCGAACGGCGGAACCATCTCGTCGCGCACGACGAGACGCTCGGTCCCCCCGGCGACGACCGGGGCACCGAGGACGCCGGCGGCGACCGCCACCCCCACGAGCGCACCCGTGGCGACCACGCGCTGGGCCCGCAGCAGCCCCGCGCGCCACGCCGCCCACGTCAGCAGGACGACCACGAGCACCACGCCGGTCAGGACGGGATCGACGATCGGGCGGCGGGTGCCGAGCACGATCGTCGCGATCATCACCGCCACCGGCACGAGCGCCGCGGACGCCGCCGCGGCACCGGTGCGTGCCCGCAGGGCGATCGACACGGCCAGGCACGACCCGACGAGCGCCAGGAGGTAAGCGGCGACCAGCAGGGTGCCGTCGGAGCCGACCGGCGGCTGGAGCGTGAGCACCTGCTTCCACGTCGAGCCCGCGCCACGCGCGAGGTCCACGACGGTGGCCGGGGTCGGCACGACGCCCGCCACGGTGGTCGTCGGGGCGGCCAGCGCCCCGCCGGCCAGCACGAACACCACGACGACGACCGCGACCACGGTGATCGCGGACCAGCGTCGCGCG
Organism: Cellulomonas sp. P5_C5; assembly: GCF_054049655.1. Taxonomy (NCBI): domain Bacteria; kingdom Bacillati; phylum Actinomycetota; class Actinomycetes; order Micrococcales; family Cellulomonadaceae; genus Cellulomonas; species Cellulomonas sp. P5_C5. The sequence continues at coordinate 40,573 of NZ_JBFULY010000013.1, read as the reverse complement.
GCACCCACCAGCGCGACGGACGTGCCGAGCAGCAGACCGCCGGCCAGTGCGGGCAGCGCGGTCAGACCGCCGTACACCTTGAGGAGAGGCGCGAGGACCAGGGCGAGGGTGCCGACGAGGCACACGACGTCGACGGCAGCGCGGCCCGCCGGTCGCGACGTCACGCGGTCACCCGCCGCAGCAGCCGGGGCAGGTCGTCCAGGTTCCCGATCGTCGCGAGGCTCAGGGAGCCCTGCGTGCGCACCGACACGTCGGCGCCGCGCTCGCACCGGACGACCACGGTGCGCGTCCCGGCCGGGACGTGGCGGGCGCCGAGCCGCAGCTCGGGGTCACCGGGCACCGAGCCGGTCACGAGCATCGCCACGGAGGCCTCCGGCGCCTCCCGCACCACGCGGCGGCCCAGCAGGGCGACCCCCGCACCGGCGGTCGAGAGCGCGACCGCCGAGCAGTCGTCGAGCAGGAGCGGCGGCGTCTCCGCACGGAGCCGGCCCGGCCCGGCGAGCACGACGAGGTCCCGCTCCTCGCGGATCGTCTGGACGCCGACGGACGCCACGACCGAGACCGCGAGCTCCAGCTCGTCGTCGTCGGCGTAGTCCCGCGGGTCGGTGGCCAGGGCGAGCGCCGTCGTCGTGCGCCGGGTGTCCTCGAACTGCTTGACCATGAGGCTTCCGCGGCGCGCCGTGGTGCGCCAGTGGATGTACCGGCGGTCGTCGCCCGCGACGTAGTCGCGCAGGGCGTGGAACGAGAGGTCCGAGTCGGACAGGTCGCGCGTCGCCTGGCCCTCGAGGTCGCGCAGGAGCCCGGCGCTCGCACCCGCGAGGGACACGACGAGCGGGTGGACGAACACCTCGGCCGGCCGGGTCCACCGCACGCTGCGCCGCGCGAGCCCGAACGGGTCGCCGCGGACCGAGCGCACCGGGCCGACCACGATCACCGCGCGGCGCGTGGTCGGGATGGCGAACAGGTCGTCGTGGCCGGCACCGGGTGCGAGGGCCGGGACGGCAAGCTCCGCGACGGCCGCACCGACGGGCAGCTCGATCCGGGACGGCAACGACCGGCGGCGAGCGACGTTGCGCACCTCGAGGCGCCCGAGGGCGCGCTCCCCCACCTTGACCCGGTGGTCGGCCATGTCGAGCGTGACGGAGTAGCGGGCCCGGCCCACGGTCATCAGCAGCGACACGACGAGCACGCCCGTCAGCGCCGCACCGATCGCCGCGAGCTCCAGCCAGCCGAACCACCGGCCCAGCACGAGGCCGAGGGCCGCCACGGCGACGGCCCCCCACCCGACCGGTGAGATCCGCACTCCCACGGTCAGCCCACCCGTACGGCCGGCGGCGCCGTCGTCTCGAGGATCCGGGCCAGGATCTCGGTCGCCGTCACCCCCGCGAACTCTGCCTCCGTGTCGAGCAGCAGGCGGTGCGCGAGAACCGGCTGGGCGAGGTCCTTCACGTCGTCCGGGATGACGTACTCGCGCCCGGCCGCGGCCGCCCAGACCTTGGCGGTCCGCACGAGCGCGAGACCACCGCGCACGCTCGCCCCGATGGCCGTCTGCGAGTCGTCGCGCGTCGCCTCCGTGAGGCGGGCCACGTAGTCGAGGACGACCTCGTCGATGTGCACGGTCTGTGCGAGGTCCGCCAGCGTGCCGACCGCCTGCGTGGTGATCCGCGGGGTCAGGTTCGTCGTGCGGTCCTTCGCTCCCGCGAGGATCTCGATGGTCGACGCGCGGTCCGGGTAGCCCAGCGACGTCTTGATGAGGAACCGGTCCAGCTGCGCCTCCGGCAGGCGGTACGTGCCCGCCTGCTCGATCGGGTTCTGCGTCGCGATCACCATGAACGGCCGGCCCACCGGGTGCGTGACCCCGTCGACCGTGATCTGCCCCTCCTCCATGACCTCGAGGAGCGCCGCCTGGGTCTTCGGGGACGCGCGGTTGATCTCGTCGGCCAGGACGACGGACGCGAAGATCGGGCCCGGGTGGAACTCGAACCGGTGCGTGCTCTGGTCGTAGATCGTCACGCCCGTGACGTCCGACGGCAGCAGGTCCGGCGTGAACTGGATCCGGTGGTGGCTGCCCTGCACCGTGGCGGCGAGCGCCTTGGCCAGCGACGTCTTGCCGGTCCCGGGCGCGTCCTCGAGCAGCAGGTGCCCCTCCGCGACCATGGCCGTGAGAGCCAGGCGGACCGTGTGCTCCTTGCCGAGCAGCGCCAGGCCGACGTTGGACACCAGTGCGTCGAACGTCTCGGCGAACCAGGTGCTCTGCTCGGGGGTCATGTGCGGTGTCTCCGTCTCGGGGTGCTGCGGTGGAAGGTCGGGATGGTCATGGGGCTGCCGGAGGAGGCTCCGGGACCCGGGCCTCGAGAGACTGGGCCCAGTGCTGGCTGGTGCCGAACTGGTTCTGCGCACGCACCCGGATCACGATCACCGTGCCCGGCGCGGCGGTGGCGGGCAGCGGCGCGTTGCTCAGCTGCGACGCGGTCGTGGTGGGCAGGTCGGCCCAGTCGGCGGACCCGACCTTGACCTGGACGAGGTAGCCCGTGATCGCGGCGCCGCCGGTGTCCCGCACGTCGGCCCAGTCGGACGAGATCGAGGCCCCGTCGTCGGAGACGCTCAGGGCGTAGCCGGCGTCGACGTCCCCCGGCTCGCTCGCCCGTTGCACCACCCGGTCGCCGCTCGGAGCCGGCGTCGAGTCCCCGGCCGAGGTGACCGCGGTGACGACTGCGCGGAAGGTCGCGGTCCGCTTGCCGAAGCCCAGCGTGGGCATGCGGGTGCTGGACGTCGCCTCCTGGCCGGTCACGACCTTGGAGTCGGTGAGGTCGCCGTCGATGTAGAAGTCGACGCGGTACTCGGCGTTCGCCCCTCCGCCCCAGGCGCTCGTCGCGGCCCAGCGTGCGGTGATCGACGTGGGCTGGCGGTCGGTGTCGCGGGCCGGGTCGTCCAGCGTCACCCCGGACGCGGGCGACGGCTTGGTGACCGGCACGGGCGCGGCGGCACGCGGCGCGGACCACTCCCCGCAGCCGGCGATGTTGCAGGCCTGGACCTGGAACGTGGCATCGGCACCGCCCGTCAGACCGCCGACGTCCCTGGACGTCCCCGTCCCGACGTCGCCGATGTCCGTGCCGTTCACGAACAACCGGTACGACGTGACCGGCGAGCCGTTCGGGTCGGCACTGGCCCACACGACCCGCACGCTGCCGTTGCCGGGCTCGGCCGTCGGAGCACCGACGGCGGACGTGATCGTCGTCGGGGCGGGGACACCGTACGTGGAGGCCGTCGTGACCGCCGGTGCCGACCACCCGGGCGCCTTGTTCCTCGCTCGCACCTCGAACTGGTACGGCGCTCCGTTGGCCGCGTCCGTGAACGCGTAGCTCGTCGCTCCCGTGCCCTCGAACGGGACCGTGCGGGCGTTCGGCCCGCCGGAGATGACCAGCTCGTACCCGGCGACCCGGTCGCCGTTCCCGTCGGGCTCCCCCCAGGCCACGTTGATCTGGCCGCCGAGCGGGGATTCCGCGCGCAGCGCCGTGAGGTTCACCGGGGCCTCCGGCACGCCGGCCGGCACCATGGGCTGCGACGACGGCGACCAGCCGCTGGGGTCCGGCGCCTTGTTGTGCGCACGCACGCGGACGGAGTACGCCGTGCCGTTGCGCAGGCCGGAGAACGTGAAGCTCGTCGTCGAGGACGTGACCGAGGCAGGCCCTGCCGGCGGCGCGGGCGAGATCTCGAGCGTGTAGCCGGTGATCGGCGAGCCGGCCGAGGGCGGCGCGTCCCACGTGGCCCGGATCGAGCTGTCGCCGAAGTCCAGCGTGGGCGCCGCGGGCGCGTCGGGGACCGCGTCGGGCCGGGCGGTGGCGGACGGGGCGCTCGGCTCCGACCAGTCGACGTCGTTCTGCGCCGCGACCGTGAACGTGTACTCGACGTCGTTGGTCAGGCCGTCGACGGTGCACGTGGTGCTCGCGCACTGCCGCACGAGGTTGCCCGGGCTCGCCACCACGCGGTAGCCGGTGATCGGTGCGCCACGGTTGTCGGGCGCGTCCCAGGACAGCACGACGGTCCGGTCCCGGATCTCGCCGATCCGGGGCGCGGTCGGAGTGGCGGGCTTGCCGCGCACGATCACGGTGACCCGGCCCTCGACCTCACGGTMCGGGTCGCCGGTGACGTCCCGGACCCGGAACCGCGTGACCATCTGGCCGATGAACCCCTCGGCCGGTCGGACGCTCACCGTGCTCGACGTCGCCCCTGCGGTGCCGGCACCGGGGGTCTCGACGGTGGCGCCGACCACGGTCATCGGTTCGGGCGCGAACGGGTTGAACGCCCCCTCGAGCACGTCGATGGTGCTCTGGCGGCCTTCGACGCCGTCCGGGATCGTGCGGTCGACCAGCCGGATCGTCGGCCGGGTGCTGGCGATGACCCGCACGTCGACGGCCGTCTCGAAGGAACCCGTCCGGCCGTAGTCGATCCGGACGGCCAGCTTCTCGGTGCGGCCCTTCGGCGTGGTCGCGTCGGCGGCGATGAGCAGCACGCCGTCGGTGATGTTGCCGGAGAACCCGGCCGGGATCGACGAGACCAGCGTGTACGCGTAGCGACCGTCCGTCGGGTTCGCCCCTTCCGGCCCCGTGGTGAAGGACCGCAGGTCCACGGCGAGCGCCGGCTCACCGGGAGCCACGTCGATGACGGACGGCTCGAAGGTCGGCGGGTAGTCGTCGACGGCGTACACGGTGATCTGCAGGGTGATGACGGACGTCCGGGCAGAGGTGTCCCCCGGGGAGGACGCGTCCGTCACGGGCACCGTGATCGACGCCGGCCCCGCGTACCCGGCCGCCGACGTGAACTGCAGGGTCTCGTCGTCCACGATCGGGCTCGTGCCGTCGGACCGCGTGGCGGAGACGCCCAGGGAGTCGGCGATCCGCGCCGTGCGGCCGGGCGCCACCTGGACCTGCTCGCCGAGCGGGATCACGAGGCGCTCCCCCGACGCGACGCGCAGCTCCGGCGCCTTCGGCCGGGGCACGGGCCGGAAGAACCCGAGCGCCGGCACGGTGATGAACGCGTAGGACGCGACAGGTCTGTCCCCGCTCCGGTTGGTGAGCAGGTACGGCACCGTCTGGGCGTGGTCGACGAGGGTCACGACGACCTCACCGGTCTCGGTGACCCGCGCGACGGCCGCCTGCGAGTCCGGCACGGAGACCTCGAGGTCGCTCAGCGGCCCGCTCGGGTTCTGCGCGACCGCGAGCACGTCGACCGAGACCTCGGTGCGGTCCAGCGTGTCCGTCGCGGGCACGACGATGTCGCGGGCGATCGGCGGCAGCACGGGGGCGTCCGCCGACACGGTGACGGTGAGCACCCCGGTGTCCCGCCCGCCACGCTTGTTGGACGCGGTGTACGCGATCTGGAGCACGCCGGGCTCGTCGGGCGCCCGCACGACGATCCGCCGGTCCTGCACCACGGCGTCGACACCCGCGTCCTTCTCCAGGTCGGGTTCGAGGTTGAGGTCGCCGCCGCTCGAGTCGACGTCGTTCGCCAGCACCCGGACCTCCACCCGCTGCCCGGGCTTCACCGTGACCTCGTCGTCCCGCGCCACGACGGTCGCCGAGTCGGTGGGCCGCGGGCTGATGCCGACGCGGATCGTGGCCACGGCGCGCTGCCCGACCCAGTCCTCGACGGCGTAGGTGAACTCGTCGGTGCCGACCTCGTCGGGGAACGCCTGGTACTCCAGCCAGTCCGCGCCCGTCGCCGTCACGCGTCCGCGCAGCGCGGACGACGCGATGCCGAGCAGCGTGACGCCGTCGCCGTCGGGGTCGATGCCGACGAGCGGGACGTAGATGCGGACGGTGTCCCCCTGGAAGACGCGCGCCACCAGGTCCTGGGGCCGTGGCGGGGCCTTCGTGCTCGCGTCCGACTGGTGCACCCGGACCGTCACCGTGGCGGCGGTCAGGTTGCCGGTGGCGTCCTCCACCTCGAACGTCGCCCGTGCGGTGAGGGGCTCGTCGGGCGCCTGGTAGCGCAGCACGTCCCCCGAGACGAAGAGCAGGCCCTGCCCGTCGGCCAGGGGCTCGACGAGCTCGCTCCGCAGCGTCAGCCGGTCACCGTCGGGGTCGTACGCGTCGTCGAGCACGGGGATCGTCACGACCCCGCCGGTCCGGACGTCCACCTCGACGTTGGGCACCACGGGAGGCTGGGACGTCGCCGACGGCGGCACCGGGTGGACGATGATCTCGCCGACCGTGCTGTCCTGCCCGTTGGAGACGGTGTAGCTCAGTGCCACGGGAGCGGTCAGGGTCCGCTCCGACGAGATCTGCACCAGGTGGTGCTCGAGGATCGCGACCCGGAGCCCCTCGGGGGCGTCGACKGACTGCAGGACCAGCACCTTGCCGGCCGGGTCGGTGTCGTTGGCCAGGGGGTCGACMGTCACCTCGCCGTCGGCGGGGAGGAACGCCTGGTCCCGGACCGCGATCGGCGGCTGGTCCGTCTCGGGCCAGACGCGCACGTCGATCCGTGCCAGACCGGTCGCCTGCTGCGGCGGCGCCGACACGAGGAACGGCACGTAGTAGCTGCCGGCGCGCGCCGCGCTGAACGTGAAGGTGCCACCCTGCAGGTCCGTCGTGATCGTGGCGCCGACCACCTCGTCGACGCCCGCGAGGCGCGGCGGCTCGGCCGACGAGCTCCGCACCAGGTCCAGCGGGTGGAGCGTCACAGGCTGGTCGACGTAGGTCACCGCGTGCACGGGGTCGATCTGCGGCGGCAACGAGCCCGTCGGCCGGACGTCGACGTCGAGCCGGCCCTCGGTGGTGGACGTTCCGTCCGACACCAGGAGGGTCACGCTGGTGCGACCGAGCTGGCCACCGTCCGCCCGGAACGTCACGGACCCGTCCTGCCGGAACCGCACCGAGCCCACGGCCGGGTCCGCGGTCGCGCCGATGAGCACCAGGTCGTCGCCGTCGGGGTCCTGGAAGTCCGCGAGGGCCTGGTGGTCGGCCTGCCCGCCCTGCTCGACCTGCAGCGCGCCGGTCCGCAGCTGGACGGGGGGCTCGTCGAGCGACCCGTCCCGTGCGGTGAGCACGACGCGCGCGGTGGACGGGGTGGTGCCGCGGCCGTCCGTGATCGTGTAGGTCAGCTCCGCGGTGCCGGTGGCACCCTCGGCGACCGTCACCTGCAGCGAGCGTCCGCCGTAGATCGCCTCGACCCGACCGAACTCGGCGGGCAGCGGGTCGAACACCGAGATCACCAGGATCCCGCAGTCCGAGGACGAGTCGTTGTCGATCACCGGCAGGATCGTGGTCCGGCCGGGCCGCACGCCGAACTCGTCGTCGGCGGCGGTCGGGGGTGCCGACTCCGCGGAGCACTCCGTGACCAGGTCCTGGGTGGTGTCCGACGCCTCGGTCTCCTCCTCGGCCTCGTCCGGCTGCTCCTCCGGCTCGATCTGCGTCCACTCCGGCACCCGCAGGTCGGTGTCCTGCAGGGGCATCCAGAGGCGGCCGCGCAGCGTGTCGTTCAGCACGACGACCTGCCGGTTCACGCGGAACGCGAGCACGTCGGCGCTGGACATCTGCTCGAGGTTGCTGACCTCGGCGTCGGCGCCGTCGCACAGCTGCAGGTACGAACCGGTGGGCGACGCCCAGGCGCCGTGCGCGCACCGGCCGACCTGCACCGGCCTTGCGGGCACCCCCGACCCGTCCGTCGGGTGCTCCACCACGGTGCCGCCGTCGAGCGGGACCTCCAGGAGCGCGGTGCGGCTCGCGACGAGGGCGCGCGAGGAGTCCGGTCCCGGCTCCTGCAGCGCCAGGTTGGCGCCCTCGAGCGTCACCTCGCCGTCCAGGGTCCGCACGGTGCTGTCGGACAGCACGACGGGTGCGTCGCCCACGGCGGTCAGCCGGTCGACCGGGCCGGCGCCCAACGATCCCAGGGGCGTGCTGCGCGCCGCGCCGTCGACGATGTCGACGCGCGTCACCGCGCCGTCCTCGGCGGACACCGCCAGGACGGCGCCGCTGCGCGCGACCACGGCGGCACCACCCTTCCCGACCTCGACGTCCGGGGCGTCCGTCGAGATCCGCAGCGTGTCCAGCTCGGTGATCGGCCGGACCCACACGTTCCCGTCGGTGTCGTACACGGCCACCACGCCGGCGGCCATCGACGCCTCGGCGCCCGACACGTCGACCTGGGTGCCGAGCGTGACCGACGCCGGGTCGACCACGGCGATCGTGCCCGGCTCGACCAGCAGCACGTCACCCGCGTCCTGCAGGACGTCGAACGTGCTCCCCGACGCCGACAGCCCGCCGTTGAGCTCCTCGACCTGCGCGTTGTAGCGGCCCAGCTGCAGCTTGCTCGTGGCGGTCAGCCACACCCCGCCGTCGTTCAGGTCCAGCCGGGCGAGCGGGAAGCCCTGGTCGAGCAGCGCCAGCACCAGCACGAGCACCGGGACGGTGACGACGGCCGCCGCCGTGGTCGCCCGCGAGCGCACCGAGCGCCACCTCATGAGGTGCACCCCTGCGCCGGCTCGGTGGAGACGCGGCGGTCCACGCGCACGATCGCGACCTCGATGCAGACCTGGGGCGTGGTCGCCTGGTCGGCGGGAACGATCACCTTCGCGGTGTCGATGAGCGCCAGGTCGGGATCGCCCGTGGCCTGCAGGACGCCCCACACGTAGCGGTCGCCCTCCTGCGGCTCCGGGTTGTCCCAGGTGAACAGGACCGATCCGTCGGCCTGGCGGGTGCCCTGCAGCCCGGACGGTGACGGGACGGGGTCGGCGATCCGGGTGGGGTCGGCGTCCTGCGTGAAGTCGGACGTGGGCGTCGGGTCACCGGATGCCCCGTCGCCCCAGAGGGCCGCCGCGCCGATCGCCACGACCGCGGCGAGCACGACGACGCCGGACACGACGCCCGCCACCACGCGGGAGCGACCACGCTGGACCGTCTCGGCCGGCTCGGGGTCCACCACCTCGGGGGGCGTGACGTAGACCGGGCCAGGGCGCGCGCTGGTCGGCTCGGGCGCGACGTAGGTGACCCCGCGCAGCCGGGTCGGCTCGTCCGCACCGGGCGGCGGCGTCGGCTGCTCGACGGGGGCCGTCGGCGCCACGGTGACGATCGACCGCAACCGGGTCGCGTCCTCGCGGTCCTCGTCCGCCGACCGTGCCGTCGGCGCACCGGAGTCCGCGGCGGCGTCCGGCGTGTCCATGAGGTCGAGCGGGGTGATCGGCAGCCGCAGGTCGGCCTCGACCTGCTGGAGCGCTCGTGCGACCGCCGCGGCAGAGGCGAACCGCCGGGTCGGGTGCTTCGCCATGGCGCGCTCGAGCAGCTCCTGCAGCCCGGGGGGCACGTCGTTGCGGCCTGTGGGCGGCAGCGGAGCCCGCTCGATGCGGGCGACCAGCTGCTGGGCCGTGTTCTGCCCGCCGRGGACCTCGAACGGGGTACGCCCGGCGAGCAGCGAGTAGATGGTCGCGGCCAACGAGTAGACGTCCGACCGCTCGTCGCCCGTCGGGTGCTCGCCCAGCAGCTCCGGCGGCGACCACGGGATCGACATCCCGACCGTCGCACCCGCTCCGTGGCCGGTCGTCGCGGCGATGCCGAAGTCGGTGAGCGCGGGCCACCCGAAGTCGGTGGTCAGGACGTTCGCGGGCTTGATGTCGCGGTGCAGGATGCCGGCGCGGTGCGCGGTCTCGACCGCCGACGCGAGCCGGATGCCGATCCGCAGCGCCTCCGCGACCGAGATGCGCTCCTGCCGGTACCGCTCCGCGAGGCCTGGCCGCGAGCAGTACTCCATGACGAGGAACGGGCGACCGTCGGCCGCGATCGCGGCGTGGTAGATCGTGACGATCGACGGGTGGTGGGACAGCTGGGCCATGAGGTTGGCCTCCTGCTGGAACCGCCGCCGGACGCCGTCGTCGAGGCTCCCCGCCAGGAGCACCTTGACCGCCACCTCACGCCGCGGAAGCTCCTGCTGGTACAGGAAGACGTCCGCGAAGCCCCCGAGGCCGAGGACCCGGAGGTACTCGTAGCCCGGCAGGCGTGGCGGCGTCGACGCTTCGCGGCGTGCGGTCACGAACCCCGCTCCACCGAGAACGTCACGCCGTCGCCCAGGTCGACGACCTCGTCGGTGCCGACGACGCTGGGCTCGCCGGGGTGCAGCCGTCGTGCGCCCTCACCGGGCCGGGACACGTGGATGCCGTTCGTGGAGTCCAGGTCCGTGACGACGACGTGCTCGCCCTCGACGCGCACCTCCGCGTGCGTCCGGGAGATGTCCTGCTGCGGGCTCGGCACCGTGATCAGGCGCGGCAGCTCGCGGTTGGTCACCCGGGCGACCTGCGGGGCACGACCCAGGAGCACGGCACGGTCGAGCGGCACGACGAGCCCGGTCGACAGCACGAGGCGCGCGGGCGGGCTGGCCACGACGGGGGTCCGGAACGGCGCAGGCAGGTCGTCGGACGCCCACGACGGGAGCTGCTCACGGATCTCGGCGAGGTCCGTGGACAGGATCGTCAGACCGTCGTGGTCGTCCAGCGAGGCGCCGCCGACCGGCAGCGGCGCGGCCGCCGGCTCGGCCCCGCGCGGGCTGAACGGCGAGGTCAGGAACGACTCGGCCGCGGCGACGACGCCCGACGGGTCGGGACGGTCCGCGTCGGGACCAGCGTCGGCCTCGTCCTCGTCCTCGACCTCGTCGTCCTCGTCGTCGTCGGCGTCGGTGCCCGCGACCGGGACGAGCTCGACCTCGGTCGGCTCGTCCCACGAGATGATGTCGACGAGCCTCGCGGTGGGCACCGAGTCCGGGTCCTGCGCCGGGGTCTCCCACGGGGCGACGTCGACGATCCCGGCGGACGAGGACGCGACCTCGGTGGGCTGCTCCTCCTCGACGACCGGCGGCACCACGAGGTCCTCGGCGACGGGCGTCGTCCCGGCCTGCTCGGCGACGGTGGGCTCGACGGCGACCGGCTCGACGGCGACGGCCTCCACGGCAACCGGCGGCTCGGCGACCGGCTCGGCGGCAACCGGCTCCTCCGCGACCGGCTCGGCGGCAACCGGCTCCTCCGCGACCGGCTCGGCGGCCACCGGCTCCGCCCCGACCGGGTTCGTCGCGGGTGCGGTGGTCGGCACCACGTCGGCGGTGTCGCGCACGGTCAGCGCGAGCCGGACGCGCGACGCGGCGGCGACGCCGTCGGCGAGCGGCAGGCTCGCCGACCCGGCCGGTGCACCGTCCGCCTGCACGACGACGTCGGCCACGCCGTCGAGGACCCGCTCGGTCCACGTGCTGACCTCACCCGAACGCCACACGTCCTGCCGTCCGTCCACCTCGACGACGACCTCGACGTCGCCGCGCAGAGCGGCGTGGACGCGTCGACCGTCGACCGAGACGACGGCGAACGGGGGCAGGCCGCCGAACCCGTCGCGCGCGAGCAGGGCGAGCGCCGCGAACACGCCCTCGCCGCTGTCCTGCCAGAGCGCACGGACGGTGGACTCGGCGGTCCCCGCGCCGAGCAGCGCGACGAATCCGGGGCGCACCACGGCGGTCCAGTCGCCGACGGTGTACTCGGGCACGCTCATGACGGGGTCTCCTCGGTGGATGGGTTCGGGTCCGGCGTGCTCGATCCCGGTGCGACGCGCGGGATCGGCTTGGTGGCCGTCCGGGTGCGACGCGGGACCGTGACGCCGTTGAGCATCTCGTCCCACACGTAGGGGCCCAGCTCCGCCCCGGTGCGGGGCACGGTGATGTGGACGTCGTCGTGCGCCCCGGCGGCCGTGGCGACGTCCACGACGACCGCACTCACGTTGTCCCGGGCGCCGTGCTCGAGCGCGAGCCGCACCAGGTGCGCGGCGGCGTCCTGCGGGTCGGCCGTCTCCGCCAGCACGCGCGCCAGGTCGTCGTCGCCGACCTCGCGGGTCAGCCCGTCCGTGCAGATCAGCAGCCTGTCGTGCAGGCCGGCGGGCAGAAGCCAGTACTCGGGCTCCGGCGGGTCCCCGGTGCCGAGGGCCCGGGTCAGGACGTGCCGCTCCGGGTGCGTCGCCGCCTCGGTCCGGTCGATCTCACCCAGGTCCAGCAGCTCCTGGACCACCGAGTGGTCGACGCTCACCTGCTCGAGGACGTCGCCGGACCACAGGTACACGCGCGAGTCGCCGACGTTGAAGACGAGCCAGTAGGAGCCGCCGTCGTGCTCGGTCACCGCGACGCCGGACACGGTCGTGCCGCCCTGGCGTCCTCCGGTGAACTCGGCACGGATGCGCGCGGCGGTCCGGTCGAAGCACGCGTGCACGTCGTCGGCCGTCGCCGCAGCCTGCCCGGCGAGCTGCGCGAACTCCTCGACGGCGATGCGGCTCGCGAGGTCACCCGCGTCGTGACCACCCATMCCGTCCGCCACGAGGAAGACCGGAGGGTAGGCAAGGAGGGCGTCCTCGTTGACCTCGCGGACGAGGCCACGGTCGGTGGCCGAACCCCACGACGTGCGCACGCGACCCCCTTGTCCTGGGAACGGTCCTGACGGTCCGTTCAGATCATCGGCGCACATCGTGCCGTACGTGAGCGCTTCGTACACAACGCGACCCGCTGTGTGGTCATCCCTGGTCAGATCCCGAGCTGGAAGACACCCCAGTAGGCCAGGATCACCAGCAGCAGCACGGAGCCTATGACGCCGGACCACAGCACGGCGGTCCGCACGATCCCGGGCGCCGGGACCTCACCCGCGAGGCGGACCCGACGGCAGCGCCGCAGCAGCAGGACCCCGACGACGACCACCGCGATCCCCAGGACCCGCACGACCACCCAGCCGCCCTGGACGACGAGGTCGTTGCGCTGGTAGTCCAGCGCGAGGCGAGCGACCGAGACGAGGTACCAGACGAGCCCGAGCACCGTGGCGATCGCGCCGGCGCCGAAGATGACCAGCCGCGGCAGCACGCCGCGCGCGAACCGCGGTCCGGCGACGGTCACGGTGGCGCCGCGGCGGCGCCGCACCCGGTCGGTGGCCTCCTCCGCACCGCGCGCGACCAGCACAGCCAGCGGCCCGAGCACGATCAGGGCCACGGAGGCGATCGCGAGGGCCAGGACGACGTCGCCGTCCCCGAACCAGCGGGGCTCGGGGACGGGTTCCGCGACGTACGTCTGGACCGGCTGCGCCCCCGCGATCCGCGGCTCGGAGTCTCCGGTCGTGGGCAGGCCGAGCACCCAGCCGGACAGGTCGCGCAGGAAGGCCGCGTCCACCTCGCCGCCGACGCGGATGCCGTGGTTGGCGCCCTCGTAGTAGCGGACGGTCACGTCACCGTTCCCGGCGATGGCGGTGTCGCGCAGCACCTGCTCGGCGCCCTGGATGGTGGGCATCGACGCGTCGCCGGTCCCGTAGACGACGAAGACCGGCTGACGCATCTGGCGCTGGTACGGGGTCACGTCGAAGTCGGCGTACTCGAACCCTCCGCCGGGCAGCGACATGCCGACGGCGCGCGGGATCGCCCGGAACACCCCGTGGGGCACGCCCGTGTTGCGCAGGTAGGAGTCGACGGCGAACGCCGCCTGCTCGCGCGGCGGCACCACCGGGGAGGAGACCAGGACCACGAACGCGATCGACGGGTCCTGTGCGGCCATGACCGGTGCGATCCAGCCGCCCTCGCTCTCGGCGTAGATGCCGACGCGCTCGGGGTCGACCCCCGGGTAGGACTGCAGCACCTCCACCGATGCCTCGTAGTCCGCCGCCATCGCCACGTAGTCCCGGTGCCGGGTGGTGTACGTGTCGAGCCGCTTGTTCGGCACCATCGCGACGATCCCGGACGCCGCGAGCGCGTGCGCCTGGTCGAGGAACGCCGTGTCGTAACGTCCGGTCCCGGCGCCGTGCACGAACAGGACCGCACTCGCGGGCTCGTCGAGCCCGACCGGCTCGCTGATCTGGGCGTCGATCGTCGTGCCGTCGAGCTGCACCGTCACCACCGAGGTGCGGACGTCGTAGGTCGGGACGGGCGCGGCGGACCCGATCGCCGTCGAGGACGTCTCCACCACCAGCGGGTCCGCCAGCGGCACCGGGTCCCACTGCGGCCCCATGACCGCGCCGAGGACCGCGAGGACCAGCACCCCGAGGGCCGTGCTCGCAGCGACCCGGTAGGACCGGCCCACGTGCCGGTCCACGTCCGTGCCCGCCCGCGGCACCGCGCGTCCACCCGATCTCAGCATGCTCAGAAGCCCAGCTTCCCGAGCTGCTTCGGGTCGCGCTGCCAGTCCTTCGCCACCTTGACGTGCAGGTCCAGGTAGACCCGGGCCCCGAGCAGCGCCTCGATGCCGCGGCGCGCCTGGCTGCCGACGTCGCGCAGCCGCGCACCGCCCTTGCCGATGATGATGGCCTTCTGGCTGTCCCGCTCGACGAACAGGTGCACGCGCACGTCGAGCATCGGCACGCCGTTCGCGGCCGGCTCGTCGCGGGCCACGATCTCGTCGACGACGACGGCCAGCGAGTGCGGCAGCTCGTCGCGCACGCCCTCCAGCGCGGCCTCGCGGACCAGCTCCGCCACCATGACCGCCTCGGGCTCGTCGGTGAGCTCACCCTCGGCGTACAGGGGCGTCCCCTCCGGCAGGTGCCCGATCAGCACGTTCTCCAGCACGTCGACGTTGTACCCGGAGGTCGCCGAGACGGGCACGATGTCCGCCCACTCCCCCAGCGCCTGCACGGCCATGAGGTGCTCGGCGAGCTTGCCCTTGCCTACGAGGTCGGCCTTCGTCACGACGGCGACCACGGGCGTGCCGCGACCGTCGCGCGCGAGCTCGGACATCTGCTCGGCGATGAACCGGTCGCCGGGGCCGACCCGCTGGTCGGCGGGCAGGCAGAAGCCGACCACGTCGACCTCGGTGAGCGTGTCCTTGACCAGGGCGTTCAGCCGCTCCCCGAGCAGCGTCCGGGGGCGGTGCAGACCCGGGGTGTCGACGAGGATCAGCTGCGCGTCGGGGCGGTGCACGATCCCGCGGACGGTGTGCCGGGTGGTCTGCGGGCGCCCGGAGGTGATGGCGACCTTCTGGCCGACGAGCGCGTTGGTCAACGTCGACTTGCCGGCGTTGGGGCGCCCGACGAAGCAGGCGAATCCGGAGTGGAAGGTCATCGGGTGGCTCCGTGGGTGTCGGTCGGGGCGCGGCCCGGGGTGGGGGTGTCCGTCGGTCGGTCCGTGCTCTCGGCCACGCTGACCAGCACGGTGGCCAGCCGGCGGCGCCGGCCCTCGACCCGGTCGGCGACGAGGTGCAGCCCGTGGATGTCGCCGGCGGAGCCCGGGAGCGGGACCTTGCCGAGCGCCTTGGCCAGCAGGCCTCCGGCGGTGTCGACGTCCTCGTCGTCCACCTCGAGGTCGAACAGCTCACCCAGCTCGTCCCGGCCGAACCGCGCGGGGACCCGGAAGACGCCGTGGTCCAGCTCCTCGACGACGGGTGCCGTGGGATCGTGCTCGTCGGTCAGCTCGCCGACGATCTCCTCGAGCGCGTCCTCGATGGTCACCAGGCCGGCGATACCGCCGTACTCGTCGACCACCATGGCCATGTGCGAGGAGCCGCTCTGCAGCTCGCGCAGCAGCTCGTCGACCGGCTTCGACTCGGGCACGAACACGGCCGGTCGGGCGAGCGACGACGCGGGTGCGTCGAGCATCGCCTCCTGCTGCTGGCGGTCCGACCGGCCGGCCGGCGCGATCGGCAGCCGGGCGACGACGTCCTTGAGGTAGAGCACGCCACGGAGGTCGTCCACGGAGTCGCCGACGAGCGGGACCCGGGAGAACCCGGAGCGCAGCAGCAGCGCGAGCGCCTTGCGCAGCGGTGTGTCCTCGGGCGTGGTCACCATGTCCGTGCGCGGCACCATGACCTCACGGGTGAGCGTCTCACCCAGCTCGAGGACGGATCGGAACATCTCCCGCTCCTCGTCCTCGATGACGTCCGACTCGCTGACCCGCTGCACCATGTCCCGCAGCTCGTCCTCGTCCTCGGCGGCGGACCCCGCCCCCGGCCGCCCGGCGGCGCCCAGCGGACCGGCGACGGCGGTGACGGCCACGAGCACGCGGGACAGCCGGGTCACCACGGCGACGGGGTGCCTGCGGCCGAGCGTGCGCGGGCTCGCCCGCACCAGCAGGAACGCCACGAGACCGCACACGGCGACCGCGACGAGCAGGACGGCCCACCAGGGCAGCTCGCCCGACGCGACCACGAGCGTGATGCAGACCGTCGCCGTCATCTCGGCCAGCAGCCGCACGAACGCGGCCGCCGACGCCACCCGCGCGGGGTGGTCGGCCAGGGCACGGACCCGGCCCGCGGCGGGGTGCCCCTCGGCGAGCAGCTCGGAGACGGCCGCCCGCGAGATCCGGGCCACCGCCACCTCGCCCGCGGACAGCGCGGCGGCCGCGACGATGCCGAGCGCTGCGACCAGGACGAGCAGCGCCACGGGGACGTCSGTCATCGGGACGCCAGGAACGTCAGCAGAAGCCGGCGCTGGAGGGCGAACATCTCCTTCTCCTCCTCCGGCTCGGCGTGGTCGTAGCCGAGCAGGTGCAGGATCCCGTGAGTGGTCAGGAGCAGCAGCTCCTCGGCGGTGGAGTGCCCCGCCGTGCGCGCCTGCTGCGCGGCGACCTCGGGGCAGAGCACGACGTCACCGAGGAGTCCCGCGGGCGTCACGTCGCCCTCGCGTCCCGGACGCAGCTCGTCCATCGGGAAGGACAGCACGTCGGTGGGCCCGGGCTCGTCCATCCACTTGACGTGCAGGTCGGTCATCACGTCGGTCCCGACCAGCAGGATCGACAGGTCCGTCTGCGGGTGCACGTGCATCTCGTCCAGCACGTAGCGCGCGAGCGCGGCGAACTCCGCCTCGTCGACGTCGTACCCGGACTCGTTGTTGACCTCGACGCTCACGGCCGCCTCAGCTCCTGTCCCAGCGCGCGTACGCGTCGATGATCTCGCTGACCAGGCGGTGCCGGACCACGTCCGAGGAGGTCAGGCGGCAGAACGCGACGTCGTCGACCCCCTGGAGGATCTGCTCGACCACGCGCAGGCCCGACGTCTGCGACGACGGCAGGTCCACCTGCGTGATGTCTCCGGTGACGACGACCTTCGAGCCGAACCCGAGGCGCGTGAGGAACATCTTCATCTGCTCCACGGAGGTGTTCTGCGCCTCGTCGAGGATGATGAACGCGTCGTTGAGGGTGCGGCCGCGCATGTAGGCCAGCGGGGCCACCTCGATGGTCCCCGCCTCCATCAGCCGCGGGATCGACTCGGCGTCCACCATGTCGTGCAGCGCGTCGTACAGCGGGCGCAGGTACGGGTCGATCTTGTCCGAGAGGCTGCCGGGCAGGAACCCGAGCCGTTCGCCCGCCTCGACSGCSGGCCGCGTGAGCACGATCCGGTGCACCTTGCGGTCCTGGAGCGCCTGCACCGCCTTGGCCATCGCGAGGTACGTCTTGCCCGTGCCCGCCGGTCCGATGCCGAACGTCACGGTGTGCCGGTCGATCGCGTCGACGTAGTCCTTCTGGCCCGACGTCTTGGCGCGGATGGTCCGGCCGCGGCCCGTGAGGATGTTGAAGGACAGGACGTCGGCCGGGCGTGCGCTCGACGCGGCCGTCAGCATGGCGACCGACCTGGTCACCACCTCGGCGGTGAGCGGCGTCCCGCCGGCCGCCATCTCGACCAGCTCGTCGACCAGGCGCGAGACCAGGGCCACGTCACCGACCGGGCCGGCCAGGGTGACCTCGTTGCCGCGGACGTGGATGTCGACGCCGGTGAACCCCGACTCGATGGTGCGCAGGACCTCGTCCCGGAGGCCGAGCAGCTCGACCATCGAGACCTCGGAGGGGACGCTGATCCGGTGCTCGACGCGCGCGGGTGCGGCGGAGGTACGCGCTGCGGAAGTGGACTCGACCATGTGCTCGGCGTGCGCCGTGCGCTCCTTAGCTCGATCTGGAGTGCGAAGAACGTCCTCAGTCTACGAGGCGGCTCCCACAGCATTCCGCCGACGGGCCGATCAGGCCCACCGACCGAGTCTCTCGGCCAGCATCGCGAGAGCGACGGGCCCCGCGGTCGACGTCCGAAGCACGTGCGGGCCGAGCCGGACGGCGCGGGCACCGGCCTCCACCAGACGGCCCAGCTCGCCCTCGCCGATCCCGCCCTCGGGCCCCACGACCACCAGGCACTCCCCCGCCACCGGCAGCGCGGTCGAGGCGAGGGGCTCGCTCGCCTCCTCGTGCAGCACGAGAACGGCGCCCCCGGCGGCCAGGACCGCGCGGACCCGGTCGACCAGCCCTCGGGCGTCCAGCGCGACCTCGACCGCGGGCACGCGCGCCCGGCGCGACTGCTTGGCGGCCGCCCGGACGGTCCCCAGCCAGCGGGCCCGGCTCTTCGCCGCCCGCTCGCCGCGCCACACGACGATCGAGCGCTCCGCCTGCCACGGCACCACGACGTCGACGCCGACCTCGGTGGCCGCCTCGATCGCCATCTCGTCGCGGTCGCCCTTGGCGAGCGCCTGCACGAGCACCAGCGCGACGGCGGGGTCCGGCTCGACCACCCGCTGCTGCACGTGCACGAGCACGCCCTCGGCCGTCACCGCGCCGACGACCCCGAGCAGACGCACCCCCGCACCGTCGACGACGTCGACACGTTCCCCGGGACCGCGCCGCTGCACCACGCCCGCGTGCCGGCCCTCGGTGCCGTCGAGGAGGTACGTGGCGCCATCAGCGACACCGTCGAGCGTGCCGGGCTCGGCGAGGAAGACGGGCGCGCTCATGCTTCTGTGGACACCGTCGCCACGGTCACGCTCAGCGACCCGAGAGCTTGTCGCGCAGCTTGGAGAACACGCCCGGGCTGGACGCGGACAGCCGCGCCTCCGGACGCTCCTCGCCGCGCAGCGCGGCCAGCCGGCGCAGCAGCTCCGCCTGCTCGTCGTCCATCGCCGTCGGGACGTGGACCTCGACGTGGACGTGCAGGTCGCCGCGCCCGGTGGCGTGCAGGTGACCGACGCCGAGTCCCTTGAGCGACACGATCTGCGACGGCTGCGTGCCGGGTCGCAGGTCGACCTCGCGCGGACCGTCGAGCGTGTCGAGCATGAGCACCGTGCCGAGGGCAGCGGCCGTCATGGGCACCTCGAGCGTGGCGTGCAGGTCGTCGCCGCGGCGCACGAACGTGTCGTTCTTGCGCTCACGGACCTCGAGGTAGACGTCGCCGGACGGTCCGCCGGCGGGCCCGACCTCGCCCTGGCCGGTGAGCTTGATCCGGGTCCCCGTGTCGACGCCCGCGGGCACGTCGACGCTCAGGGTTCGGCGCGAGCGCACGCGACCCTCACCGGAGCACTCGGTGCACGGCTCGGGGATGACCGTGCCGAACCCGTGGCACGCGGCGCAGGGCTGCGTGGTCATGACCTGTCCCAGGAACGACCGGGCGACGCGCTGCACCGAGCCGCGCCCGCCACACACCTCGCAGGAGCGCGGCGAGGTGCCCGGGCGGCAGCACGAGCCGCTGCACGTCGGGCAGACGACGGCCGTGTCCACGGGGACGTCCTTGTGCACGCCGAACGTGACGTCCGCGAGGTCGAGGTCGAGCCGCACGAGGGCATCCTGCCCGCGTCGCGCCCGCGGGATCGGCCCGCGCTGCGCAGCGGCGCCGGTCGCGGCACCGAAGAACGTCTCGAAGATGTCCTGGAAGCCGAACCCGCCACCCATGCCGCCGCCCGGGGACGACGGGTCGCCGCCCAGGTCGTACGCGCGACGCTTCTCGGGGTTGCCGAGCACGTCGTAGGCGCGGGACACGTCCTTGAACGTGTCCTCCGAGCCCGCGTCCGCCCCCGCCACGTCGGGGTGGTGCTCGCGGGCGAGCTTGCGGTACGCCTTCTTGATCTGCTCGGGGCTCGCGTCGCGCGGCACGCCCAGGATCTCGTAGTAGTCGGTCACGGGAGGTTCTGCTCGCTTCCAGCGGTGGGTTCGTGTGGTGCTGTGCGGGGGCGGGTCATTGGGCGAGGATGCGCGTCAGGTACCGGGCCACCGCGCGGACCGCCGACATGGTGCCGGGGTAGTCCATGCGCAGCGGGCCGATCGAGCCGATGCGGGCCACCGACCCGCCGCCCTCGTCGCCGTAGCCGGTGGTCACGAAGCTCGTCTCGACGAGCCCGTCGTGCTGCGTCTCGCGGCCGATCCGGACCGCGACGGCGGCATGGTCCTCGGCCATCTCCGAGAAGAGGCGCAGGAGCACGACCTGCTCCTCCAGCGCCTCGAGGACGGGCCCGATGGACCGCACGTCCGAGCTGCCCACGCGCGCGAGGTTCGCGGTGCCCGCGAGCACGACCCGCTCCTCGCTCTCCTGCGCCAGGGTCTCCTCGACGACGGCCACCACGGCGTTGACCAGGTGCTGGTCGGCCGGTGCGAAACCCTCGGCCAGCTCGCCGAGCGCCACGGGCAGCTCGGAGAGGCGTCGACCGGCGGCGCTCACGTTGAGCCGGGTGCGCAGGCGGCCGACGACGGACTCGTCGAGGTCGGTGCCGAGCTCGAGGGTCCGCTGCTCGACCCGCCCGGTGTCCGTGATGAGCACCACGAGCAGGTGCCGCAGGCCGATCGGCACCAGCTCCACGTGCCGCAGCGCCGACCGGCGCAGCGACGGGTACTGCACCACAGCGACCTGCTGGGTCAGCTGGGCGATGAGGCGGACCGCGCGGTCCACGACGTCGTCGAGGTCCTGCGCGGTCTCCAGGAACGTGCCGATGGCGCGCCGTTCGGGGCTCGACAGCGGCTTGACGGTCGAGAGCTGGTCCACGAACAGCCGGTAGCCCTTGTCCGTCGGCACGCGACCCGCCGAGGTGTGCGGCTGCGCGATGTAGCCACCCTCCTCGAGCGCCGCCATGTCGTTGCGGATGGTCGCGGGCGAGACGCCCAGCGCGTGCCGCTCGACGAGGGCCCTCGACCCGACGGGCTCCTTGGTGGCGACGTAGTCCTCGACGATCGCGCGCAGCACGTCCAGCCGCCGGTCCTCGCTCATGTCGCCTCCTCCGCCGTCGTCGGGCCGTCGCGGCGGGGTAGCACTCCCCGCACAGGAGTGCCAATGCTACGCCGCAGCCGCGACACTCACGGGGCGGCAGCCGGTCCGTGCACGGTACGGCCCCTAGGCTGCCCGGGTGAACGACGACCGCTACGGCTCGGACGTGCTCGGGGGCTCCGCCTCGACGCACCACCGACCCACCCGCACCAGCCGCCCGCAGCCCGCCGAGACCGGCCTCGTCGTCGAGGAGGTGACCACCGGCTGGGTGGGTGCCGTCGTCCGGGTCGAGAAGTCGGGCGGCCAGCACGTCGTCGTCCTCGAGGACCGGCGTGGCAAGACCCGCACCTTCCCGCTCGGCCGCGGCTTCTGGGTCGACGGCGAGCCCGTGGCCCTGACCGCGCCCGTGCGCGCACCCGCACCGGCCCGCCCGACGCGCACCGCCTCCGGGTCGGTCGCGGTGCACGACGCCCGCGCGCGGGTGGCCCGCGGCAGCCGGATCTGGGTCGAGGGCAAGCACGACGCCGAGCTCGTCGAGAAGGTCTGGGGTGACGACCTGCGGCTCGAGGGCGTCGTCGTGGAGCTGCTCGACGGCGTCGACAACCTGCAGGACGCCCTGCGTGACTTCGCGCCCGGTCCTGGGCGACGCGTCGGCGTCCTGGTGGACCACCTCGTCACCGGCTCCAAGGAGAGCCGGATCGCCGCCGAGGCGGTCCGTGGGACGCCCGCCGGGTCGGTGCTCGTGCTCGGCCACCCGTACGTCGACGTGTGGCAGGCCGTCCGCCCCGAGCGCGTCGGGCTCGACGCCTGGCCGGTCATCGAGCGCGGCACCGAGTGGAAGCGCGGGATCCTGCGCGAGCTCGGCTGGCCCGCCGACGAGCAGGCGGACGTCGCCCGCGCGTGGCAGCGGATCCTGCGCTCGGTGCGCAGCTACGCCGACCTCGAGCCCAGCCTGCTGGGCCGTGTCGAGGAGCTCATCGACTTCGTCACCGCATGACGGTGCCCGGCCGCCCTCGGGACGACCGGGCACCGATCACGCGCGAGGTCAGGCGGCGATCGGGTCCCCGAGCAGCCGCTTGAAGAGGAACGCGGTCGCCAGGAGCACGACCGGCACGGCCACGAAGAGACCGATGCCGCAGAGGATCGCGCCGGCGAAGTAGATCACCAGGCTCAGCAGGTAGAACAGGACGGTCGTCGACAGGTTCCGGGTGACGAGCGCGTAGCTGGCCTTCAGTGCGTCCACCGGCTGGAGGTGCTTGTCGATGACGAACCAGAACACGAAGATCAGCAGGAAGTTCACGACCAGCGAGGCGAGCGGCCCGATGATCGGGAAGATGCCCAGCACCGCGTTGATCAGCGCGAGGATCAGGGCGGTCAGGATCACCGGTCCGGGCTCGACGAACTTGAAGAAGTCGCCGAAGCTCAGCTGTCGCCCCTCGGTCACGTCCAGGGCAGCGCGGATGAACGCCGCCTGGATGAGGTAGCCGACGATCGCGGCGACGGCGGAGAAGACGAACCAGCCGAACGAGAACCCGATCTGCAGGCCCGGCGCGACGCCGTCGCCGTTGCCCGTGCTGAGCAGCGCCCCGAAGCCGCCGAAGATGGCGCCCACGATCGAGAGCACCACCGCCGCGATGACGAACCAGACCAGCGCCGCGCCGATGAACAGCCCACCGGACTGCGTGAACTTCTTCCAGCCGTACGAGAAGGACTCCCCGACCGGCGACGCCTGGACGGGCGGACCGTAGCCGCCTGCCGGCGGCGGGTAGGCGCCCGGAGGGGCCTGGCCGTAGGCGGGCGGCGGCGGGTAGCCGCCCGGCGCCGGCTGACCGTACGGCGAGGACCCGGCGGGCGGCTGGCCGTACTGCGGGGAAGCAGGCGGCTGGCCGTACTGCGGGGACGTAGGYGGCTGGCCGTACTGCGGGCCKGCCGGCGGCTGGCCGTACGACGGCGCAGGCGGGACGGGCGGTGCCGGCGGGGTCGGTGCAGGCGGTGCGGGCGGCGGCTGCACCGGCGGTGTCGCGGGCGGCGGCACGGGGGGCGCGTCAGGTCCGGGCACCGGGGTCGGCTCGACGGGCGGCTCGATCGAGCCCGAACCCGTCGGAGCGGCCGGGTCGGGCGCGTTCGCGGGCTCGTCGTCGCGCGGCGGGGTCCCGCCGGGGTTCTCGCTCATGTGTGGCCTCCCTGGTCACAGGGCGGTCGTCGCCCACGGAGCAGCGAACCGGGGCGGTGCTCACGTGTCAAGGAACCGGGGCGTTCCCGGCATGTCGACACGCCCGGCGCGAGGTCGTCCAGATCGGTAGGCTGCGCCTGCCGTCACGCCGACGGCCCCGGACGAGGAGCAGCCACGATGTCGTACGAGCACCCGCAGAGCCCGCCGCCGAGCAGCGCGGACCAGACCCGGACCCTCGGCATGCTGGCGCACCTCGGCGGGATCCTCGCGTACTTCTACGCCGGCTGGGTGGCGGCCCTGGTGATCTGGCTGGTGAACCGCGAGAAGGCGAGCGCGGCGGCCGACGAGGCCCGGGTGGCGCTGAACTTCCAGCTCACCGTCCTGATCGCGCTCATCGTCTGCGCGATCGTCCGCTCGATCCCGGTCATCGGCTTCGTCGGCTGGCTGGGCTTCATCGCGGTGAGTCTGATCAGCCTCGTGCTGAGCGTCCTGGCCGCCGTCGCCGTGCAGCGCGGCGGCTCCTACCGGTACCCGTTCAGCCTCGAGCTGGTGCGCTGACAGCACGCTGGCCCGGACCGGGTCCGGGCTGCCTGGGGACGGACGCCGTCAGCTCGCGAGCGTCCGGACCACCGCGTCGGCCAGCAGCCGACCGCGTCGGGTCAGGACGATCCGTCGGCCCTGGACCGCTGCGTGCCCGTCGACGAGGCCGTCGGCCACCAGGCCCGCCACGGACGTCCGCGCGTCCTGCGGCAGGGCGTCGACCGCCAGGCCGTCCGCCAGCCGGACGCCGAGCATGAGGCGCTCGAGCAGCGCCCCGTCGCCCGTGACGGTCTCCCGCCCGGCGGCGGGGCTCAGCCCACGGTCCAGCCGGTCCGCGTACGCGCGCGGGTGCTTGACGTTCCACCAGCGCACCCCGCCGACGTGGCTGTGCGCACCGGGGCCGATCCCCCACCAGTCGTCCCCCCGCCAGTAGCTGAGGTTGTGCCGGCAGGCGTCGGCGGGCGTCCGCGCCCAGTTGCTGACCTCGTACCAGTGCAGCCCGGCCGCCTCGAACAGGTCGTCCGCCAGCTCGTACTTCGCGGCCTGGTCGTCACCGTCGGGCAGCTCGAGCTCGCCGCGGCGCACCTGGACCGCCATGCGGGTTCCCGCCTCGACGACGAGCGCGTACGCGGACACGTGGTCGACGCCCGTCGCGAGGGCCGTCTCGACGCTGGTCCGCCAGTCGTCCAGCGACTCCCCGGGCGTGCCGTAGATGAGGTCGAGCGAGACAGCCAGCCCCGCGTCCCGCGCCCAGCGCACGACGTCGGGGATCCGACGCGGGTCGTGGGTGCGGTCCAGCGTCGCGAGCACGTGCGGCACCGCGGACTGCATGCCGAACGAGACGCGCGTGAACCCGGCGTCGGCCAGCGCGGCGAGCGACTCCGGCGTCACCGAGTCGGGGTTGGCCTCCGTCGTGACCTCGACGTCGTCGGCGAACCCCCAGGCGTCCCGGACGCCGCCGAGCATGCGTGACAGGTCAGGAACAGACAGGACGGTCGGCGTGCCGCCGCCGACGAACACGGTGCTGACGGGCCGGCGCGGAAGGATCCCAGCCGCGAGCGCGATCTCCTTCAGCGCCGTGTCCGCATACGCGTGCTGGCTCGCGCCGCCGCCCAGCTCGGTCGCCGTGTAGGTGTTGAAGTCGCAGTACCCGCAGCGCACCGTGCAGAACGGCACGTGCAGGTAGACCGCGAAGGCGCGCTCGTCGGCACCCTCGAACGCCGACGCCGGAAGGGAGCCGTCGTCCGGTGCCACATCGCCCTCAGGGAGCGCGGGGCTCACTTCTTCTTCGCGTCCTTGCCGCCGGCCGACCCCGCGGGCTCGCTCGAGAGCGCGGCGATGAAGGCCTCCTGCGGCACGTCGACCCGACCGATCGTCTTCATGCGCTTCTTGCCCTCCTTCTGCTTCTCCAGGAGCTTGCGCTTGCGGGTGATGTCGCCGCCGTAGCACTTGGCCAGGACGTCCTTGCGGATGGCCCGGATGGTCTCGCGCGCGATGATCCGGGCGCCGATGGCGGCCTGGATGGGCACCTCGAACTGCTGGCGCGGGATCAGGTCCTTGAGCTTGGCGGTCATCATGACGCCGTACGCGTACGCCTTGTCCTTGTGCACGATGGCGCTGAACGCGTCGACCGTCTCGCCCTGCAGCAGGATGTCGACCTTCACCAGGTCCGCCACCTGGTCGCCGATGCGCTCGTAGTCGAGGCTCGCGTACCCGCGGGTCTTGGACTTCAGCTGATCGAAGAAGTCGAAGACGATCTCCGCCATGGGCAGCACGTAGCGCAGCTCGACGCGCTCCTCGGACAGGTAGTCCATGCCCTGCAGCTCGCCGCGCTTGGTCTGGCAGAGCTCCATGATCGCGCCGATGAACTCGGACGGCGACAGGATCGTCGCCTTGACCATCGGCTCGTTCACGTCGCCGATCTTGCCCGCCGGGAACTCGCTCGGGTTGGTCACCGTGACGACGGTCTTGTCCTCGAGGGTGACCTCGTACACGACGTTCGGGGCGGTCGAGATGAGGTCGAGGTCGAACTCGCGCTCGAGCCGCTCGCGCACGATCTCCAGGTGCAGAAGGCCCAGGAAGCCGACGCGGAACCCGAAGCCCAGTGCGACGGACGTCTCCGGCTCGTAGTTCAGCGCGGCGTCGTTGAGCTTCAGCTTGTCCAGGGCGTCGCGCAGGATCGGGTAGTCCGTCCCGTCGATCGGGTACAGACCCGAGAACACCATCGGCTTGGGGTCGGAGTACCCGCCGAGCGCCTCCGCGGCCGGCTTGCTCGCGTTGGTGACGGTGTCGCCGACCTTCGACTGGCGCACGTCCTTCACGCCGGTGATCAGGTAGCCCACCTCGCCGACGCCGAGACCCTTGGTGGGGACGGGCTCCGGGGAGATGACGCCGATCTCGAGCAGCTCGTGCGTCGCGCGCGTCGACATCATGACGATCTTCTCGCGCGGGTTCAGGTTGCCGTCGATGACCCGGACGTACGTGACGACGCCGCGGTACGTGTCGTAGACGGAGTCGAAGATCATCKCGCGCGCCGGTGCGTTCGCGTCGCCGGTGGGCGGCGGCACCAGCTCGACGATGCGGTCCAGCAGCTCCACGACGCCGGCACCGGTCTTGCCGGACACCCGCAGGCAGTCCTCGGGCTCGCCGCCGATGAGCTTGGCCAGCTCCTCCGCGTACTTCTCGGGCTGCGCGGCCGGCAGGTCGATCTTGTTCAGGACCGGGATGATCGTCAGGTCGTTCTCGAGCGCCAGGTACAGGTTGGCCAGCGTCTGGGCCTCGATGCCCTGCGCGGCGTCGACCAGCAGCACGGCCCCCTCGCAGGCGGCCAGCGACCGGGACACCTCGTAGGTGAAGTCGACGTGCCCCGGGGTGTCGATCATGTTCAGCGCGAACGCCTTGTCCTCGACGCCCCACGGCATCCGCACGGCCTGCGACTTGATGGTGATGCCGCGCTCGCGCTCGATGTCCATCCGGTCCAGGTACTGCGCGCGCATCGCCCGGGAGTCGACGACCCCCGTGAGCTGGAGCATGCGGTCGGCCAGCGTGGACTTGCCGTGGTCGATGTGCGCGATGATGCAGAAGTTGCGCAGCAGCTCGGGAGCCGTGGCCGCGGGGTGGATGCGCGACGAGGCAGCTGCACTCGGGATCGGGGACAAGCGGACTGCTCCTGGCGTCGGAGTCGGGCGGCGCAGGTGCTCGCGCCTTCCCGACGAACGGTGACCGGTGACCGCCTGTCGGCTGTCGGTGGTCTATCCCACCATGGTCCCATGACGACGGACCGTGCCGATTCGCCTGCCGCTGTTCGTGCCGCTGGTCGTGCCGCTGTCCCTGCCGATGAGCCGACCGACCTGCTGACCGTGCTCGGAGGTCTCCAGGACCAGTTCCTGGCCACCATCCCGCTCGTCGACCCGGCCACACGCGTGCCCTGGTGCGGCCGCTGGCGCGTCAAGGACCTCGTCGTCCACCTGGCCCGCATCCACCACTGGGCGGCCGCGCAGGCGCGCCGGAAGCAGGAGACGCCGCTCGGCCGCGGCCCGTTCGTGCTCGAGGACCTCTACGCCACGTGCGCCACCGAGCTGCGGGACACCCTCACCGAGCTCGGTCCCGACGCCGTCGCGTGGACGCTCGTCGAGAACGGCCCGGCCTCGTTCTGGCACCGTCGCCAGACCCACGAGACGCTCGTGCACCTGTGGGACCTGCGCACCGCGGGCAGGCTCGAGCTGGACGTCGACCCGCGGATCTGGGCGGACACCGTCGACGAGGTGGTCACCGTCATGCAGCCACGGCAGGAGCGGATGGGCCGCATGGAGCCGCTGCCCGCACCGGTCGCCCTCGTCGCCGACGACGCCGGGCGGTCCTGGCTGCTCGGCGGGTCGGCCACCCCCGCCGCCACCGTGACCGGACCCGCCGACGCGCTCGCCCTCCTGCTGTGGGGGCGCGCCACGCCCGCCGACGAGCGCCTCACCGTCGACGGCGACGCCGCCGCCCTCGACGACGCGCTCAGCCGGCGCCTGACGCCGTGACCGGTCAGGCCTCGCGCGTGATCTGCACCTGGACCTCCGCGGCCTGCGTGCCCGCACCCGCGTAGATCCCGCGCAGGGGCGGGACGTCGTCGTACGACCGACCGCGGGCGAGCACCACGTGGTGGTCACCCGCGATCACCCGGTTGGTCACGTCGTACGCGCACCACTCGCCCACCCACCACTCGACCCACGCGTGCGAGTCGCCGATCACCGTCGTGCCGACGGGAGCCTCGGAGTCGGGGTGCAGGTAGCCCGAGACGTACCGCGCCGGGATGCCGATGGCGCGCAGCGCGCCCGCGACCAGGTGCGCGATGTCCTGGCACACCCCCGCCCGCGCGGTCCACGCCTCCGAGGCGGGGGTGTGCACCGTCGTGACGCCGGGGATGTACTCCATCTCGTCGCGCAGCGCGGCGGCGACAGCGAGCGCGGCGTCCGCAGGCTCGAGGTCCGCCGCCACCCGCTGCGCCAGCTCGACGACGTCCTCCGGCGGCGCCGTCGTCGGGGTGTCCGAGAGGAACTCCGCCAACCGGTCGCGCAGCTCGACGCCACGCAGGGTGTCCCAGGTCGCCGGGGAGCGCAGCGGCGGCCGTTCCGCCACCTCGACCAGGTGCTCGGCGGTGATCACCATCGACTCGTGCGGGGTCAGCACCTCGAACGCCGAGACGGCCGTCCCCCAGTAGTCGCGGTACTCGTGCCAGCCCGTGTGCGGCTGGACGTCGATCCCCGTCTCCAGCACCGTCTGCCCCTGCTGGGACAGCGGCGTCATCCTCGCCTCGTTGTACGACGCCACCACGGCGCTGTCGTACCGGAACGTCGACGTGTGCACGACCCGCAACCTGCTCACAGTGCCTCCTCGTTCGCGAGCCTGCAGGCGACCCCGCCCTCCGGCTCGCTCACAGTGCCTCCCCCACCCAGTTCGTCGACGACGCGCTCGGGAAGTACCGGCCGCGGATCGCGTCCGAGGCGGCGGAGCAGGCGCGCTGCACCCGCTCCATCTCCTTGGGAAGCGCGTCGAGGACCTCGATCAACGGTCGGTACTCCAGGTTGGTGCGCACGTACCCGATGTGCCGCCGCGCGTCGTCGACCGCCGCCCGGTCCGACGTGCCCTCGAGGTTCGCCAGGCACGCCTCGGCCTGGTTGAGCGCGAACACGATGGACCGCGGGAACAGCCGGTCGGTCAGCAGGAAGCCTGCGGCCCGCTCGTCCGACGCGGCCCCCCGGTACATCCGCAGGAACGCCTCGTGGGCACCGCACGACCGCAGCAGCGTCGTCCAGCTCGGTCCTGCCGAGCCGGCGAGCGCGCGGGTGGTCAGCAGCCTCGCGGTCATGTCGGCACGCTCGATCGACCGGCCCAGCACCATGAAGTTCCAGGTGTCGTCGCGCGACGTGGCCGAGTCCATGATCCCGGCGACGATGGCCGCCCGCTCCCGCACCCACGTGAAGTAGTCGTGCGGGCGCCCGGGCCTCATGTGCGACGGCAGCTGGTTCCAGGTCGCGTTGAGGCACTCCCAGAGCTCGGTCGAGATGATCTCCCGCGCACGGCGGGCGTTCTCCCGCGCCGACACCAGGGAGCCCGCGATCGACGACGGTGCGAACCGGTCGTACGCGAGCATGTCCAGCACGAACTCGCGGCCCACCTCGACGTGCGCGGGCGGCGCGGCGCGGTCCATCACCGACAGCAGGGACCGGCAGGCCAGGTCCTCCTCGGCCCAGGGGTCCTCCAGCAGGATCTGCACGTGGACGTCGAGCAGCCGGGCGGTGTCGTCCGCGCGCTCGACGTACCGGCCGATCCAGAACAACGACTCCGCGATCCGGCTCAGCACGCGGCACCCCCGAGTGAGGTCGTGGTGGTCGTCGTGCGGCCCTGCTGCTGCTGCATCACCTGGGCGCGCACGTCGTTGGGATTGGAGTCGATGGGCACCGCCGAGTCCTGCGCGACGGCCTGCGGGAGGTCCGACTGGTGCCGCACGGCGCGCCGCGGGACCGCCCCACCGAGCACCCAGGTGTCCTTGGACCCACCGCCCTGCGACGAGTTCACGACGAGCTCGCCCTCGGGCAGCGCCACGCGCGTCAGCCCGCCCGGGAGCACGAACACGGACTCGCCGTCGTTCACCGCGAACGGGCGCAGGTCGGTGTGCCGGGGTCGCAGGCCGTCCTCGACGAGCGTCGGCACCGTCGAGAGCTGCACGACCGGCTGCGCGATCCACCCGCGCGGGTCCTCGCGGAGCCGCACCTTGAGGGTCGCCAGGTCGGCGGCGGACGCCTTCGGTCCGACGACCAGCCCCTTGCCCCCCGAGCCGTCGACGGGCTTCACGACGAGCTCGTCCAGCCGGTCCAGCACCTCCTCGAGCGCGTCCGGCTCCTCCAGCCGCCACGTGTCGACGTTGCGCAGGATCGGCTGCTCGCTCAGGTAGTACCGGATGAGGTCGGGCACGTAGGTGTAGACGAGCTTGTCGTCGGCCACGCCGTTGCCCACGGCGTTCGCGATCGTCACGGTGCCGTTGCGCGCGCACGTCATGAGCCCGGGACTGCCCAGGTAGGAGTCGTTGCGGAACACCACGGGGTCGAGGTAGTCGTCGTCGACCCGCCGGTAGATGACGTCGACCCGGCGCCGGCCCTGCGTCGTGCGCATCCAGACGCGCCCACCGGAGCAGAACAGGTCACGACCCTCCACCAGCTCGACCCCCATCGTGCGGGCCAGCAGCGAGTGCTCGTAGTAGGCGCTGTTGAACACCCCGGGCGTGAGCACCACCACGGTCGGCTCGTCGACGCCCGACGGCGCGGCCGCGGTCAGCGCGGCGAGGAGCCGGCGGGGGTAGTCGGCGACCGGGCGGATCCGCAGGGCGGCGAACAGCTCGGGGAACGTCTGGGCCATCGCCCGCCGGTTGGAGAGGACGTAGCTGACCCCGCTGGGCACCCGCACGTTGTCCTCGAGCACCCGCCAGCCACCCAGGCTGTCCCGGACCAGGTCGATGCCCGACACGTGCACGCGCACGCCGTTCGGCGGGTTGATGCCGCGCGCGGCACGCAGGAAGTTCGTCGACGAGACGACGACGCTGCGCGGGATCACCCCGTCGGCGATCGCGCGCTGCGGACCGTAGACGTCGGCCAGGAACGCCTCGAGCGCGCGGACACGCTGTGCCACGCCGGGTGCCACGTGCTCCCACTCGTCGCCCGCCAGGACGCGAGGCACGACGTCGAGCGGGAAGGGGCGTTCCTCGCCGGCGAAGTCGAAGGTGACGCCCTGCGCGAGGTAGGACCGGGCGAGCGTCTCGGCCCGCACGCGCAGCTCTCCGGCACTGAGCTGGGCGAGCGCTCGGTGCAGGCCGGAGTACGCCTTGAGGGATCCGCCACCGTCGGGATCGATCATCTCGTCCCATGCCGGTCCGGTCGGGTAGTCGTCGAACAGGTCGGCCATGATCCGGACAGTATCCGCCCGGTGATAACGCCGCGTTACGTGGAGTCGCACCGGCGGGTCTGTCCGGCCACGTCCTTCCCCGCACGCCCGGTACGGTCGGCCGGTGACGACGAGCTCGCGCTGGACCCGGGTACGACGAGCGTTCCGCGACGGTGTCGCCCGGCTGACCGGCACCTCGCCCGGACCGCCTGCGCGGACGGGCCTCCCCGACCACCACGGAACCGTCCGGCTCGAGTACGCCCCGGCGCTGGACGGCGACGCGGACCCCGGCGAGATCGTCTGGGCATGGGTCCCGTTCGAGGACGACCCGAGCCAGGGCAAGGACCGTCCCGTGCTCGTGATCGGTCGCGACGCGCAGGACCTGCTCGGCCTGATGCTCACCAGCAAGGACCACTCGCGCGACGTCGCCGTGGAGGCCCGGCGCGGCCACGTGTGGATGGACATCGGCGCAGGGGCGTGGGACTCCCGACGGCGGCCCAGCGAGGTGCGGCTCGACCGCGTGCTCCGCCTGCGACAGTCCGCGGTCCGGCGCGAGGGCGCCATCGTCGACCGGGCGCTGTTCGACCAGGTCGCCGTGGCGCTGCGCCGGACGCACGGCTGGTGACCCCGTGAGGCCCGTCACGCCGTTCGGCTCCGTGCCCCTCGCCTGCTAACATGGTGATTCGCGTGTCCGCCCGGGTCGGCGGGCACAAGCCCAGTTCCTCTCCGCGGGTATCCCCACGCCCTAGTCCCGGAGCTGTGCGCGCCCTCTAGACCTGTCAGATCGCTTCGGCGAACGCACAAGAGAGTCCACACGTGGCCAACATCAAGTCCCAGATCAAGCGCATCACCACCAACGAGAAGTCGCGCCTGCGCAACAAGGCGGTGAAGTCCGAGCTCAAGACGCACATCCGTCGCGTCCGCGAGGCCGTCGCCGGTGGCGACAAGGACGCAGCGTCGACGGCTCTCGTCGAGGCGTCGCGCAAGCTCGACAAGGCTGTCTCGAAGGGCGTCATCCACGAGAACCAGGCCGCCAACAAGAAGTCGGCGCTGGCGAAGTCGGTCGGCGCACTCTGATCTTCCGCTGAGCGGGTCACGGCAGGACCGTGACCGCCGGTCGCCGCGACGAGCGGCACGAGCACCGAGGAAGGCGTCACCCCGATCGGGGTGGCGCCTTCTCCGTTGTCGGCCTCCGGCGCGCGCAACGGTGACGGCGTAGCCTCCCCCGGTGTCCGGCGTCGCCTCCCCGGCGTCTCAGTCGTCCGTCGACACGGCTCCCCGCTCCGGTGCGATCACGCCGAGCACGCTCCCGACCGCACGAGGTGCCGGCCGCCCGGCGTCATCGGGCGCGGGAAACAGTGAAGGCGTCACCCCCCCTGCGGGGTGACGCCTTCACTGTTCTCCGACCTCGATCAGATCAGCGACCAGGTCTCCCAGGAGCTGAGCGGGATCGTGGGACGGAAGCCTGCTTCACGCAACGCACGGTCGTAGGCCTGCGCCGCTGCCGCGCTGTCGCCGTGCATGGCGTACCGGTCACCCAGGTCGCGCCATGCCGACGCCGACTGCCGGGACGCCGACATCATGCCCAGCAGGTCCGCGGCCGACTCGTACGCCCGCGCCGCACCCACGACGTCGCCACGCGCGTGCAGCGCGTCGCCACGGGAGAGCTGGGCGAACGCGGTCTCGAGGCGGGGCGGGTCGCCCAGCCGCTCGAGCGCCGCCGTCGCGAACCGCTCCGCGGCGTCGACATCACCGAGCAGGAGGTACGCACGCGAGCTCTCGACGTCGACACGCGCCAGGTCGAGCTCGGAACCGAGGACGGCGAGCCCGGGTGTCGCGCGCTCGATCTGGTCGAGGGCACCGCGCGGGTCCACCGGGTCCGACCGCAGCAGCAACCACGCGTAGTTGAGGCGCAGACGGGGCAGGTCGCGGTCCGCCTCACCCTCGGACAGGAGCCCGAGGGCCCGTTCCGTGTACCGCTGCGCGAGCTCGTAGTCGCGCCGCTGCTCGGCGACCAGCGCCGCGTTCCAGTAGACGCTGCCACGACCACGCGGGCTGCCGAGCGACTCGGCGAGCCGCACGAGCTCTGCGGCCCGGTGGGTCGCGTAGAGGAGGTCACCGCGCTCGACGTACGCCCACAGCACTGTGGACGCCAGACGCAGGTGCTCGTCCGTCCCGGCGAGGTCCGCCGCCTCGAGCTCGTCGAGCGTGCGCTCGCCCACCTCGACGCTGCGGTGCAGGTCGCCGGCCTCGAGGTACGACGCGACCAGCGCGTTGGCCAGCTTGGCCGACTCGACGTGGTGCGTGCGACCTCGGGAGTCCGCCAGGAGCGGCTCGAGGATCGCGACGGACCCTTCGAGGTCTCCCAGGACCTCGAACGCGTGCGCCAGCGTGGTGAGTGCGTCCACGCGGACCGACGGCGAGACGATCTCGAGGTCCAGCGCCTCGAGCCTGCGTCGCGCACCGACGGCGTCGCCCTGCGTCATGTCGAGCTTGGCGTAGTCGATCTCGAGGCGCGTGCGCGCCTCGTTGGGACCGTCCTCGCCGTGCTTCAGATACTCGAGGGTCGTGCCCAGGCGTGTAGCCAGCACGGCGAGCGCGGAGTCAGTCGGTTCACGATGACCCGCCTCGATCAGGGAGATGTAGCTGGGAGAGAACGCGGAGCCCGCGAGCGAGGTCTGGGACAACCCAGCGGCGAGCCGAGCGTCACGCACCCGGTCAGCAATCGTGGTCATGGTCAGTCATTGTATGTGTGACGTACCCCGGATGCACCACCCCCCGCAGAGACGGCGTGTCTGTGCCTCTGCTGTGCATCACGAGGATCGGGTCAGTTGATGATCCGGCAGCAGCCGCTGGCGCCACCGTTGATCACCGTGTCGTCGCCGTCGGCGAGGGCCGAGCTCGGCGCGAGGGTGAGGAACCCCAGCACGGAGAGGACCACGATGGCGGACTTGAGCGTTCTGGGCATGATGAGGTGCTCCATCTTCTTGTCGTACCGGTGTGCAGGTGGTGCCCATGATGGCCTGTGACTCGCATCGTGTCTCCCGTTACTCACCGGTCCGACCCTGAAAGGGTGAAAGATCCCGATTCCGTGCGCGCGTGGAGCGGGGTCCCGAACCTCCCTCAGAATTCCACCCGCCCGGGAGCGGTTCACAGCCGCGAACATGTGGTGTCATAGATCCCATGACACCCGACGACGCCGACGGGCGGCTCGCGCACCTCGCAGCCGCGGTGGAGGACGCCATCCCTCTTGCCCTCCGGCAGGAGTGGGCGCAGCGGATCTCGCACGAGCCGGTGCTCGTCGCGCGGCAGGGCATCTTCTCGGAGCACGGGCGCCCGTTCGCCTACCAGCTCTCGTTCCGCTCCCCCGACCAGCTCACCGCGAGCGCGATGTCATGGAGCTCCCACCAGCACGAGCGGGCGACCGCTCACGTGCTCGGCGCCACCTTCGGCCGGGCCGATCTCGAGCACGTCGCCAACGGCCGGCTGCTCTTCGTCCGGTGCCCGCGCGCCTACCTCGTGGGTGACCTGCCCATCCMCCGCCGGCCCGACCGCCTGGTGATCGAGGTGAACGACGCCGTCACGGTCGACTCCGCGGTGCTCTCAGGCATCCGCCGGCTGCGTGAGGAAGGCTTCCGCGTCGCGGTCCCGGCGTTCGTGAGCAACCCGAACCAGCGTCGTCTCCTGCCGCACGCGGACTTCGTGAAGATCGACGTGCGCGACCTGGACGTCGAAGGGCCCCCCGTGGTCCACCTCGCCCGGTCGTACGGCGCGCTGCTCGTGGCCGAGTACGTCGAGACTCCGGACACCCTGCGTCACGCACGGGACCTCGGGTTCACGCTCTTCCAGGGCAACCTGCTCGAGCGTGCCGGTGTGCTCGACCGCGCAGGCGCTCGCCGCGTCAGCCTCTAGCACCTCCGCCGACGTGCCCGGTCACAGCCCACTGCTCCAGCCGGGTGAACGGCGTCATGAATCGTCGCCGCGTCGCTCTCATCCAGTGTGACCGCGTCCGTCGTCTCCCCCGCGCTACCGTCGCGGCTCCCCATCGCGTCCCAGCCCATCTGGACGACCGACGGCCAGCTGTTCGGCAACGAGTTCCTCTACCGATCCCGCGACGGGCTCCCCGCGCAGGTCGACCGATGGCGCTCCGACCGTCAGGACGTCGCGACCGCCTCGGTGCTCGACGCCCTCTTCGGTGACGGCCCCCCGACCGCGACCACCTACGCGTTCGTGAACATCACCCGCTCGTTCCTCGTCGACGACCGCCCCCTGCCCGCCCACGCGGGTCGTCTGGTGCTCGAGATCGTCGAGTCCGTCGCGGCCGACGCTGACGTCATCGCGGGACTGGAGCGGCTGCGGAGCCGCGGGTACCTCATCGCGATCGACGACTTCGCGGCCGAGCCGAACCAGGTCGCGATGATGCCCTACGCCGACTTCGTGAAGATCGACTGCCGCGACGTCCGGCGGCAGGGTTCAGCGCTCGTGCAGCGTGCGCGGCAGTACGGCGCCCGATTGGTGGCCGAACGGGTCTCCGACTCCCTGCTCGTCGAGGAGTGTCGGGGGTGGGGGTTCGACCTGCTGCAGGGCGACGTGCTCGGCCCCGCGATCACGCTCACCGCGTAGGGACCGACCGACCGAACCGATCACGCTCACCGCACAGGCACACGACCGAGTCTCAGGAGCCGACGGCCGCCGCGACGCGCAGGACGGCCCGCTCGACCGCGAACTGCGGATCGCGGCCCTCCCCCTTGACCTCCGCGTCCGCCTGGGCGACCGCGGAGATGGCGCTGGCCAGCCCCTCGGGTGTCCACCTGCGCAGGTCCGCCATCGCGCGGTMCGTCTGCCACGGGGCGAGCCCCAGGTCCCGGACCGCGCCGGCCCCGCGGCCGCGCACCGCGGCCACCTTGGCCAGCACGCGCAGCTTGGCGGCGAGGGCGGCGACGACGGGCACAGGGTCCACGCCTGTCGCCAGCGCGTGCCGCAGCAGCGCCACGGCCTGTCCCGACTGCCCGGCGACGGCCGCGTCGGCGACGCGGAAGCCCGTCGCCTCGATCCGCCCCCCGTAGTAGCGCTCGACGGCCTCCGGGCCGATCAGCCCGGTGGTGTCGGCGACGAGCTGCGCGCACGACGCCGCGAGCTCGCGCAGGTCGCTGCCCACGGCGTCGACGAGGGCTCGCACGGCCTGCGCGTCGGCCCGGCGACCGGCACGTCGCAGCTCAGCCGTGACGAACGCGCTCTTGTCGCCGTCCGACTTGATCACGTCGCAGGCCACCGTCGGGACACCTGCCGACCGCAGCGCGTCGAGCAGCTTCTTGCCGCGCTGACCACCGGCGTGCCGCAGGACGAGGACGACCTCGGGAGGCGGGGCGGCGAGGTACGTCGTCACGTCGTCCAGCAGCTCCTCGCCGGCGCGCTCGAGACCGTCGACGACCACGACCTTGTCCTCGGCGAACAGGGACGGGCTGCTGACCACGCCGAGCGTGCCGGCCGCGTAGTCGGCGGCATCGAGCCGGGTGACCTCGACGTCGGCGTCCGCGGCGCGGGCGAGAGAGACGACCCGGTCGACGGCACGGTCCGCGAGCAGCCCTTCGGCGCCGCTGACCAGCAGGACGGGCGCCAGCTCGACCGCCTCCCACGAGACGCCGACCGTCCCCTTGGTGGCGCGGGCGGCGGGGCGGCGGGTGGCGGGAGGCACGAGCACAGCCTGCCAGAGGTCACCGACGCCGCTACCGAGGCGGCGCGCGACGGTGGACGAGCAGCCTGAGCACGCACACCCCTGCCACCGCGAGCAGGACCGCACCCGTCCACCCAGGGAGCCAGTCCACCTGCGCACCGGGCGCCGCGGCCGCGACACGACCGACGGCTCCGATCCACCAGCACGCCGCACCGGCGCCGAGGGCGAGCACCTGGGCGACGGCGAACGACCACGGAGCCACGCAGGCCGCCGCCAGCCCGAGCACCGTCGCCGGGGCCACGGCAGGGGCGGCCAGGACGTTCGCGGGGACCGCGTACAGGGACACGGCAGGCGTGAGCAGCAGGATCACCGGGGCGCACACCAGCTGTGCGGCGACCGGCAGGGCGAGCGCAGTGGCGACCGGCCGGCCGAGCGCCCCGGACCAGCGGTCGGCGAGCGGTCCGCCCAGGAGCACGAGGGCGCCGGTCGCGAGGACCGAGAGCACGAAGCCCAGCTCGCCGGCCAGCCACGGGTCCGCGACCAGCAGCAGGACGACCGTCGCCCCGAGTGCGGCGGGCGCGCGGTGCGGACGGCCGAGCAGGACGCCGAGGAGCGCCACCAGCCCCATCGCCGCCGCGCGCACGACGCTCGGCGACGGATGGACGACGAGCACCATCGCCGCCATCGCCGCAACGGTCAGGCCCACCCGGGCGAGCCGGGGAAGACGCACCGCCGAGGTCAGGGCGAGGACGAGGGCGGCGACCAGCGAGAAGTGCGCACCCGACACCGCCGTCACGTGGGTGAGCCCTGCGGTGCGCAGAGCATCCTTGAGGTCGCCGGGGACCGCAGCCGTGTCACCGACCGTGACGCCCGCGAGCAACGCTCCGGCATCACCCGGGAGCGTCTCCGCGAGCGACCGCACGCCCTCCCGGAAGCGCGACGCCGCCGCGTCCGGTGCGGACGGCGCCGACATCAGGTCCGGCGCTCCCCCGCTCAGCAGGACCGCGACCGTCCGCCGTCCCGTCTCGCCCGGGCGCAGCCTGCCGGACGCGGCGATCCGAGCACCGGGCTCCACAGCGCTCCACGACGACGGACCGAGCACGAGCACCTGGCCCGTGGCGCCGGACTCCCGCCCTCCGGCGGTGACGAGGTCGACGGCGACCAGGGAACGGACACGCTCCGGCGCACCGGGCCACGCGGGCGGGACAACCGTCGGCTCGCCGACGACGACGCCCTCCACCCGACCGATCGCACCGTCGGATGCGAGCACGGGCAGCAGACCCCCGTCGCGCGCTGCCGTCTGGCTCGCTCCCGCGCCGAGCACCGCCGCCGCCACGACGAGCCCGAGGGCGGCGACAGGGCCCCGCAGATCGCGCGGCGATGGCCGGCGGACGCCGAGACGCTCGTCGACCGCTCGCGTCGCGGCCTCCACCGGCGGCCCCTGTCGACGGCGCACCGCCACGACGGCCGCCCCGACCGCCAGGCACACGAGGCAGACCACGGCCCCGATCAGGGCCGCGCGCGACGACACCCGCACGACCACCAGGGCTGCCAGCCACGCGACGGCGGCGCCCGGGAGCAGTCGCACGTCGACCGTGATGGGTGGGTCGGCGTCCTCGCCAGGGTCCGCCGGGGCGAGCGGCGCGTGAGCCGCGCTCGCCCGCGCGGAGGCCTGGGTGAGCACGCCGTCCGGACCACGCGCAGGCGACCGCGTCGACGTGTCCGTCGGCCCGCGTCGCGCAGGAGGTGTCGTCGGCGTCGGCGACAGCGGTCCCGTCGGCAACAGCGGTGTGGTGGGCGGCAGCGGTGTCGTGGGCGGCAGCGGTGTCGTCGGTGGCAGCGGTCTCGTCGGTGGCAGCGGTCTCGTCGGCTGCGGCTGGGTCGGCGGTGTCATACCCGGACCAGGTCGCGCAGGCGTTCGAGGAGGGTCGGGCCGATGCCGGCGACGTCTGCGAGCTCGTCGACCGTCGTGAAGGGTCGGTCCTCGCGGTGCGCCACGATCCGGTCCGCCAGTACCGGACCGATCCCGGGCAGGCTGTCGAGGGAGGCGGCGTCGGCGGTGTTGAGGTCGACCAGCCCGTCCCCGCCGGCGGGCTCGGCGGCGGCGGCTTGCGCTGGCAGGTCCCCCGGCCGCGGCACCGCGATCTGTTCCCCGTCGACCAGCACACGTGCCAGGTTGAGCGAGCTGACCTGCGCTTCCGCGGTCGCACCACCGGCTGCGGCGATGGCGTCGACCACCCGAGATCCCTGCGCGAGCCGGACGACACCCGGTGCCGCTACGGCGCCGACCACATCGACGACGACCTCGGCCACCACGGTCGGGGCCTCGGAGGCCACCGGGCCGCTCGGGACGGGCGTCGGGAGGACCACCGCGGGGCCGGGTGCGAGCGCGGACGCCCGCAACGCGATCGCACCGGCGACCAGCAGGAGCACGGCCCCCGTCGCCAGGGAGAGCCGCCACGAGATCGCCCACCGGACGCGGCGGCGAGACACCGCCGCGCGGGTGGTCGGGTCACCGTGGGCTGCCGTGTAGCCAGCGGCGGCGACCTGCAGCGCTGTCGTGGTCCGCGTCGGCAGGACCTCGGCAGGACGTCGGTGCTCCGTGCGTGCCACGAGGGAAACAGGCAGCGCGCCCGATCGGGTGTCGTGCGCCACCGAGCCGAACCCGTGCACCAGCGCGGGTGGCGAGCCCGACGCGAGCCCGTCGACCGCGGGCGGGTCKAGGGCCGATGCCGGTGACTGCACCGGGGTCGGTCGCGAGCCGTGCGTGGACCCGTCGACAACCGTCGGGTCGAGTGGCGGTGCTGACGGCGAGCCCGAGGTGGACCCGTCCACGGCAGTCGGGTCGATCGTCGGTGCCGTTGACGGCGCGTGCGGCACCCAGCCGGACGCCGTCCACGGGATCGCGTCTTCGTCGCCGCCGGAGGTGGTCGTCGCGTCGCTGGACGGATCGGGGCTCCACGGTGCTGCGCCACCCGCCGGCCGGGCTCTCGGCACCGGGACCGACCCCAGAGCGGACGCGCCGGCGAGCGCTCGGGAGGCGGGTCGTGTGTGGCTGCTTGCGGGAGTCGACGCCTGCGCGACCGTCACGCGGGCGCTCGGCGCAGCCGGAGCAGCGGCGCGGCGTGCGGTAAGCGCGGTCAGGCGGTGCCGGGTGATCCGGTCGAGGTGGCGGTCACGGTGTTGCACCCGGCGAACCTAAGTTCGGCGGACGAGAGCAGGAGCCGGACCGTAAGCCGTGGTGCGCAGGCCCTCCTCGGTGCGGGCTGTGGGCGGCTCGCGTGGACGGCAGCGGCGGTCAGGAGTCCGCGACCACGATCGCGAGCAGGCCGGGACCGGCGTGCGCGGCGAGCACCGCGCTGGACTCGCAGATGGCGGTGTCCACGAGGTGGTGTCCCGCCGCGTCCGCCAGCTCGCTCGCGAGCGTCTCGGCGAGCTCGTGCTGGCCCAGGTGGTGCACGGCGGCGCGCGCACTAGGGCGCTGAGCGATCTCGGCGACGGCGAGGGCGACCAGCCGGTCGCGGGCCGCGCGCCGCGTGCGGACCTTCTCGATGACCTCGATGCGGCCGTCGTCGAGCGTGAGGATCGGGCGCAGGCCGAGCACGATGCCGATCGCGGCCGCCGGGATGCTGAGGCGCCCACCGCGGCGGAGGTGGTCGAGCGAGTCGACCAGGAACCAGACGCGCGTCGACCCGGCGACCGCGCGGCCGCGTTCGGCGACCTGGGCGCCGGACGCCAGCTGGGGTTCGACGCGTCCTCGGCCACGCCACCACGCACGCGCCGCGGCGACCGGYCCGGCGGCCGGCGGGGTCGCGGCCTCGGCCGGCGGCGGGCCCACCGAGAAG